>NZ_JBSFGS010000056.1:0-18627 GCF_053596675.1 Kitasatospora sp. NPDC001664
ATGGAGCACCCGGAGAACTACCCGCAGCTGACCATCCGGGTGAGCGGATACGCCGTCAACTTCGTCCGGCTGACCCGCGAACAGCAGCTCGACGTACTCAACCGCACCTTCCACGGCTCGCTCTAGGCAGGAGATCCCGTCATGGCCGTCACCCTCGGAACCGAGATCCCCGTCGGCGCGCTCACCGGTGCGCTCACCGGCTCGGTGCACTCCTGGGACCTCTCCACCGGTGTGGACGGCCCGGGCACCCGGTTCGTCACCTTCCTGGCCGGGTGCCCGCTGACCTGCCTCTACTGCCACAACCCCGACACCATGAAGATGCGCAACGGCAGGCGCACCACCGCCGACGCGGTGGTGGCCGAGGCCGCGAAGTACACCACCTTCATCCGGGCCTCCGGCGGCGGCGCCACCATCAGCGGCGGCGAGCCGCTGCTCCAACCGGCCTTCGCCGGCGAGCTGTTCCACCGCTACAAGCACGAACTCGGCCTGCACACCGCCCTGGACACCTCCGGCTTCCTCGGCGCCCGGGCCACCGACAAACTGCTGGCCGACGTCGACCTGGTGCTGCTGGACATCAAGTCCTGGGACCGCGAGCTCTACCGCAAGGTCACCGGACGGCCGTTGGAGCCCACCCTGGACTTCGCCCGGCGCCTCGCCGACCTCGGCAAGGAGGTCTGGGTCCGCTTCGTGCTGGTGCCCGGGCTGACCGACCCGGTCGACAACGTCGAAGGCGTGGCCGGCTTCGCCGCCTCGCTGGGCAACGTCTCCCGGGTGGACGTGCTGCCCTTCCACAAGCTGGGGGCGGCCAAGTACGAGGCCCTGGGCCAGGACTTCGCGCTGGCCGACACCCCCTCGCCGACCCCCGAGCAGGTGGCCGCCGCCCGCGGCGTCTTCACCCGCCACGGCCTCAACGCCGTCTGACGGCACCACAATTCAAGAAGGAGAACCCCGATGACCACCGCAGTGCCGCGCCGCCGCCGCAGGGCCGACGACCCCGACGAGCACCCTGGCCGCCCCCGCCGGGTGGTCGGGCCGGTCCCGGCGATGGACGGCCGGACGCCCACCGCGCACGACCTGCTGCTGCTGCACTGCCCGTCCTCGCTGCGGCGGACCGTCTCGGGTGCCGAGCCGATGCCCGCCTGGGCCCGTACGCTGCTGCGCGGCAACCCCTGGGTCACCGTCCGCCGGGCCCCGGCCCTGGCCGGGCTCTCCCCGGCCCGCTCGCGCTGCACCCGGGACACGATGGCCGCCGCCGAGACCTGGATCCCGGTCTCGCTGAGCGGCCCCCGCCCGGACCAGCGGGTCACCGGCTACGCGCCCCGCTCGGCGGTGGCGGTGACCCTCAAGCCCGAGCAACTCCCGGACCGCCTGGAGCAGTTGCCCGAGGACCGGCGGCTCGGGCTGCCCGCCCTGCTGGCCCTCCCGGCGGCCGGCGCGGCGGTCGAGAGCTACAACCTCAGCTGGGGCCCGATCGGCGCCGTCGGCTGCGAGCTGGCCACCGGCGTCCCGGTCACCACCCTCGACAGCCCGCTGCGCCTGCTGCTGCGCAGCCCGCTCCCGTTCAGCCGCCGGGACGCCCTGCTGCTGCGCCGCAGGCTGCGCAAGCTCCCGGTCTGGGTCGAGGCCGAGCTGGAGACCCGGCACGGCTCCGTCTCGCTGGCCGAGTACTCCACCTCCCCGCAGTTCCTCACCCTGCACACCCCGGACGGCCCCCGGCTGGTCGGCGACCCCTGGTTCCCCCGGCAGCTGCGCAGCGCTTGACGGGCATGCGGTCAGGCGTGGTGGCAGGCGACTCCGTCGGTGAGCGGCGGGGTCGTCTGCTCGCACACCGGGCGCTTCTCCGGCGGGAGTTCGGCGTAGAGCGGGCAGCGGGTGCGGAAGGCGCAGCCGGTGTGGCGTTCGGTCGGGGAGGGCGGGTCGCCGGGGAGCAGGGTGCGGGTGCGGGCGCGTTCGGCGGCCGGGTCGGGGAGCGGGACGGCGGAGCGCAGGGCCCGGGTGTAGGGGTGGCGGGGGTGGTCGAGGACCTCGGCGACCGGGCCCTGTTCGACGGTGCGGCCCAGGTACATCACGCTGACCCGGTCGCAGAGGTGGCGGATCACCGAGAGGTCGTGCGAGACGAAGAGGTAGGCCAGGCCGAGGTCGGCCTTGAGCTGCTGGAGCAGGTTGAGCACGCCGGCCTGGACCGAGACGTCCAGGGCGGAGACCGGTTCGTCGAGGACCAGGAGCTTGGGCTCGACCGCGAGGGCCCGGGCGATGGAGATCCGCTGACGCTGGCCGCCGGAGAACTGGTGCGGGTAGCGGCCGGCGTGCGCCGGATCCAGGCCGACCTGGCGGAGCAGCTGGGGGATCCGACGGTCGATCAGCTCGCGTGGGGCGCGCTGGGCGAGCAGCGGTTCGGCGATGATGTCGCCGACCGGCTGGCGCGGGTCCAGGCTGGCCATCGGGTCCTGGAAGACGATCTGCACCTCGCCGCGCAGGCGGTGGGCGTCCGCCTTGGTGAGGGTGGCGGTGTCGTGGCCGAGCAGTTCGATCCGGCCGGCCTCGGGGGCGGTCAGGCCGAGCAGTTCGAACAGGGTGGTGGACTTGCCCGAGCCGGACTCCCCGACCAGGCCGAGGGTCTCCCCGCGCCGCAGGTCCAGCTCGACGCCGTCCACCGCGTGCACCGAGCCGACCCGGCGCTTGAAGACGGTGCCCTTGAGCACCGGGAAGGTCTTGGTCAGGCCGGTGACGGCGAGCACCTGCTCGCGCTCCTCACGGGGCGTCAGGTCGGGCTCGGGCAGCGGCGGGACGGGGTAGACCTCCTGCGGGGCCGGGCGGGTGGCGGCCAGGAAGTCGGCGCGCAGGCAGGCCGCGAGGTGGTCGCCGTCGCCGGTGAGCGCGGGCTCCTCGGTGCGGCAGCGGTCCTCCACCAGCGGGCAGCGGTCGGCGAACGGGCAGCCGCCGCCGAGCGTCCCCGGGGCGGGCGGCTGGCCGGGGATCGGCACCAGGGCGCCGCGGGCGCCGTCGAGGCGGGGCACCGCGCCGATCAGGCCGAGGGTGTAGGGGTGGCGGGGGTGGGCGAAGAGCTCGTCCACCGGGGCGGTCTCCACCACCCGGCCCGCGTACATCACGGCGACCCGGTCGGCCATCCCGGCGATCACGCCGAGGTCGTGGCTGACCAGCACCAGGGCCGCGCCGGTCTCCCGCTGGGCGGTGCGCAGCACGTCCAGCACCTGGGCCTGGATGGTGACGTCCAGGGCGGTGGTGGGCTCGTCGGCGAGCAGGATGTCCGGGTCGTTGGCGATCGCCATGGCGATCATCGCGCGCTGGCGCATGCCGCCGGAGAACTCGTGCGGGAAGGAGTCCAGGGCCCGGCGGGGGTCGGGGATGCCGACCAGGTCGAGGAGTTCGGCGGCCCTGGTACGGGCTGCCGCCCGGTCCAGCTTCTGGTGCACCCGGATCGCCTCGACGATCTGGTCGCCGATCCGGTAGACCGGGGTGAAGGCGGAGAGCGGGTCCTGGAAGACCATCGCCACCTTGTTGCCGCGCAGGCCCGCGAGTTCACGGCTGGGCAGTCCGACCAGTTCGCGGCCTTCGAGGCGTACGGAGCCCTTGACCCGTGCGGCACCCGGCAGCAGGCCGAGCACGGCCAGCGCGGTCACCGACTTGCCGGAGCCGGACTCGCCGACGATCCCGAGGGTCTCCCCGCGACGCAGCGTCAGGTCGACGCCCCGGACCGCCGGCTGAGAACCGAAGTCGACGGCGAGGTCAGCGACTTCGAGCAGAGGGGTGGTCACTGGGAACTCCGGGAGGTGGGGTCGAGGGCGTCGCGCAGGCCGTCGCCGATCAGGTTGACGGCGAGGACGAAGAGGACCAGCAGGGCGGCGGCGAAGTAGAACAGCCAGGGGAAGACCGGGGCCTGGTCGGTGCCGGCGGCGAGCAGGGTGCCGAGCGAGACGTCGGGGGCGCGGACGCCGAAGCCGAAGTAGGAGAGGGCGGCCTCGCTCATCACGGCGCCGCCGACGGTGATGGTGGCGTCGGTGATCAGGAAGGAGGCGACGTTCGGCAGGATGTGGCGCAGGATGATCCGCAGGGGGTGGACGCCCATGAAGCGGGCGGCCCGGACGAACTCGCGCTCGCGCAGCGAGCGGGTCATCGAGCGGACCACCCGGGCGGTGATCATCCAGTTGAAGACGGCCAGCAGGACGACGAAGGCGATCCAGCCGGAGCCCTTCAGCCGGGGCGAGATGATGGTGATGATCAGGAAGCTGGGGAAGACCAGCATCAGGTCGACCAGGAAGGTCAGGCAGCGGTCCGCCCAGCCGCCGAAGTATCCGGCGCAGGCGCCGACCAGGCCGGCCAGCACGGTGGAGAAGACCGCCACCAGCAGGCCGATCACCAGGGACTTCTGCAGGCCCCGGACGGTCTGCGCGAAGACGTCCTGGCCGAGCCCGTTGGTGCCGAACCAGTGCTGGCCGGACGGCGGCTGGCGCAGCGCGGTGTAGTCCGGAGCGGCGTAGTCCCAGGGCGTCAGGTACGGGCCGAGGAAGGCCAGCAGGAAGAGCAGCAGCACCGTGACGGCGCCGATCACGACCCCGCGGGCGGCCAGCAGGCGGCGCAGCACCAGGCGGGAGCGGCCTGCGGGGGCGGCCGGTTCGGCCGGGGCGAGCGGGAGCACGGCAGTCATCAGGACCTGACCCGGGGGTCGAGGGCGGCGGTGAGCAGGTCGGCCAGGAAGCCGGAGGCCAGCACCACCACCGCGGCGAACAGGTTGACCGCGACCACCGAGTTGATGTCCTGCTCGTTGATCGCCTGGATGAACCACTCCCCCATGCCGTGCCAGCCGAAGATGGTCTCGGTGAAGGCGGCGCCGGTGAAGATGCCCAGGAAGCTGTAGGCGAACATCGTGGTCATCGGGATGATCGCGGTCCGCAGCCCGTGCTTGAGCAGGGCCTGACGCCTGGTCAGGCCCTTGGCCTCGGCGGTCCGCAGGTAGTCGGAGCCGAGCACGTCGAGCATGGTGGCGCGCTGGTAGCGGCTGTAGACGGCCAGGCCGCCGAGGGCCAGCGAGAGGGTGGGCAGCAGCAGGTGCAGGCCCCAGTCGGCCAGGTGGGCGCCGATGCCGCCGGTCAGGCCGGGGGTCTCGTAGCCGGTGAACGGGATCACCTCGTGGCCGGCCGCGTCCTTGGCGGCGATCGCGCCGTTCTTCAGCAGCAGGGCCAGCAGGAAGACCGGGGTGGAGAGCAGCACGAAGGAGGTGAGGGTCAACGCCCGGTCGGAGAAGCGGTACTGGCGCACCGCGCCCCAGACGCCGACCGCGACGCCGAGCACCATGCCGAGCAGGCTGCCGACCAGCAGCAGCCGCAGCGAGACCCAGATCCGCCGGCCGAAGTCCTCGTTCACCGAGGTGTCGTGGATGGTGCGGCCGAGGTCGGCGTGGAACACCAGGCCCTCGGCCCAGGTGCCGAAGCGCTCCACCACGGGGGTGCGGTCGTTGATGTTCAGCTCGGTCAGCTGGCGGTCCACCGAGGCGGCGGAGGGGCGCGGCTGCTTGGCCTCGAAGTAGGCCCGGGGGCCGAGCGCGGCGCTGGCGAGCGCGTAGGCGAGGAAGACGGCGACGACCAGCAGGACGGCGTGGTAGCCGAGCCGCTTGGCTATGTAGCGGATCACCGCGCACCACCGGAGCCGGGTCTCGGCACCCTGGATGACATGACGAATTACCTTTGTTCTGAGGTGGGTTGGATCAGTGTTCCAGCGCACTACGAAGTGCACGTTGCCGCCGTATTGCGCCACGTGTCGGTCTGATCAGGTGTGGACGAGACCCCCTGGTAGAAGCACTGATCCGCTGTTACGTTCTGCTGGCCGAACACCGCTTGGCTGCCCACGTTCAACTCCCGCCACACCTGGCGGCACCCAAAATCTCTATCTCCCGGGGGAACCCCATGGACTCCATCACCAGCACCCGCCTACGCCGTCTCGCCGTGCTCGCCGCCGCCGTGGCGCTCGCCGTCACCGGCTGCAGCTCGGCCGGCTCCGGCTCGGGTGGCGACGTGGCGAAGAACGTGGTGCCGACCCAGGACGCGGAGGACAACAACCCGCAGCCGCTGGACAAGATCAGGGACGGCGGCGAGTTCCACCCGCCGCTGCAGCAGTGGATCACCCAGTGGAACCCGTACCAGGTGGACGGCCGGTACGGCGACGCGGTCGAGATCATGGGCTACACCCAGGCCCAGCTGTTCCGCACCGACGCCAAGGGCGTCTTCACCCCGGTGCCGGAGTACCTGGCCTCGGCCGAGGTGACCTCCAAGTCGCCGCAGGTGGTGACCTACAAGCTCAACCCGAAGGCCAAGTGGTCGGACGGCAAGCCGCTGAGCGCCGAGGACTTCAAGGCGGTCTGGAAGGCCACCAACGGCAAGGACCCGGCCTACAACATCGCCGACTCCTCCGGCTACGAGCAGATCTCCGGCGTGGAGCAGGGCGCGGACGCCCTGGAGGTGAAGGTCACCTTCGAGAAGCCGTACGCGGACTGGCAGAACCTCTTCAACCCGCTGCTGCCGGCCTCCGGGATCTCCACCCCGGAGGCGTTCAACGACGGCTGGGTCGAGAAGGTCCCGGTCTGGAGCGGCCCGTTCAAGATCGGGGAGCTGAACAAGACCGCGCAGACCATCACCCTGGTGCCCAACCCGGAGTGGTGGGGCCCGAAGCCCAAGCTGGACAAGATCATCTACCGGGTGCTGGCCAGCTCCGCGATCACCCAGGCCTTCCTCAACAACGAGGTGGACTACGCCTCGGCCGGCACCGCGACCGCCTACGGCCAGCTGAAGGACGCCAAGGACGGCGTCATCCGCACCGGCACCCCGTGGGACGAGGTGCACATCTCCTTCGGCGGCAACGGCGCGCTGGCCGACCAGACGGTGCGTCAGGCGCTCACCAAGGCGCTGGACCGCACCGCGCTGATCAAGATCGTGAACGCGGGCGTGCCGGTGGAGTTCAAGCCGCTCGACAACCACCTCTACATGACCAACCAGAGCGGCTACCGGAACAACTCCGGCGACTGGGCCAAGGCTGACCCGGCCAAGGCCAAGGAGCTGCTGGAGAAGGCGGGTTGGAAGGAGCCGGCGGCCGGCCAGCCGCGCACCAAGGACGGTGCCGCGCTGGAGCTGCACTACGTGCTCAGCGACGGCTCGGCCCAGGCCCAGCTCGACATGGCCGCCGCCGTGCAGTCGATGCTCCAGCAGGTCGGCGTGAAGCTCACCCTGGACAAGGTGCCGAGCAAGGAGTACTTCGCCAAGTACATCAACCAGGGCAAGTTCGACCTGGCGAGCTGGCGGAACACCGGCTCCTTCCCGCTCTCCGCCGGCGTCCCCAACTACCGCGCCCCGCAGGGCGACAACGTGTTCGGGAACTACTCCAAGCTGGCCACCCCGGAGATCGACACCCTGCTGCGCACCGCCGCCGGGACGCTGGACAGGGCCGAGGCCGACAAGCTCTACAACGAGGCCGACGCCAAGATCTGGGAGCTGGCCCACACCCTGGAGCTCTACCAGCGCCCGAGCATCGTGGCGGTGCGCAAGGGCCTGGCCAACTTCGGGGCCGGCAGCCTGGCGAGCACCGACATCACCAAGGTGGGCTGGGAGAAGTAGCCCGCGCCACGGGGCGGACCGCGCGGCGGCGACCGCCGCCGCGCACCGCCCCGGCCCGGCCGGAGCCGGGCATGGCGGTGCGGCGGCACCCCGACGTGCGGCGGCACTGCCGGGCAGCGCGGTGATCACGAGGCCGACGGCACGGGGGCGCGGTGTGCCCGCCCCCGTGTTCCGCCACCGGCCTTGACCTTCCGCGTTGCCCGAAGTCCGCCCGCGTCGTCCTTGCCACTGCGGAGGAATCTATCCGGCCAAACGGGGTGGAACCGACCCCCGGCGCGGGGCGCGCCCGGGTTCCGGCGGTCCGTTCACCCGGTTCGCGCACTCCACCGTCAACTGGCGCTGACAGCAGGACAGAAGGGGTGCGAGCCGGACGGTCCGCGTGTCGCCGGGATGCGTGCGCCGGGCGTGATGGACTGTCAGGATCACGGGGACCGGAACCACGCCGAGCGCCCAGGTGGCCCCATGAGCACAGACCTCCCCTCCCAACCCGCCTTCCGGCGGATGACCGCACGCAGCAAGCACGAGAGCCACCGGGTGGCCACGCCGCTGGAGCTCTTCTTCGACCTCTGCTTCGTGGTGGCGGTCGCCCAGGCCGGGAAGCAGCTGGCGCACGACCTGGCCGAGGGCCACCTGGGCGCCGGGCTGTACGGCTACGCGTTCGCCTTCTTCGCCATCTGGTGGGCCTGGATGAACTTCTCCTGGTTCGCCTCCGCCTACGACGTGGACGACGTGCCGTACCGGGTCACCACCCTGGTGCAGATCACCGGCGTGCTGATCCTGGCCGCCGGGGTGCCCCGGATGTTCGACAGCCGGGACCTCACCCTCTCCGTGGTCGGCTACCTGGTGATGCGGCTGGCCATGGTCACCCAGTGGCTGCGCGCGGCCGCCTCCGAGACCGGCGGGGCGCGGACCATGGCGCTGCGCTACGCGATCGGCATCACCATCTGCCAACTCGGCTGGGTGCTGGTGCTGTTGGTGCCGGACAGCGCGCTCACCTGGGTGCTGCCGCTCGGCATCGTGGCCGAGCTCTCCGTCCCGGCCCTGGCCGAACTGCGCACCCAGTCGAACTGGCACCCGCACCACATCGCCGAGCGGTACGGCCTGTTCACCATCATCGTGCTCGGCGAGACCGTCGCCGCCGCCACCCTGGCGATGCAGGCCGCGATCGACGAGCACGAGGCGCTGGACGAGCTGATCCCGATCGCCGCGGGCGGCATCCTGATCTGCTTCTCCGCCTGGTGGATCTACTTCGCCCGCCCGGTGCACCACATCCTCACCTCCAACCGCCGCTCCTTCCTCTGGGGCTACGGCCATTACGTGGTGCTCGGCTCGGCCGCCGCGATCGGCGCCGGTCTGGAGGTGGCGATCGAGTACGCCACCCACAAGGCGCACATCACCGCCGTCCCGGCGGCGGCCGCCGTCACCGTCCCCACCGCACTCTTCCTGCTCGCGGTCTGGGCGCTGCACTCCCGGCACGTCAAGACCGGCCTCGGCCAGGCCCTGCTGCCGGCCGCCTCGGTGGCCGTGCTCGCCTGCACCTTCCTGGGCGAGCACGGCACCCTGGCGGCCGGCCTGGTCTGCGCCGCCACCGTCGCCCTGGGCCTGGCCCTGGAGTCCCACGGGCACCCCGTCCACCAGAACCCCACCGGAGGAACCGCATGACCGAGCCCGCCACCACCGGCGACCTGCTCCGCGACAAGATCGCCTACGGCTTCGACCACCTGGACCGGGACGGCGACGGCCGCCTCACCGAGGCCGACCACGTGCTGATGGGCCGCGACAGCGCCCGCTCCCTCGGCCACCCGGAGGGCTCCGCCGAGGAGGACCGGATCGTCGACGCCTACCTGCACATCTGGCGCGAGCTGCACCTGCCCACCCTGCCCGCGGGCGCCACCGAGATCGGCCGGGAGGAGTTCATCACCAGCACCCTGGGCCTGGCCGAGGACCCGGCGGCCGCCCGGGCCACCGTCGGCGCGCTGGCCGAGGTCTTCCTCACGGTCGCGGACGCCGACGGGAACGGGGTGGTCGACCGGGAGGAGTTCTACGCCTTCCAGCGCGGCCACTTCCCGGACCTCACCCGGGAGGACACCGACCTGGCCTTCTCGCGGCTCGACCTGGACGGCAACGGTACGCTCGACCCCGAGGAGTTCGTCCAGGCCGTGGTGGAGTACTGGAGCAGCCGCGACCCCGAGGCCCCCGGCAACTGGTGGACCGGCAACCCGGCCTTCGCCCGGTAACGCCCCGTCAGCCCAGGAGGCCCCCGCCGTGCAGTCCGTCCCCGACCGGCTCGACGACCTGCCCTACGCGCACCTGCTCGTCCCGCACAGCGGCCCGCTGCGCGGCGACCGCTACGACACCGTGCGGTTCGAGGGTCCGCTGGAGGCGGTCTCGGCCGGCGGCGGGAGCTTCCTGGAGTGCGCCTTCACCGGCACCGAGCTGTCCGGGGCACGGCTGCGGCAGACCCGGTTCAACGAGGTCTGGGTGCAGGGCAGCCGCTGGGTGGCGGTGGACTGCGCGGAGAGCGAGTGGCAGGACGCCGGCCTGGTCTCCACCGTGCTGGCCGGGCTGACCGCCTACGGCTCGGCGGTGCGCCGGGTGGTGCTGCGCCAGTGCAAGCTGGAGGCGGTCAACCTGCGCGGCGCGGTGCTGCGGGACGTGGTCTTCGAGGACTGCCTGCTGCGGGACGTGGACTTCGGCGAGGCCAAGCTCACCGACGTCTCCTTCCCCGGCTCCACCCTGGAGGAGGTCCGGCTGAGCGGCGCCGTGCTCAAGCAGGCCGACTTCCGCGGCGCCCGCTCGCTGGGCCTCACCGACGGCCCGCACGGACTGCGCGGAGCCATCCTCGGATCCGCGCAACTCTTCGAACTGGCGCCACAGTTCGCCCAGGCCCTGGGTATCACCGTGAAGGACTGACCACGCCCGTGGTCCGTACGACGGAGGGTGGGGAACGGTGGAGGAGCGGATCCTGATCGAGGTCGGTGCCCCGGAGGACGGCCGCTACCCGGTGCGCGAGGCCGGGACGGAGCGGAGCGGCGCACCCGGGGCGACGGTGGTGCCCGGCACCCGGGAGGAGCTGGAGCGGTGGGCCGGGGCGGCCGAACGGCACCGGGCGGCGACGCGCCCGCCGGGAGCGCGGGGCCGGGTGATCCGGGCTCTGGGCCGCGGGCCGGTCGCGGCCACACGGGCCGACGAGGCGTACCGACCGGTCGCGGCCGAGATCGCGGCCCGGTTGGCGGAGCACCGGGAGCGCCGGGAGGCGGCCCTCCGGACGGCCCGGGCCCAGCGCTTCCGGGCCGGGGCGGACCGTCCGGTCTGGGGGCTGCTGGCCCCGGCCGCCCTCGGGCCGGTCCGGGTCTTCCGGTGGGACGCCGAGGTGCCGCCGGAGGCGGACCCCACCGCCGCCCGGCTGACGGTCCGTGAACTGGAGCACGGGCTGCTGGAGTTGCGCACGCAGCGGACCCAGGCGGTCGAGTGGTACGGCACGGCCTGCGAGGCCACCGAGGCCGAGTGCGCCGCGACCGGCGACCGGGTGTCCTTCCCGTCCTGGTGGGCCGCCGTCACGCTCTTCCCCTGGCAGCACCACCGGTGGCTGCCCTCGCTGCCCGGGAGCCCGGCCGGACCCGTCGGCCGGGGCGGGGAGGCGGCGGGGGCCGTCGGAGGCTTCGGCTGCGGAGGCGGCGCGGGCTGCGGGGGTGCCGGCTGCGGAGGCGGGCTCTGAGCCGCCGTACCGCTTCGCGTTCATCTCGCCTTCGCCCGGCGACCGGGCGTTGAACAGTCCAACAAGCCTTGATGGAAAGTCATGGCCACCGGCCGCGACCTGCGCAAAGATTCCGCTCGGCCGATGGCGTGCACACAACGTGTGCAGACAACACCGGCCACCATCAGCGGCTTCTGTGGAGCGAAGGGACGGGCTGCGGGATGTCCGAGCTGAGTCGTAGGAAGTTCATGGCACTGTCGGCGGCCGGGGCGGCCGGGGCGGCCGTCGCGGGGTCGGCCACGGTCGGCGGCGGGGCGGCCGAGGCGGCGGAGCAGTACGGGCTGGACGCCACCGGCACGCTGACCGACGCCAGGCACATCGTGATCCTGATGCAGGAGAACCGGAGCTTCGACCACTACTTCGGCACCCTCCAGGGCGTCCGGGGCTTCGGCGACCGGGCCGCGATCCAGATCCCGGGCGGGTTCAGCGTCTTCAACCAGCCGAACGGGACGGGCCGCCAGTACCCGTGGCTGTTCAGCGCCACCAAGGCGGCCGGCGGCCAGACCCCCGAGCGCCTCGCCCAGTGCAACGGCGACCTCGCGCACTCCTGGAACGACCAGCACAGCGCCTGGAACACCGGCAAGATGGACAACTGGGTGGCCGCCAAGTCCAGTGTCCGCGCGCTCGGTTACCTCAACCGCAAGGACATCCCGTTCCACTTCGCGCTGGCCGACAACTGGACCGTCGGCGACGCCTACTTCTGCTCCACGCTGAGCGCCACCGGCCCCAACCGCACCTTCCACTGGAGCGGACAGATCGACCCGGACGGCAAGGCGGGCGGCCCGGCCTACAACGGCGGCGACGAGTCCGGCCTGCGCTGGCAGACCTACGCCGAGGCGCTGGAGACCGCCGGGGTCAGCTGGAAGCTCTACCAGAACGCGGCCGACAACTACGGCGACAACGCCCTGGCCTACTTCAAGCAGTTCACCGACGCCCCGGCCGGCAGCCCGCTCAAGGTCAAGGGCATGGGCTCCGTCCCGAAGGTGACCGGGAAGACCCCGGACGACATCGCCGCCGCGATCCGCGCCGACGTGCTGAACGGGACGCTGCCGCAAGTGGTCTGGGTGGTCGCCGACGAGGCCTCCTCCGAGCACCCCTACGCGCCGCCGAACGACGGCGCGCACTTCGTGCACCTGGTGATGGACGCGCTCAACGCCGACCCGGCGGTCTTCAACTCCAGCATCATGTTCCTCAACTACGACGAGAACGACGGCTTCTTCGACCACGTGCCGCCGCCGGTGCCGGTCGCCGGGACGCCCGGGGAGTTCTACAACGGCCAGCCGGTCGGCCTCGGCTTCCGGGTCCCGATGATCGCCATCTCGCCCTGGAGCCGCGGCGGTTGGGTCTCCTCGGAGGTCTTCGACCACACCTCGGTGCTGCGCTTCCTGGAGCGCTGGACGGCCGCCCTCGGCAAGCCCGCGGTCTGCCTGAACATCTCCGCCTGGCGGCGCAAGGTCACCGGCGACCTGACCGGCATGTTCGACTTCGCCCACCCGGTCTACGGGATGCCCGCACTGCCCGACACCTCCTTCGTGATCGGCCAGTCCACCTGCGGCCCGCTGCCGAACCCGGCCCCGACCAACAACGCGCTCCCGCTCCAGGAGCCCGGCACCCGGCCGGCCCGCGCGCTGCCGTACCAGCCAAACGCCAACCTGGACCACCTGGAGTTCGGCGCGAACGGGGTGATGAAGGTCTGGATCAAGATGGCCAACGAGGGCGCCGCCGCCACCAGCGCCACCCACTTCGCGGCCTACGCCAACGCCCACCGCAGCGGCGGCCCGTGGCAGTACACGGTGGACCCGGCCGGCTCCACCAGCGACTTCTTCAACTGCGGCACCAACTTCGGCAACGGCCCCTACGACCTGAGCGTCACCGGCCCGAACCGCTTCCTGCGCCGCTTCAAGGGCGACGCCACCAAGGCGGGCAAGACCGTCACCGTCACCGCCTCGTACGCGAACGCGCCGGACACCGGCAAGCTCGCCCTCTGGTTCCGCCTCGACAACGCGGGCACCTCGGCCGTGACCTTCACCGTCACCCCGAACAACTACCGCACCGACGGCCCGTGGACCTACATCGTCCAGCCCGGCGGCAACACCAGCGACTACTTCAACGCCGTCGCCCACCAGAACGGCTGGTACGACTTCACGGTCACCGTCAGCTCGGACTCCACCTGGTCCCAGCGCTTCACCGGCCACCTGGAGACCGGCCTGCCCAGCGTCACCGGCTGACCCCAGGCCGGGCCCCGGCCGGGCCCCGCCGCGCGCTCTCCGCGCGGCGGGGCCCGGTGTTCAGTCCGAGAGCTCCCAGAGCAGCCGGTAGTAGGCGGTGCGCTCCGGATCGGGCGCGACGCCGTAGGCCTCCAGCAGGGGCTCCTCCCAGCCCGGCCCGTAGTTCCACCGCGTGCTCCAGGTGGCGATCGCCAGGTCGGCCCAGCGGTCGGCCACCCCGAGGTCGCCCAGGTCGACGTGCCCGGAGGCGGTGCCGTCCTCGCCGATCAGGGTGTTGGGCGAGCAGGCGTCGCCGTGACAGACCACCAGGCGGTCCACCGGCGGGGCGTCCGCCAGCAGTTCGAGCGCCCGCGGCACGCCGCCCACGTACGCCAACTCATCGGGCCAGCACGCCGGTTCCACCAGTCCGGCGGCGACCCTGGCGTGCACCGAGGCCAGCCGGGTGGGCACCGACCAGTCGAACGGGCAGTCCGCCACCGGCAGCGCCTCGTGCAGCCGGCGCAGCCCGGCCCCGAGCGCGCGCACCGCCTGCTCCGGCCGGCGCCGCCAGTGCTCGTCCTCGGCCGAACTCCCGGGCAGGCCTTCGGTGACCAGCCAGCTGCCGCCCTCGTCCGCCCCCTGCTCCAGCACCCGGGGCACCGTGGCGTACTTCGCCGCCCAGGTCAGCCGGGCCGCCTCGGCGGACAGGTCGATGGTGTTCCCCGCCGGGTTCCACTTCACGAACGTTCGCTCCGCCAGGCCGACCTGGAAGGTCAGCCCGCCGAGCTCGTTCTCCCAGACGGCCCGCAGGGGCCGGCCGGCGGCGTACTCACGGACGAACTCCGGTACCGCGACCGGACCTTGTGGGGTACTCATACGGCCATTCTCACGGGACGTTCCTTCGAGGCCAAACGTTTTACAGCCGGGGCCCGGCAGGGCGGCGCCCCGGGGGCGCGAGGCTCTGCTGACCTGCGGCTCCGCCGCGGGGCGCGAATCGGAAGGCGGCTCACCTGCAACTGAGGCTCCGTCAGCCAGTTGCACGTGCTGCCGTTCCCCAGCGCGCCCGCGCGGCGGAGCCGCAGGTCAGCAGAGCCCCGCGCCCCCGGCGTGACCACTCACACCCCGATCCGCTGGCCGAGGGCGTAGCGGCGCAGGACGGCGCGGGCGATCAGGGGGTGGTCGGCCAGCGGGGCGGTGACGGTCCAGGCGCCGGCGGCGGGGAGGGCGGCGGTGAAGCGGCCCGGGGCGAGCAGGTGGGCGGCGACCGCGATCCGGCGGTGGCCCTCGGCCCGGAGGGCGTCGACCGCCTGCGGGACGGTGGGTGCGGTGGCGGAGCAGTAGGCGGTGCGGACCGGGACGGTGCCGCCGAGCAGGTGCTCCAGCTGGGCGGCGGCGGCCAGTGCGCCGTCGTTGCCGCCCGGGCGGGTGGAGCCGGCGGCGGCCACCACCACGGCGTCGGCCCGGCCGCCGGCCCGTTCCTCGGCCTCCCGCAGCCGTCCGTGCAGCGCCAGTCCGATCGAGGCGGCGGCGCCGCTCAGCCCCGGGGTGACCACGGCCCGTACTCCGGTGGCCGCGGCCACCACGCCCGGGACGTCCACCGCGCGGTGGAAGCCGTCGCCGAGCAGCAGCGGCACCACCACGGCCTCGCCCGTCAGCTGCCCGAGCACCTCGGCCAGCGAGGGGCTCTGCACGTCCAGGTGGCCCACCACGGGGTGACGTCCGGTCAGGGCGTCGAGCCGGGAGCACAGCCTGGTCACGGTGCGCACCGCCGCCGGGACGGCGCTGCCGTGCACGGCCAGCACCAAGGGCGGCCCGGCAGACCCTGCGGCGGGCAGCGGCCCCGGCTCACGGATCGGTGCGAAGACGGTCATCAGGCTCCACTCCCTTCACCGTCCACGCTAGGCGGCCGCCCGGGGCGGCCGGACCGGGCCGAGGCCACCGGCTCCGGGGCCGAAGGTCCCGCACCGCCCGGCCGCGTGTCACTCGGGCCCAAGGTCCCTTCTGCTCGGGCCCTTTACTCGTGGGACGCCCAGCAACCCCGAACTACGGTCGGAGACAGGAGCACCCGCGCAGGAGGAGCACGCACCATGACGCCCAAGACCCTGGTCCTCGTCGGACACGGCATGGTGGGCCAGCGCCTGCTGTCCGCCCTGGCCGAGCGCGGGGCCTTCGAGCGCGACTGGCGGGCCGTGGTGCTCGCCGAGGAGAGCCGCCCCGCCTACGACCGGGTGCACCTGACGGCCCGCTTCACCGGCACCAGCCCGGACGAACTCGCGCTTGCCGGGCCGGAGTTCTTCACCGAACACGGCATCGAGCTGCACCTCGGCGACCCGGCCGAGGCCCTCGACACCGCCCGACGGACCGTCACCACCGCAGGCGGCCGCACCCTCGGCTACGACGCCCTGGTGCTGGCCACCGGCTCGTACCCCTTCATGCCGCCGGTGCCCGGCGCGGACGCCCCGGGCTGCTTCGCCTACCGGACCCTGGACGACGTGGACGCGATCACCGCCTACGCGGCGGCCGGCGCCCGCAGCGGGGTGGTGGTCGGCGGCGGGCTGCTCGGACTGGAGGCGGCCGGTGCGCTGCGCAGCCTGGGGCTGCGCACCAGCGTGGTGGAGTTCGCACCCCGGCTGATGCCGCTCCAGCTGGACGAGGGCGGCGGGGCCGCCCTGCGCGGCGCGGTCGAGGGGATGGGCATCGGCGTGCACACCGGTGTCGGGGCGAACCGGATCGAGCTGGACGCGGACGGCGTCACCGACGGCCTGCGGCTGAGCGACGGCCAGTTGGTCGACGCCGACCTGGTGGTGTTCTCGGCGGGCGTGCGCCCCCGGGGCCGGCTCGCCCGCGACGCCGGGCTGCTCTGCGGCGACCGGGGCGGCGTCGCCGTCGACCGGCACTGCCGCACCACCGACCCGGCGGTCTACGCCGTCGGCGAGTGCGCCCAGACCTGCGACGGCCAGGTGTACGGCCTGGTGGCCCCGGGCTACCAGATGGCCGAGGTGGTGGCCGAGCAGCTGCACGGCGACGGCTCCGCCTCCTTCGAGGGCGCCGACACCGACACCAAGCTCAAGCTGCTGGGCGCCGACGTGGCCAGCTTCGGCGACCCGTTCGCGGCCGGCGGGCGCTCGGTGGAGGTGCAGTTCTCCGACTCCGGCTCCGGGGTCTACAAGAAGCTGGTGCTCGGTGCCGACGGCCGGCTGCTCGGCGGCATCCTGGTCGGCGACGCCGCCGCGTACGGGCTGCTGCGCCCGCACACCGGCACCGAACTCCCGGCCGCGCCCGAGTCGTTCCTCCTCCCGGCCGGAGCCGGGGCGCCGCCCGGGGCCGAGCTGCTGCCGGACGAGGCCGTGGTGTGCAGCTGTCACAACGTCACCAAGGGCGCCGTCCGGGCCGCCGTGGCCGAGGGCGTCACCGAGCTCTCCGAGCTGAAGGCCTGCACCAGGGCCGGCACCGGCTGCGGCGGTTGCACGGGCACCCTGCAGTCCCTGCTGGACGGCTTCGGCGTGCAGCGCCGCCCGGGCCTGTGCGAGCACTTCACGCTGTCCCGCGCCGAGCTCTACCAGGCCGTCGTGGAAGGGGGGTTCACCTCCTTCGCCGAGGTGCTGGCGGCACACGGCAACGGCGCCGAGGACGGCTGCGCGGTGTGCAAGCCGGTGGTCGGCTCGATCCTGGCCACCCTCGGGCCCGAGCTCGGGCTGC
The DNA here is from genome assembly GCF_053596675.1 of Kitasatospora sp. NPDC001664. Taxonomy (NCBI): domain Bacteria; kingdom Bacillati; phylum Actinomycetota; class Actinomycetes; order Kitasatosporales; family Streptomycetaceae; genus Kitasatospora; species Kitasatospora sp. NPDC001664. The sequence goes on from NZ_JBSFGS010000056.1 coordinate 17,286, forward strand.
GGCACGTGCTCGACCCCGGACAGCGCGGCCTCCAGGACTCCAACGACCGCTACCTGGCCAACCTGCAGAAGGACGGCACCTACTCCGTGGTGCCGCGCATCCCCGGTGGCGAACTGACCGCCGAGCAACTGATCGTGATCGGCGAGGTGGCCCGGGACTTCGGCCTCCACACCAAGGTCACCGGCGGCCAGCGGATCGATCTCTTCGGCGCCCGGCGCGAACAACTCCCGGCGGTCTGGCGGCGGTTGGTGGACGCCGGCTTCGAGTCCGGCCACGCCTACGGCAAGTCGCTGCGCACCGTGAAGTCCTGCGTGGGCAGCCGTTGGTGCCGCTTCGGGCAGGGCGACTCGGTGCAGCTGGCGATCGACCTGGAGCTGCGCTACCGGGGCCTGCGCACCCCGCACAAGGTCAAGGGCGGGGTCTCCGGCTGCCTGCGCGAGTGCGCCGAGGCCCGGGGCAAGGACATCGGCGTGATCGCCACCGCCAAGGGCTGGAACCTCTACGTCGGCGGCAACGGCGGCACCACGCCGCGCCACGCCGACCTGCTGGCCTCCGACCTCTCCACCGAGGAACTGCTCCGGCTCACCGACCGCTTCCTGATGTACTACGCCCGCACCGGCGAGCGGCTGGAGCGGACCGCCGCCTGGCTGGAGCGCCTGGGCCTCGACCACGTCCGCGCGGTGGTGGTGGAGGACTCGCTCGGGCTGGCCACCGAGCTGGAGGCCCAGGCCGAGCGGCACGTGGCCGCCTACCAGGACGAGTGGCGGGCCGTGCTGGACGACCCGGCCAAGCTCCGCGCCTTCGCCCCCTTCGTCAACGCCCCCGCCGACCCCGTCAGTTTCGTCGACTCCCCGACCGTCCCCGTCCTCCAGGAGCAGTGATGAACCGCACCGGCCAGGTCCAGGTCCAGTCCCCCGACGGCACATGGGTCACCGTCTGCGCCTACGAGGAGCTCGAACCCGCCTGCGGGGTCGCCGCCCTGCTCCCCGAGGGCGAGCAGGCCGCCGTCTTCCGCACCCCCGGCGGCGAGGTCTACGCCGTCGGCAACCGCGACCCGTTCTCGCACGCCGACGTGATCGCCGACGGCATCACCGGCAGCGTGGACGGCGCCCCCACCGTCGCCTCCCCCATGCACAAGCAGACCTTCGACCTGCGCAGCGGCGTCTGCCTGGATGACCCGGCCAACGCCCTGCCGGTCTATCCGGTCCAGGTGGTCTGACACGGCGTCGGCCCCCGAACCGTCCGGTTCGGGGTCGAGGAGGTCGGCCGGGAGTACGCCGCCGACGCGATCGTGGTCGGGACCACGCACGGCCTGCTCGGCAAGCTGTTCGGTTCGGTCTCG
>NZ_JBSFGS010000057.1:0-18123 GCF_053596675.1 Kitasatospora sp. NPDC001664
GCCGGGAACTGCGCTCGCGGATGCCGGGCCTGGCGTGCCTGATGCTGACCTCCTTCGACGACGAGGAGGCCCTGCTCGACTCGATCATGGCAGGTGCCGCCGGGTACGTCCTCAAGCAGATCAGCGGCACCGACCTGGTGTCCGCCGTCCGCACCGTCGCTTCCGGGCAGTCCATGCTCGACCCCGGGGCCACCACGCGGCTGATGGCCCGCATGCGCGGTGACAGCACCCCTCAGGTGTCGGCGTTCCCCGAACTCACCGGCCGCGAGCACGAGATCCTCGCCCTGATCGGCGAGGGCCTGACCAACCGTCAGATCGGGGAGCGGCTCTACCTCGCGGAGAAGACCGTCAAGAACCACATCTCCCGGCTGCTCGCCAAGCTCGGGGTGGAACGCCGCGTGCAGGCAGCCGTCATCGCCACCCAGGCACTCGGCGCGGACCGGCACCCGGCCGGCCGCCCCGGCTGAGCAGCCGGGTACGTACGCGTACCGCCCATCCGCTCCGGGACCGTCCGGCGGACCCTCGGGGACCATCGGCCCCTCACCAGGGGGGCCGCCCCGAGCGAACATCGATGACATGAAGCCCGATCAGATCCCAGCACCAGCCGATCCCGTGCCGCTCGACGAGGCGGAGTGCCTGCGCCTGCTCGACACGGCGGCGGTCGGCCGAGTCGTCTACACGGTCGGCGCCCTGCCCGCCGTGCTGCCGACCCGCTACCGCCTGGGCAGCGGCGGTGTGCTGCTGCGCGCCGCCGCCGGGTCCGATCTGGTCCGCGCCATCTCCGGCTCCCTGGTGGCCTTCGAGGCCGGCGAGGTCCGCCAGTCGGACGGCAGCGGCTGGACAGTCACCGTGCTCGGCAGGGCCGAGGTCACCGACGGCCCGGCACCGGACGACCTCGCCCCGGCCCGGCAGCACGAACAGGTCACCGTCCTGATCCACGCGGAGCTGGTGACCGGACGCCTCCTGGCTGCCTCACCGAGCTGCGCCAGGTGAGGCCGACCTCCTTGACTCCGCTGTTTTGTAGGGCTGTTCAACCACCGAGCGGTGCCGACCACACCAACCTCGCGCCTCCGCCCGGCGGAACGGCGAGCTCGAGCGTGCCGCCCAAGCCCTCGGCCCGCTCCGCGAGGTTCCGGAGGCCGCTGCGCCTTCCCTGCTCGGGAATCCCCACGCCGTCGTCCTGCACCGTCAGCACGACCTGCGTACCCGTCGCCTGCAGCACCACCTCGACCCGTCCGGCGTTCGCGTGCCGTACGGCGTTGCTCAACGCCTCGCCCAGGACCGCCACCACGTGGTCGGCCACGGCCGTGGGGACATCGGTGTCCAGCAGACCTTCCATGCTCAGCCGGGGCGCGAACCCCAGTGCCGCCTGAGCCTCCTCGACCACCTTCACCGCCCGGGCCCGCAGACCGCCTTCCGCCCTGTCCTCCCGGGCCCGCAGTCCGAAGATCGTCGAGCGAATGATCTTGATCGTCTCGTCCAGGTCCCCCACCGCGCGCATCACCCGGTCCGACGCCCCGGGATGGTCGATGAAGCGCGCCGCGCTCTGCAGGGTCATCCCGGTGGCGAACAGCCGCTGGATCGCCAGGTCGTGCAGGTCCCGGGCGATCCGGTCCCGGTCCTCCAGCATCGCCAACTGCTCGGCGTCCCGGCGGCGGGACGCCAACTCCAGCCCGAGCGCGGCCTGGTCCGCGAAACCCAGCAGCGGTCCGGTCTCCTGCTCGGTGAACGCCGCCTCCCCAGCACGGCGCGCCAACACCAGGACACCGTCGATGTGCCCTCCGGTCCGCCCCAGCGGGACCGCGACGGCCGGGCCCAACCGCTCCGTCCGCCGCGGATCGTCCACCAGGCGCGGATCGGCGACGACGTCGAAGGTGCTGACCGGAGCCCCCTGCGTGAGCGCCGCACCGGAGAGCGTGCCCTCCCGCGGCACGACCAGGCCGGTCCTCTTCCCCACGTCCCCGCCCAGCGCGAGTTCGACCCTCAGCGTCTCCCCGTCGGCCTCCGGCAGGACGATGTCCGCCAGCTCCGCACCGGTGATCTCCCGGGCCCGCTGCGCGATCAACTCCACCACCTGGGTGCGCGGACTGCCCGACAACAGACTGCGGGTGATCTCCGCACTCGCGCTGAGCCACTGCTGCTGGCGCTGCGCCTCCTCGTACAGCCGCGCGTTGTCGATCGCCACCCCCGCCGCCACGGCCAGCGTCGCGATCACCGACTCGTCGTCGGCGTCGAACTCCTCGCCGCCCCGCTTGTCGGTCAGGTAGAGGTTCCCGAACACCTTCTCCCGGACCCGGACCGGCACGCCGAGGAAGGTCTTCATCGGCGGATGGTTCGCCGGGAACCCGTAGGACGCCTGATGCTGCGACAGATCACCCAGCCGCAGCGCCTCCGGGTGGCTGATCAGCTCACCCAGCAGCCCCTTCCCGGTCGGGTGGGGGCCGATCGCGGCCACCTCCTCGGCCGACATGCCGACGGTCAGGAACTCCGAGAGCCGCTCCCCGTCCGGACTGATGATCCCCAGGGCCGCATAGCGGGCGTTCACCAGCAGGGCGGCGGCCTCCACGATCCGCCGCAACGCCTGGGTGAGGTCCAGCTCCCGGCCGACCGACAACACGGCTTCCAAGAGGCTGTGCACCCGGTCCCTGGTCCCGCGGGCCGCGTCGATCCGCGCCTGCAACTCCTCGAGCAGTTCGTCCAGCCGCAGTTGTGGAATCCGCGGCCGCAGATCGTCCCCCACACGTGCCTCCTCGTCGTCACCGGCCGCACGATTCTTCCAGACACCGACTGCCCACGACGGCCGGCGAGCTGTCGCCGGGGGCGGCCACCGTCGTCACGCTCACCCGGATCTGGTGGTGCTGGAGGGTGTCGGTGCTGGAGTGCTCCAGCTGGCGAGGAGGTCAAGGGCTTCCGCGTCCCGGCTGCCGGGTGGGACGGCGCAGAGGATGAGGTGGAGGCCGTCGTCGGCGGTGAGCCGGGTGGTCTCGTAGCTGAAGGTGAGGTCGCCGACGAGGGGGTGGTGGATGCGCTTGGCGCCGGCGCGGTGGTGGCGGACGTCGTGGCGGGCCCACCGCCGGCGGAAGGCGTCGCCACCGCGGGTGGAGAGTTCGCCGATCAGGTCGGAGAGGGCCTTGTCGTGGGGGTACGGCCGGCTTCGGCGCGCAGGGTGGCGACGTTCTGGTCGGCGACGGTGTCCCAGTCGGGGTAGGACGCGGTGGCGCCGGGGTCGAGGAAGGTGAAGCGGGCGGCGTTCGCCGGGCGGGCGGGGCTGTCGAAGACGGGGGCGAACAGGGCGCGGGCGAGGGTGCTGGCGGCCAGGAGGTCGAGGCGGGCGTTGCGGAGGTGGGCGGGGACGCCGCTGATCATCTGGACGAGGTTGCGCAGCCCGGGGCGGACGGGTTGGCGGGCGGGCCGGGACGGCGCTGCGGCCCCGGAGTGCGGGCCCACCGCCCGGAAGCAGCATCCCGACCGCTCGGGCCTCGTCGCCACCGGGCGGCGGCCACGGATGCGGGCCACGCTGGGAGCGCCCTTCCCCGGGCCCCGGCCGGACGGACTCACCACGCGCTCGAACGAAGAGGGATCACCACCGTGCAGCACGTCACCCTGAACAACGGCGTCCGGATGCCGGTCCTCGGCTTCGGCGTCTACCAGATCCCCGCAGACCGGACCGAGCAGGCCGTCACCGACGCCCTCGCGGCCGGCTACCGGCTGCTGGACACCGCCGCCGCCTACGGCAACGAGGAAGCCGTCGGCCACGCGATCAAGAACAGCGGTATCGACCGCAGGGACCTGTTCATCACCACCAAGCTGTGGGTCCAGGACTCCCCCGCCCAGGACAACACCCGCCGCGCCCTGGACACCTCCCTGGCCAAGCTCGGCCTGGACCACGTCGACCTGTACCTGATGCACCAGCCCTACGGCGACGTCTACGGCCAGTGGCGCGCCATGGAGACGGCCCAGCGCGAGGGCCTGACCCGGGCGATCGGCGTCGCCAACTTCCACCCCGACCGCCTCCTGGACCTGATCCTCAACAACGAGACCGCCCCGCAGGTCAACCAGATCGAGACCCACCCCTTCTACCAGCGCGACGCGGACCACGCCCTGATGCGCGAGCACCGGGTGCAGCACCAGGCGTGGGGCGGCTTCGCCGAAGGCAGGAACGACCTGTTCGTCCACCCCGTGCTCGCCGCGATCGGCGTGGCGCACGGCAAGTCGGTCGCGCAGGTGGTGCTGCGCTGGCTGATCCAGCGCGACATCGTCACCATCCCCAAGTCCGTCGACCCCGGCCGGATGGCGCAGAACATCGACGTCTTCGACTTCGAGCTCACCGACGGGCAGATGAAGCAGATCGCGACCCTCGACACCGGCCGGACCCTGTTCTTCGACCACCACGCAGGCGTTCGGTCTCCCGTCACCTTGACGGGGGACCGAACGTACCGGCTTGGGTGAAGGCCCTGGGCAATGCCCTGACCAGGCAACTCAGGTGTGAACCGGGCGCATGCGCGCCGGGGCGGTCAGTGGCGCCGTCGCCGGGCCAGGCCGATCAGGACCAGGGCTGTGCCGACGCCGAGAGCAACGGCCGCCGAGGCGGCGGCGGTGACGGCACTCGCGCCGGTGTGGGCGAGTTCGCCGTCAGCCACGGGAGTACCGCTGGGCCCGGCCGGTCCGGTTGTCGTTCCGGTCGGCTTGGTGTCGGTTTCGCGGCTCGGTGTCTCGTCGGGCTTGGGGATTTCGGAGGAGCCGGACGCAGTGGGGGTGGGGGACGGCACCGATCCGGATCCATCGCTGCCCGGTTGTTCCGGCTTCGCTCCGCCCCCGGGCTGTTCCGGTCCGCTGCCGCCGGGTTCCTCGGGGTTGCCGGGGTCCTCCGGGGTGCCGGGTTCTTCGGGGCTCTCGGAGGGCGGTGGTGTGGCGTCGTTCGCGGTCCACCCCGCCTCCGCGGTCGCGGTGACGGGGATCCGGCCGGCACCGCGTACCAGGAGGAGGTCCTGGCTGTCGGGGCTGACCAGTGCTCGCCCCTTGGTCGCCGGGACGGAGGCTGTTGCCGTGATGCCTGCCCGGCCCGCCTCGGCGTCGGCCGGGGCCTTCACGAACAGCTGCTCACCGTTGCCGGCGGGGTGGGTCAGTCGGCCCTCGCCGTCGGAGAGGACCCTGCCCGTCCGGTCGGTCAGTGCGGCGCCGGCCTTGACTGCGGCCGGGTCGAGGGAGGCGTGGACCTCGTCGCCGGTGGAGGCGATCACCATCGGGCCGAGCACCTCCCCGGCCCTTCCGGTCACGGTGTCGGGGGCGAGGGAGAGCGGGGCCGCCGGTTCCGGAGCGTCGACGGCGTGGGAGGCCAGGTAGTCGGCGAGTTCGGCCCCCGCGGAGTCCCACGGCACGCCCGTGACGTGGTTGGTGATGCGCCAGATGGCGGCCTGGGTCGCGCCGGCCGCCGCGTTCTTGGACAGCGTGCCGCCGACCAGCTCGCCGAGCTCGCCCTCGGTGACGTTCGGATAGCCGTGCTGGAGGATCCAGTTGACCTTCCCCGCATCGGAGTTGCCCTTCAGCGTGGGCACGGCGGACGGGGCCGTCTCCCGGTAGAGCGATCCCGTTCGCAGATCGCTCCTGGCGTCGAGGCAGTACACAAGGAACGTGCTGCCGTCCGAGGTGGTCACCTTCACCAGGCCACCGGGTGCGCCGTCGTCCTTCTCGCCACTGAGGCGGATGTAGTCGTTCTCGGTGAGCTCGACGGTCGTGATGAGGGTTCCTGCCGCCGCCTCGGTCGGCCCCTTCGGGCGACCGTCCGCCGCGGTGGCCGCTGCTGGTGCGAAGCCGCCTCCGGCCAGCAACCCGGTCGCGAGCACAACGGTGGCCGTTCGGTTTGTGCGTTTCCACTTCACTTGCGAGGTCGTCTCCTACATGAGGGGCCTGCCGGCCCCGGTCTTCACGGAACAGCATTTCTTTCCGACCTCACCCTTCACTCCGTGGATCTGCCCGGGTAGGCATTACCGGCCTATCCCCCCATAGAGATGACCTATGGGGGGTGGATTCAACACCAGCAGCCGAATGCCGACCCTCGGAAGAAGGACCAACGGTCCGAGGTCGCGGGACTTAGGTCCTGATTTCCACGGACACCGGAAAGACCGCTTTCGCATTGCCGTCATGTGTGCCAAAGTCCCGGAGGCAAGATCGCCTTGGCGCGTCAGCGCGGCGCCACTCCGGTGGAGGCCGCCACGCCGGCCCGGCGTCGGCGGCCCAAGAAGGCGAAGCAGGCCGAGTGACTCCTGGAATTCCGCTAGGCACGCACGCCCCGGGCCATTCGCATGCACCAGGGCCACGGCAATCACCGGTCGCAATTCAGGAAGATGCAGCGAGGCGCGCAGGAACCTGCACCAAATCCGCCCGGCTTGCCCTGCGGTGGCGGATAGATTTGAATCGCCCCGTCCGGGGCCTGCTCCTCGCCGCCTGAACCGGAAATAACCCATCGGAGGGAAGAAATGAATTCTCGATTGTCCCGGCCGTTCTCGGTCACGGTCGCCGCGACCATCGCCTGCTCCATGCTTCTGGCCGCCGCCGGCACCGCCTCGGCCGCCACCGCGCCCCACCGCGATCCCGAAACCATTGCCGTGGCCCAGGCCGACCCCACTCAGCGAGCCGTCACCCAGCAGATACTGGCTGCCGTCGAAGCGGCCCGCGACCGGCTGGAACCGGGCCGGTCCACCCTGGTCCACGCGTCGGCCGGGGTCACGGTGTACCTGGACAACGTCGACGGCACCCTGGTCCTGCGGGGCGACACCGGCCCCGAGCCGCGCGGGTTCTGCCACGTCGCGGCCATGTCCGCCGTGTCCGCCATCGGAGCGGCGGTCTTCGGAGCGGCGGCACTGGCCGGCGGCATCACGGTGGTCGGCATCGCGATCTCCGCCGAAGCCGCAGGAGCGCTGTCCTCCGCACTCGCGGTGGGCTCCGGTGTCTCCGCCCTCGTCTCCACCTACATCTGCTGAGCCCCGGCATGCGAGAGCTCCTGGCCTGCTTGGCCGTACTGGACATCGTGGTGGTGACCGGATCGATCGTCACCCGACGCGAGGGCGAGGGCCGTTCGGGCACGGCGTGGACGGCCGCGCTCATCGCCGTCAACACGGCCCTCGGCGTCGCCACCCTGTGCTGGTTGGCCCTCGGCGACTGAACCCCTCACACCCGCACCACAGTTCCTGGCACCCGCCCCGTCCGGCGGGTGCCAGGTGACGGGAGGGCGGTCGCCGACCGGCCACTGACCGCCCTCCCGTCAGCCGGACCCGGGCGCGCAGCCACCGGGCTGCGGACCCGGCCGGCGCCCTCCTTCCACTCGCACCCTCCCGCCCCGGAGCCCCCCGTGCCCCTGCGTCGCTCCCGATCACACTCCGTCCGCAGCGGTCGGCTCACCCCGATGACCGCAGGCCACACCACTGCGGCCGAGCCGCCCGCCGGCCGCTGGCTCGTCTCGGGCCCGGCCACCTTCGCGACGATCGGCTTCCTCTCCCAAACCCTGTCCCACCTAGGCCCCATCACCAGGCCCCTCGCACCGTGGTGCATGATGTGGCTGCTGCTCGTCGGCCTCACCGCACGAAACCACCGTGCCGCGCGGGGCACCGGCGCGGCCTTCGGCGCCCGCTGCCTGGCCACCGCCGCCACCTGCTACCTCGCACCGGACACCCTGACCGGGCGGAGCACCCTCTCCTGGCCTGCCGTGGTCTGGCTCATCGTGCTGGCCGCCGCCGCGGGAGCCCTCGCCGCCACCGCCGCCCGCGCCGCCACCACCCCCGCCCGCACCACCGCGACCACCGCCGCCGCTTCCGCCCTCTTCCTCGCCGAACCCGCCCTGCACCGCCAGGAACCCTCCTTCGCCCTCGCGCTCGGCCTCGGCTGCGCCGCCGCCACCGCCCTCCAGAGCGGCCGTGCCCGAACCGAGCGGCTGCGCGCGGCCGCCCTGGCCCTGCCTCTGACGATCGCGGCGACGACAGCCGTCCTCGCCGCACCCGTGCTCTTCGCCCACCTGCCGGGGACCTGAATCCCACCGCCACAGCCGACGCCCCTCGCCAGCCCATCCTGGAACAGCCGATGAACGACAACGCCCTCGCGGTCCTGGGCCTGCACGCCCACGACGAGCGCGTCTACCGCACACTGCTCCGCGCTCCCGGCATCGCGGCGCCCGAGGTCGCGTCCGCCTGCGGTCTCCCCCTCGACACCGCCCACCAGGTGCTGGAACGACTCCAGCACCTCGGCGTGGTGACCCGCCGAGGCCAGGACACCTTCCACGGCACCGATCCGCACACCGTCTTCGACCACCTCAGCCAGCGCCGCCTCGTGCGACTGCAGTCCCAGATCCGGCAGATCGCCGCAGCACATTCGCTGATGGGGAGCCTCCTGCCGGACCGGCGCGCTCCCGAACGTGACGTCGAGCGCATCGAGGGCCTCGAGCAGATCCTGGACCGCATCGACGCCCTCGCCTTCTCCGCCCACGACGAGTGCCTGACCACCCACCCCGGGCCGATCATCACCGCCGCCCTCGACACCGTCAGTGCTTCCAACCGCAGACACCTCCGCCGCGGCCTGCGGATGCGCACCGTCCTGCACACCGCGGCACTCGACGACGAGCGGGTCCGCGCCCACGCCGGCGACCTCACCGGACTGGGCGCGGCGGTGCGCGCCACCGACCGCCCGCTGGGCCGGATCGTGCTCTTCGACCGGACCACCGCCCTGGTCGCCGCCGACCCGCGCGACATCACCGCCGCCGCCCTGATCGTGCGTCACCCCGGCCTGGTGGCACAGCTGCTGGACCTCTTCGAACAGCACTGGGAGTGCGCTCGTCCCCTGCTGGCGCCACGGCCGACCGCCACCGACCGCGACGTGCTGCGGACCATGGCCGGCGCCGGCAAGGACGAAACCGGAGCACGGGCCCTCGGCATCTCGGTCCGCACCTACCGCAGCCGCATCGCGGACCTGATGCGCCGTCTGGGAGCGGACAGCCGCTTCCAGGCCGCTCTGAAGGCCCGCGAACAGGGCTGGATCTGATCCCGGCCGGTCTGCGCTCGCCACCAGCCTCAAGGTCCCGCTGCTGATCGCCGACGTCACCCAGCCGGGCCCGCCGGCCGACGTCGGCGTGCAGCGGAGCCGAGCCCTGCTCGCCCTCGACGTCGAGCTCGCGACCACCGTCGACCGCGCACTGCGCGACTCCTACCCCCACGGCCTCACCCGCAGCCGAAGCGTCTCCGCCCCCTCCGCCTTCGCCACCAGGCCTCGACCTCCGGGCGTTCAGGGTTCGTAGCGGTAACCGATGCCCGGTTCGGTGACCAGGTGGCGGGGGCGGGCGGGGTCGGGCTCCAGCTTCTGGCGCAGGCCCGCGAAGTAGACCCGCAGGTAGTTCGAGCGGTGTTCCTGGTCGGGGCCCCAGACCTCGCGCAGGATCTCCCGGCCGGGGACCAGGCGGCCCGGCCTGGCCAGCAGGATGGTCAGGATCTTCCACTCGGTCGGGGTGAGCCGGACGGGCCCTTCGGGGCCGGTGACGGTCGCCGCCGCGACATCGACCACGTGGGTGCCCACGGTGGCCTTGGGTGGCTGTCCGATGGCCGGGCGGCGCATCACCGCGCGCAGCCGGGCGAGGAGCTCGTCCATGACGAAGGGTTTGGTGAGGTAGTCGTCGGCGCCCGCGTCCAGGGCGCGGACCTTCTCGGCGGGGTCGGCCCGGCCGGAGAGCACGATGATCGGCACCGTGCTTCCGGCCCGCAGGCCGCGGATGATGTCGATGCCGTCGATGTCGGGCAGGCCGAGGTCGAGCAGGACCGCTTCCGGCATCTGACGCCCCGCCAGGTCGAGGGCCTCCGCACCGGTCGCGGCGGTGCGGACCGCGTACCGGCGGGCGTGCAGGTTGATCTTCAGTGCGCGCAGGATCTGAGGTTCGTCGTCGACGACCAGGATCTGGCTCACGGTGCCGCCTCCTGCGGATCGGTGTCAGGGTCGGATTCGGGTCCGGCGGCGGGGAGGGTGAGCAGCATGGTGGTGCCGCCGCCGGGGGTGTCCTCGACGTCGAGGGTGCCGTTCATCGCCTCGGCGAGGCCGCGGGAGAGGGCGAGGCCGAGGCCGGTGCCGGTGGTGTTGTCGGTGTCGCCGAGGCGTTGGAAGGGGAGGAAGACGCGGTCGCGGTCCTCGGGCGGGATGCCGGGGCCGCGGTCGACGACGCGGATCTCGACCCGTCCGGCGTGGGTGGAGGCGGTGACCAGGACGGGGGCGCCGGGGGCGTTGTGGCGCAGGGCGTTGGTGATGACGTTGGCCAGCACGCGCTCCAGCAGCGGGGGGTCGGCGAGCACGGGCGGAGCGTCGGTGAGACCCCAGGGTTGGACGGGGGCGTCGGGGTCGGCGAGGGAGTCGACGGCGCGCGGGAGGACCTCGTCGAGGTGGGTGGGGGCGAGGTGCAGGGTGAGGGCGCCGGCCTGGAGGCGGCTCATGTCGAGCAGGTTGTCGACCAGGCGGGTCAGCTTGAGGAGGGATTCGTCGGCGGTGGCGAGGAGTTCGGCGGTGTCCTCCTCGGAGAACTCGACGTCGGGGCTGCGCAGTGAGCCGACCGAGGCGAGGGCGGCGGCGAGCGGGGTGCGCAGGTCGTGGCTGACGGCGGCGAGCAGGGCGGTGCGCATCTTGTCGGCGGCCTTGATGGGTTCGACCTCGGCGGCGGCGGTGGCGAGGCGGTCGCGCTCCAGGGCGGCGCCGACGTGGGCGGCGAAGGCGGTGAGGACGCGCTGGTCGGCGGCGGGCAGCCGACGGCCCGTCAGGACGAGCAGGGCACTTTCGGCGACCGGGACTTCGGTCGTCTCGCTGCCCTCGGCCGGTTGGCTGTGGGAGTCGCTGCGTGCCAGGACGTCACCGGTGGTGCGCTCCAGCAGGGCGACGGTGTCCATGCCGAAGGCGGTGCGGCACTTCTCCAGCAGGGCGGGCAGCGCGTCGGCGCCGCGCAGCACGCTGCCGGCCAGGGTGGAGAGGGTCTCGGCCTCGGCGGTGGCGCGGGCGGCGCGGGTGGTGAGGCGGGCGGCGCGGTCGACCACGGTGGAGACGGTGAGGGCCACGGCGGCGAAGACCGCGAGGGCGATGACGTTGTTGGGTTCGGTGATGGTGAAGGTGTGGACGGGTGGGATGAAGTAGTAGTTCAGCAGCAGGGAGGCGACCACCGAGGCGAGCAGGGCGGAGACCGCCCCGCCGAGCAACGCGACCGCCACCACGCCGAGTTGGAAGATCAGCGCGTCGGTGGTGAGGTTCAGCGAGGTGTACGAGAGCAGAACGGTGAGCAGGACCGGCAGGACGAGTCCCGCGGTGTAGCCGGCCACCGTGCGCCGGTGGGAGTGGCGTCGGCCGAGCGAAGGCAGCCGGCCGCGCCCGCTGAACTCGTGGGTGACCATGTGGACGTCGATGTCCTCGGAGGCGTCCACGGTGGTCTCGCCGATGCCGGGGCCGGTGAGGAAGCGGTTGACCCGGCCGCGGCGGCTGGTGCCCAGCACCAGCTGGGTGGCGTCGTGGGCCCGGGCGAAGGCCAGCAGCGCGGTGGGGATGTCGTCGCCGACCACCACGTGGTAGCTGCCGCCCAGGGTCTCCACCAGGTGGCGCTGTTCGGCCAGCGCACCCGGTGAGGCACCGGCCAGGCCGTCGCTGCGGGAGATGTGCACGGCCAGCAGCTCACCCCCGGCGGTGCGGTCGGCGATCCGGGCGGCGCGCCGGATCAGCGTCTGCCCTTCGGGGCCGCCGGTCAGGGCCACGACGACGCGCTCGCGGGTCTCCCAGACCCGGTCGATGTTGTGGGTCGCGCGATAGTCGCGCAGGCCCTCGTCGACCCGCCCGGCCACCCAGAGCAGGGCGAGCTCCCGAAGGGCGGTGAGGTTGCCGACCCGGAAGTAGTTGGAGAGCGCGGCGTCCACCTTCTCGGCCTTGTAGACGTTGCCGTGGGCCATCCGGCGGCGCAGCGCCTGCGGGGCCATGTCGACCAGCTCGATCTGGTCCGCCCGGCGCACCACCTCGTCCGGGACGGTCTCCCGCTGGGGGATGCCGGTGATCTTCTGGACGACGTCGTTGAGGGATTCGAGGTGCTGGATGTTGACGGTGGTGATGACGTCGATCCCGGCGGTCAGGATCTCCTCGACGTCCTCCCAGCGCTTGGCGTGCCGCCCACCGGGGATGTTGGTGTGGGCGAGCTCGTCCACCAGCACCACCGAAGGACCGCGTTCCAGTACGGCGTCGAGGTCCATCTCGGTGAACTCGGTTCCCCGGTAGGTCCGTTGGACCCTGGGCATGACGTCCAGGCCCTGCAGCATGTTCTCGGTGTGCCGGCGGCCGTGGCACTCGATGTAGCCCACCACCACGTCCGCACCGCGTTCCTGGCGTCTGCGGGCCTCGTCCAGCATCCGGTACGTCTTGCCGACACCGGGGGCGGAACCGAGGTAGACCCTCAGCCGGCCGCGTCGGTGCGCGGTGCCGGGAGTGAGGTCGCGGGGCATGGGCGCTGCTCTTTCCTGCGAGGTCGACGGTCGGGGAACGCGGGCGAACCGGCCCGGACGCGGGTGTACTTCCCGCGTCCGGGCCGGTTCGGCTAGTCAGAACTCTGAGATGGGGTCACTTCTGCTCGCTGATCGCCTTGTTGAGCAGGACGACGTTGACGCCCTCCTGGCCGAGGAAGCCGAGAGTGGGGCCCTCGGTGTACTTGTCGATCAGCTTGTTCAGGGTGTCCGCGGAGAGCTTGCGCTCCTTGGCGACCCGGGCCACCTGCTGCTGGGCGTAGGCCTTGGAGATGTGCGGGTCGAGGCCGGAGCCCGAGGTGGTCAGCGCGTCCACCGGGACGGTGGACGGGTCGACGCCGTCGAAGGCGGCGACCGCGGCGCGGCGGTCCTCGATGTCCTTGAGCAGCTTGTCGCTGTTGGGGCCGAGGTTGGAGGCGCCGGAGCTCTTCGGGTCGTAGGGGTAGGCGGCGGGGCGGGGCTGGAACCACTTCGGGTCCGGCTGGGCGGCCTCGTCCGCGTCGTCGCCCGTGGTCGAATCAGAAGGGGCGGCCTTCTTGGGGAGGTCGAAGGTCTGGCCCAGCAGGCTGGAGCCGACCTCCTTCCCGTCCGACTTGACGATCGATCCGTTCGCCTTGTCGGCGAAGGCGAGTTGGCTGATGCCGGTGACGGCCAGCGGGTAGGCGATGCCGAGGATCACGGTCATCACCAGCAGCATCCGCAGCGCGGTCCAGTGGTTGCGCACGGAGGCGGGCAGGGGCTTGGACATGATTGCTCTTTCCTCCGTTTTCAGCTCAGGCCGGGGATGAACTGGACGACCAGGTCGATCAGCTTGATGCCGATGAACGGCACCACCAGACCGCCGAGGCCGTAGATCCCGATGTTCCGGCGCAGCAGCGAACTGGCGTCGGAGGGACGGTACTTGACGCCGCGCAGGGCCAGCGGGATGAGCCCGATGATGACCAGGGCGTTGAAGATGATGGCCGAGGTGATGGCGGACTGCGGGCTGTGCAGGTCCATGATGTTGAGCTTGTCGAGGCCGGGGTAGACGGTGGCGAACATCGCGGGGATGATCGCGAAGTACTTGGCCACGTCGTTGGCGATCGAGAAGGTGGTCAACGAGCCGCGGGTGATGAGGAGTTGCTTGCCGATCTCGACGATCTCGATCAGCTTGGTGGGGTTGGAGTCCAGGTCCACCATGTTGCCGGCCTCCTTGGCCGCCATGGTGCCGGTGTTCATCGCGACGCCGACGTCGGCCTGGGCCAGCGCGGGGGCGTCGTTGGTGCCGTCGCCGGTCATCGCGACCAGCTTGCCGCCCGCCTGCTCCTTCTTGATCAGCGCCATCTTGTCCTCGGGGGTGGCCTCGGCGAGGAAGTCGTCCACGCCCGCCTCCTCCGCGATCGCCTTGGCGGTCAGCGGGTTGTCGCCGGTGATCATGATGGTCTTGATGCCCATCCGGCGCAGCTCGTCGAAGCGCTCCCGCATGCCCTCCTTGACCACGTCCTTGAGGTGGATGACCCCCAGGGCGCGAGCAGGGGCGGAGCCGATCCTGGACGCGACCAGCAGCGGGGTGCCACCTGCGGCCGAGATCTGCTGGACGAGGTCGGTCACGTCGGTGCCGACGGTGCCGCCGTTGTCGGTCACCCACTGGGCGACGGAGCCGGAGGCGCCCTTGCGGACCGAGTGGACGCCGTCGGCCTCGTCGAGGTCTACACCCGACATCCGGGTCTGGGCGGTGAACGGGACCCAGGTGGCATGCGCCAACTCGCCCTGGGCGCGGGCCCGCAGACCGTAGTCGGTCTTGGCGAGCACCACGATCGAGCGGCCCTCGGGAGTCTCGTCCGCCAGCGAGGAGAGCTGGGCCGCGTCGGCCAGCTCGTCCGTGGAGACCCCGGTGGCGGAGAGGAACTCGGCGGCCTGGCGGTTGCCGAGGGTGATGGTGCCGGTCTTGTCGAGCAGCAGGGTGTTGACGTCGCCGGCCGCCTCGACGGCCCGGCCGGACATCGCCAGCACGTTCCGCTGCACCAGCCGGTCCATGCCGGCGATGCCGATCGCGGAGAGCAGCGCGCCGATGGTGGTCGGGATCAGGGCGACCACCAGGGCCACCAACACGATCATCGACTGCGGGGCGCCCGCGTAGGTGGCCATCGGCTGCAGGGTGACCACCGCGATCAGGAAGACGATCGTCAGCGAGGCCAGCAGGATGTTGAGCGCGATCTCGTTCGGCGTCTTCTGCCGGGCGGCACCCTCGACCAGCGCGATCATCCGGTCGATGAACGACTTGCCGGGCTCCGAGGCGATCTTCACCACGATCCGGTCGGAGAGCACCTTGGTGCCGCCGGTCACCGCGGAACGGTCACCGCCCGACTCGCGGATCACGGGGGCGGACTCGCCGGTGATGGCCGACTCGTCCACGCTGGCGACGCCCTCGACCACGTCGCCGTCGCCCGGGATCACCTGCCCGGCCTCGACCACCACGTGGTCGCCGAGCTGGAGCGCGGTGCCGGGCACCTCCTCCTCGGCCTGGCTCCCCGGCCAGTTGACGAGGCGTCGGGCCATGGTCTC
Organism: Kitasatospora sp. NPDC001664; assembly: GCF_053596675.1. Classification (NCBI taxonomy): domain Bacteria; kingdom Bacillati; phylum Actinomycetota; class Actinomycetes; order Kitasatosporales; family Streptomycetaceae; genus Kitasatospora; species Kitasatospora sp. NPDC001664. Next base: position 15,051 of record NZ_JBSFGS010000057.1, read on the forward strand.
GGTCTTGGTGCGGCGCAGGGTGTCGGCCTGGGCCTTGCCCCGGCCCTCGGCGACGGCCTCTGCGAGGTTGGCGAAGATGGTGGTGAGCCAGAGCCAGACGGTGATGGCCCAGGCGAAGACGGACGGGTCCGCGATCGCGGCGACGGTGGTGACCACCGAACCGACCTCGACCACGAACATGACCGGGTTCTTGACCATGACGCGCGGGTCGAGCTTCTTCACCGCGTCCGGCAGCGAGGCGGCGATCAGCTTCGGGTCGAGCAGACCGGCGGAGACTCTGTGCGGAGCCTGCGGCTGCCCGGCCGGAGCGGGAGTGGGGGTAAGGGTGGACGACATCAGTGGAGACCTTCCGCGATCGGCCCGAGAGCCAGGGCCGGGAAGTAGGTGAGGCCGACGACGATCAGGACGACGCCCGACAGCAGGCCCACGAACAGCGGCTTGTGGGTGGGCAGGGTGCCCGGGGTGGCGGGGACGGGCTGCTGCTTGGCCAGCGCACCGGCCAGGGCCAGCACGAACACCATCGGCAGGAACCGGCCGAGCACCATGCACAGACCGAGCGCGGTGTCGTACCAGGTGGTGTTCACGGTGATGCCCGCGAACGCCGAGCCGTTGTTGTTCGAAGCCGAGGTGAAGGCGTACAGCACCTCGGAGAAGCCGTGCGCCCCGGAGTTGAGCATCCCGGCGCGCTGGTCGGGCAGGGCCATCGCGACACCGGTGCCGACCAGCACCAGGGTCGGGGTGGTGAGGATGTAGAGGGAGGCGAACTTCATCTCCCGCCCGCCGAGCTTCTTGCCCAGGTACTCGGGGGTGCGCCCGACCATCAGACCCGCCACGAAGACCGCCACGATCGCCAGGATCAGCATCCCGTACAGGCCGGAACCGGTACCGCCGGGCGCGATCTCACCGAGCATCATGTTGAAGATCGTCAGACCGCCGCCGAACGGCGAGTACGAGTCGTGGAAGGAGTTCACCGCACCGGTCGAGGTCAGCGTGGTGGAGGCGGCGAACAACGAGCTGGCCGCTATGCCGAAGCGCTGCTCCTTGCCCTCCATCCCGGCGCCGGCGGCCTGCGAGGCGAGGCCGGAGTGCTGGAACTCGAAGAAGGTGATCAGCGCGGTGGAGGCGATCCAGAAGATCGCCATCACCGAGAGGATCGCGTAGCCCTGACGGTTGTCGCCGACCATCCTGCCGAAGGTGCGCGGCAGGGCGAAGGGGATCAGCAGCAGCAGGAAGACCTCCAGCAGGTTGCTGAAGCCGTTCGGGTTCTCGAACGGGTGGGCGGAGTTGGCGTTGAAGAAGCCGCCGCCGTTGGTGCCCAGCTCCTTGATGACCTCCTGCGAGGCCACCGGCCCACCCGGGACCGACTGCTGACCCCCGGTCAGGGCGGCCACGTCGTGGAAGCCGTGGAAGTTCTGCACCACGCCGTTGGCGACCAGGACGAGGGCGAACACGAAGGCGAGCGGCAGCAGCAGGCGCAGGTTGATCCGGGTGAGGTCGACCCAGAAGTTGCCGACGCGGTCGGTCTTGTTCCGCGTGAAGCCGCGGATCAGGGTGGCGACGACGGCGATGCCGACGGCGGCGGAGACGAAGTTCTGCACCGCGAGGCCGGCCATCTGCACCAGGTGGCCCATCGCGGACTCGCCGCTGTAGGACTGCCAGTTGGTGTTGGTGGTGAAGGAGATCGCGGTGTTCCAGGCCTGGTGCGCCTCCATCTCGGGGACCCCGAGGCTGAGGAGCAGGTGCGTCTGAAGGCGGATCAGGGCATAGAGGAAGAGCACCGAGACGGCCGAGAAGGCCAGCACCGAGCGCAGGTAGACGGGCCAGCGCTGGTCCGCCTCCGGGTCGACGCCGATCACCTTGTAGATGCCGCGTTCGACTCTGAGGTGCTTGGCGGTGGTGAGGAGCTTGGCGATGTAGTCGCCAAGGGGGCGGTGGCACAGGGCCAGTGCGCCGACGAGGGCGAGGGCCTGCAACCAGCCCGCGAGAGTGGAGCTCATGGTCAGAACTTCTCCGGGTAGATCAACGCCACGATGAGGTAGCCGACGAGCGCGACGGCGACGATGAGACCAGCGATGTTCTCGGCGCTCACAGCTTCTCCACCCCCCGTGCGATGAGGGCGATGACGGCGAACACGGCGACCGTGACACCGACGTAGATCAGATCGGACATGGGCTCCACCAGAGTGGTTCAGGACCTGGCCGCGGATGGCCTGATCGGCTCCTCACGGCACCGGTGGCAGACCGGCTCGCACAGCAAACCAGCCGGTCTGCGCGGGTTAAGGCGCCCTGACGCCCTCCATACGGATGAATCGGCTACATTGACGCGCTCTTGATATCCGCTTCATACAGACGAGACCGGCCCTTGGCCGGAACGTGTCGGGCCCCGGGACGGCGCTGCCTGTCCCGGGGCCCGACGGTGTGTCAGATCTTCTCCGACGCTTGGACGTCCTCGGCCTTGGCCGGTTCGCCTCGGCGGACGGAGCCGGGTGCCCGGCGAGCCGGGCGGTCGGCCCGCGGGGCGGAGGAGAGTTGCCAGGGGACGCTGATGACCATGACGCCGGGGGTGAAGAGCAGGCGGCTCTTCAGCCAGAGGGCGGACTGGTTGTGCAGCAGGGTCTCCCACCAGTGACCGACCACGTACTCGGGGATGAAGACCGCCACGGCGTCCCGGGGACTGGTCCGGCGGACCGAGCGGACGTAGGCGGTCACCGGCTTGGTGATCTCCCGGTACGGCGAGTTGAGCGCCTTCAGCGGCACCTCGATGCCGAACGCGTCCCACTGGGCTCGCAGTTCGTCGGTGGACTCCTTCTCCACCTCCACCGTCAGCGCTTCCAGGGTGTCCGGCCGGAAGGCCTGTGCGTAGCTGAGGGCGCGCAGGGTGGGCTTGTGCAGCTTGGAGACCAGCACGATGGCGTGCACCTTGGAGGGCCGCCCCGACTCCGCCCGCGGGTCCTCGACCGTCAGCTCGGCCGCCACGCTGTCGTAGTGGCGGCGGATGCCGCGCATCATCATCCAGAGCGCGGCGGCGGCCAGGACGGCCAGCCAGGCGCCCTGGGTGAACTTGGTGGCCAGCA
>NZ_JBSFGS010000058.1:0-16115 GCF_053596675.1 Kitasatospora sp. NPDC001664
AGGTCCTGGGCGAGGTGCCAGTCGCGGCACATCAGGTAGGCCAGCTGGCGCAGGCGCAGCGTGCTGCCCTCCGCGAAACTGACGAACTCGGCTTCATTGCGCACTTCTCGGCCCCCGGGGTGTGGCTGTGTGACGTGGTGCGGACTGCGTGGTGACGGTGGTGGTCGAGCCCGCGGTGGCGGGCCGGGCCTCGGGATTCAGTCCCGCGAGCTGGAGAGGGCGGCAACCTCGCGGGCCGGGGGGACGGCTCGGCGCCCGGTGGGCGTCACGGGTACGTGCATGGGGTGGTTCTCCCGAGGGTGTCGTGCGCACGGGTGCGGGCCGCACGGCGAGGACCCCGCGGGAGCCGCTGCCGCTGCCGGGGCAGGAGCTCGCGCGGGAGGGACTGCGAGGACGGACGGCCCGTCGGCGCGCGCAGGTCTCCGGGTGGCTCCGGGTGTCCGCGAGTGGCTGCGGGGCGTTCGTCCTCAGGCTTCGATTCCAACCCGGCCCGGCGGGCCCGGACCATGCAATTTCGCCCGCAGAAGTAGGTACCGCATACTTTTGCGGGTTGGGGTTCGGCATCGGGCGGGGCCACCTCGAGCACGGAAAGATCATCGGCATGGCCTCCACCACACCCGCCGTCCGCTCCTTCGGCACGCGGTTGCACGCGCTGCGCCGTGGTGCGGGGCTCAGCCAGGAGGAGCTGGCGCACGCGGCGGGAGTGAGCGTGCGCACCCTGTCCTACCTGGAGCAGGGCCGCTCCCGCGGACCGCAGCGCCGCACCGTCCAGGCCCTGGCGAAGGCCCTGGGCCTGGACGCGGCCGGCGCCCGGGAGCTGGAGGAGGCCGCGAGCCTGGGCCGACCCCGCCCGGCACGCGCGCGGCACGACGCCCCGGCAGGCAACACCCCGGCGGGCATCATCCCGACCGCGGACGCCACGCCCCCCACCAGCACGAGCGCGGACGCCACCTCCGAGGCCACCCCGAGCACGCCCGCCCCGAGCGCGGCCACCCCGAGCACGCCTGCCCCAAGCACGCCCGCCACGACGCCGACCGCCGTGGCCGGTCTCCCTCCGAGGACGGCCGTGCCCGATCTGCTGCCGCGCGCACCGCGCGGCTTCCACGGCCGGGGCGCGGAGCTGGCCGCGCTGACCCGGGCCACGGCCGGCGAGGCGCCGGTGTGCCTGGTCGTCGGGCCCGCCGGGGTCGGCAAGAGCGCCCTCGTCCTGCACTGGGCCCACCACGACCCCGCCGGCCTGGCGGACGGGCGCCTGTACGCCGACCTGCGCGGCTTCAGCGACACGGGCGAGGTGGCCGCCCTCGAGGTGCTGCGCGAGTTCCTGCTCGCCCTCGGCGTGCCCCGCGAGCAGATACCGGAGTCGGAGAACGGCGCGGGCGCGCTGTTTCGCTCGCTGGCCGCCGACCGCCAGCTCCTGGTCGTCCTGGACAACGTCCGCGACGCCGACCAGGCCAGGGCGCTGCTGCCCGGCGGCGACCGCTGCGTCACCGTCGTCACCAGCCGCCACCGCCTGGGCGCACTGATCGTCAGCGACACCGCCCGGCCCGTCGCCCTCGACGTCCTGGGACCCCAGGACGCCACCGCGCTCCTGGCCCGGATCCTGGGCGCCGAGCGGGTCGACGCCGAGCCGGCCGCCGCGCTGCGCCTGGCCGAGCTGTGCGGCGGCCTCCCGCTGGCCCTGCGGGTCACGGCTGCCCGCCTGGCGCAGCGGCCCGACTGGACCCTGGCCACGATGGCCGACGAACTGTCCGACCACACCCGCCGCCTGGGCCTGCTGGATCTGGAGGACACCGGCGTCCGCGCCGCGCTGAACCTGACCCTGCGCCAACTCCCGCAGCCCGTCCGCGACTTGTTCGCCCACCTCGGCCGCCACCCCGGCACCCACCTCGACCGGTACGCGGCAGCCGCGCTGGTCGCCACCGACCCCGCCACCGCCGAGACCGCCCTGGAGCGCCTGGCCGCCGCGCACCTGCTCACCGAGACCGCGCCCGGCCGCTGGCAGATGCACGACCTGGTCCGGCTGCACGCCCGCGGCCTCGACGCCCACGCCGGCGCCCTCACCCGCCTGCTCGACCACTACACCGCCACCGCCACCGCGGCGGTGGCGGCCGCCGAGCCAGGTGCCGAGGACTGCTTCCCGCTCCCGGCCGGCTTCCACCACCCGGCCGCGGTGCGCGAGTTCGGCGACCGGTCCGCCGCGGTGGCCTGGTACGCCGCCGAGCGCGACAACCTCGTCCTGTCCGTCGCCGCCGCGCACGGCGCCGCACTGCACGGGCGGACCTGGCGGCTGGTCATGTCGATGTGGCCGCTGATCGTGTGGCGCGTGCGCGACGGCTGGGTGCCCCTCCTGGAGACCGCGCTGGCCGCCGCCCGGGCCGACGCCGACCGGCACGGCGAGGCCCGGGTGCTCAACGTGCTGGGCTGGGTCCTCACCGAGGAGGGCCGCACTCCGGAGGCCCTCGTCCACCTCACGGCCGCCGCCGCGCTCGCCGCCTCCGCCGACGACGCCTTCGCCGAGGCCAACGCCCTCCTCGTGCTCGCCATCGCCCACGCCACCCTCGGCGATCTCGACGAGGCCGCGCGCGGCTGCGAACGCGCGGTCGAGCTGACGCGCGCGAGTGGCGACCCGCGGATGGAACGCCTCGCCCTCCAACACCTCGCCCGCCACCGGGCCGACGCCGGACACTGGCACGAGGCCCTGACCACCGCCGACCGGGCGCTCGCCTTCGACGACCGCCCCGCCACCACGGACATCCCCCACCTCCTGCTGCTCACCATCAAGGGCGAGGCACTGCTCGGGCTCGGCCACCGCGACGACGGCATCGCCCAGCTCGACCTCGCGGCGCGGGAGGCCGAAGCCGCCGGCTACGACGACGGCGCCGTCCGGGCGCTCGGCGCACTCCTGCGGGCCGCCCCGGACACCGAGGTCCGCGCCCGCCACGACGCCGCGCTCGCCCGGCTCACCACCCGCCCCTGAGCCGACGCCGACACCAACGCCCAACGCCCGACGCCGGGCGTTGGTACGGTGCCCCGTGACTTCCGAGGAGCGGGTGAGCGTCCTGCACAACGAGGCACTGTCAGCGGTGGGGATCCGCCGCGGCAACATCGTCGCCTACGACTGGGGCTTCCACGAGGCGGGCACCGACCACGTCCAGCGCACCTTCGTGCTGCTGGAGGAGTCCGTGCAGATCAACCAGCCGGTGACCTTCCCGCCCCAGCAGCGCGGCTGGTGGTACTGCGACCTGGTCAGTGTGGAGTGGGACGGTCCCGGGCAGCGTCTGCTGCGGACCGCGGACCTGTGGATCGACGTCGTCGTCGGCCCGCCCGACCACCCCTACCGCCTCCTGGACCTCGACGACTTCGCCGACGCCCTGGCAGACGGACGGATCGGCACCGAGCGGGCCGCCGAGGCACTCAGGCAGGCGCAGCGCTTCCTCGACCGACGCCTCAACCGCCGCCACGAGACCACCCGGAGCTGGCCCGACTTCCCGCCCGCCGAGGTCAGCGGCCTCCTCACCGCCGACCTCCCCCGCGAATGGCACCTGCTCGACTGACGCTCCCCCACCACAACCGCGCCCGAGGTCCCGGCACGCAACGGTGCCCCGGGTCCGAGCGGACCCGGGGCACGGTCGCCACCCCCTACTGACGCCAGGTCAGCTCACGGTGTCCTTGAACGTCGTGCCGGCGGAGCGCAGCGCGGCGACGTTCGCGGCGACCTGGGCGGGGGTGAGGACCTGGTCCTTGACGAAGTACACGTAGTCGACCTGCTGGTCGTAGGAGCGCGGGGTCGAGGAGGTCTGGCCGTTGAGGTCGATCAGCCAGTGGTTGAAGTCGATGAACTGCGGGGTCTCGGGCAGGTAGGGCTCGCCGTGCGAGGCGGTCTGCTGGCCGTCGATGTAGTAGGTGACGCTGTTGTTGTCGATGGTGAACTGCAGCAGGTGCCAGCCGTCGTAGGACTGGCGCTGCTCGCCGTGCGCGTTGACGGCGTTCCACGGGTCGGGGTTGTAGGTCTCCCAGGTGGTCTCGTACATGATGTTGCCCTGCTCGCCCCAGCCGCCGTTGGGCAGGTACTCGAAGTCCTGCTCGCTGTAGTTGGGGTCCATCGGGGCGTTGAGCGGGGTGAAGGCGAAGAAGGTCTGGTTGACGTGGTCGCCGTCGGGGCCGCTGACGGGCGCGTCGGCGAACTTGACCCGGGCCGCGTAGGTACCGTTCTTGAACTTCCGCGCGGTGGTCTGGATCTCGGTCTCCTTGGTGCCCGCCGCGGTGCCGTCGGTGGTCAGGCGCAGGTTGAGCACCTTGCCGCCGCCCACCGTCGGGAAGGTGACGTCGGCCGGGGACCAGGTCGCGCCGGGGACGCCGGGGCCGCCCTGGCCGGACTTGACGGTCCAGCCGTGCTGCTGGATGGCCGCGTCGGCGCTGGTGTTGTACGAGAAGTCGTCGAACAGGGCGGGTGCGTTGGGGTCGACCGGCGGGGTGCTGGTGGAGCCGGTCGGGGAGGGGCTGGGGCTGGCGGACGGCGAGGGGTTGTTGCCGGCCGGGGCGGTGCCCCAGATCAGTGCGCCGTCCTCCTGCAGGGTGACCTTCTGCCAGTCCGCGTAGCTGCTCTGGGAGTTGGAGAAGGAGTAGTCGTCGGACTGGGTGAGGGTCTGCCAGTCGGCCCGGTAGAACCGCAGCTGCATGTCGCCGGTGGACTGCCCGGGGGCGAGCGAGCCGGCGCCGGCGGTGAAGCCGATCTCCAGGTAGCGGTCGGCGGTGGCGGTGGGGTTGGCCAGGGTGCCGAAGGTACCGGTGATGTTGGCGCAGCCCTTGACCGCCCAGGAGCAGGCGAAGCGGTAGGTGACCGACGGGCCGTCGGACTTGAAGTAGTAGCGCAGGGTGATCCGGTTGAGCGCGACGGTGCTGGTGCCGGTGTTGGTCACCTGCAGCCACGGCTCGGTCTGGTCGGCCGTGGCGCCGGAGGCGCTGGTGCGGTACTGGACGGAGAACTTGTCGGCGGCGGAGGCCGGGACGACGGTCAGCGCGCTGACGGCCAGACCGGCGGCGGCCACGGCGGCGGCTGCGGCGAGCCGGGCGCGGCGGCTGATCGGGCGGGGACGTGCGGACACGGTGGTTCCTTCCGTGGGGGGAGGCTCCGCTCGGGGCGGGGCAGTAGGACGTTCCGGTGGTGCACGTGCGGGGTGCGGCGGCGGAGGTGGTCCGCGCGCCGCGGGCGGCCGTCGGCGGTGGGCCGTCGGCCGGGTCTGTGGGGGGCCTGGCCCGGGGGACGGGGCTAAGGGGCCAGGGGGCGGGGCCTGAGGGCCCAGGAGGCGGGGCCTGAGGGGCCGTCAGGGCCGCCCGGCGTGGACCCCGATCGCGGCCAGGTGGGGGCGGTGCCGGGCGAGTGCGGGCAGGAAGTCCTCGGCGTAGTCGCTCGCGGGGTTCCAGGCGTGGTCGGCGATGGCGCACAGGCGCGGGTAGGTGAGGTAGTCCACGTGTTCGGCGGTGGTGACGAACTCGGTCCACAGCGCGGCCTGGCTGCCGAGCACCCTGGCGCGCTCGTCCTGCTCCCAGTGGTCGGTGGGGGCGAGGTGGCCGTGCGCGGTGGGCAGGTCGACCACGAGGCCGGCCTGGCCGAGCGGCTCGTCGGGGCTGGCGCTCTGGGGGTAGTCGAGGTAGGTGGAGCGGTGCGGGGCCATCACGACGTCGTGGCCCAGCCGGGCGGCCTCCCGGCCGTGCTCGGCGTCCCGCCAGGGCATCACGGTGAACTCGACGGGGAGCGTGGAGCCGTCGGCCTCGGCCCAGCACATCGGGATCCGTCCGGCGTCCAGCAGGTGGCGGCCGACCCGGCCGAGGAACCAGCCGCGCAGGTGGGCGGGTTCGGCGAGGCCGAGCTCGGCGGCGGTGCGACGGGCGGCGGGGCTGCGCTCCCACTCGACGGTGGGGCACTCGTCGCCGCCCAGGTGCACGTACCGGGACGGGAACAGCTCCATCGTCTCGTCCAGGACCGCGCGGCAGAACGCGAACACCTCCTCGTGCACGCCGAGCACCGTCTCGCACACCCCCCACTCGGTCCACACGTCGAGCTGCCGCTCGGGGTGGTTGCCCAGGTGCGGGTAGGCGGCCAGCGCGGCCCGGGTGTGGCCGGGCATGTCGATCTCGGGGACGACGGTGACGCCCCGTTCGGCGGCGTACGCGACCAGGTGGCGCAGTTCGGCCTTGGTGTAGGCGCCCTGGTGGGGCAGGTCGTCGTAGCGGGCGGAGCCCGCGTGGCCGACCATGCTGCGGGCGCGGCGGGAGCCGATCTCGGTGAGGCGGGGGTAGGCGTCCACCGGCAGCCGCCAGCCCTGGTCGTCGGTGAGGTGCAGGTGCAGCACGTTGAGCTTGTGCAGCGCGATCCGGTCGACGGTGGCGAGCAGGCGCTCCAGCGGCTGGAAGTGCCGGGCGGTGTCGACCATGAACCCGCGCCAGGGGTGCCGGGGCCGGTCGGTGATCCGGACGGCGGGCAGGCTCCACACGACGCCGGGCACGGGCCGCGGTGACAGTGCCTCGGGGGGCAGCAGCAGTCGCAGGGTCTGGACGGCGTGTCGCAGGCCGGCGGGCCGGGCGGCGTGCAGGGTCACCTGGAACGGGTCGACGGTCAGCCGGTACCCCTCGTCCCCGAGCTTCCGCTCGGCGGGGTCGAGGGTCAGCACGACCGTTCCGGCCGCACCGGGGGCGAGCGGCAGCCCGGTGGCGGGGCCGAGCAACGTGCGCAGCAGGTCGGCGACTTGAGCGGCGTCGCCGTCCGCACGGACGGTGGTCCGCTCGGTGAAGGTGAACCGTCCGGCGGTGCGGACGAGGTCGACCGGGGTCGGGAGGATCACGGGGAGGATCTTCTTCTTCCGGGGTAGGTGGCGGGTGGGCGGCAGGGCTTGACGGAGCGTCAGGGGGCCGGGCTCAGCCCTTGACGGCGCCGGCGGTCATGCCGGAGGTGACCTTGTTCTGCAGGACGAGGAAGACCAGCAGGACGGGGAGCATGAAGAGCGAGGAGGCGGCCATCGTGGCGCCCCAGTCGGTGCCGAACACGTTGGCGAAGGAGGAGAGCCAGACCGGGAGGGTGCGGGCGTCCTGGTTCTTGATGATCAGGGTGTTGGCGAACGCGAACTCGTTCCAGGCCGTGATGAAGCCGAACAGCGAGGTGGAGAGCAGGCCGGGGGCGAGCAGCGGCAGCGTCACCCGGCGGAACGCCCCGGCCCGGCTGCAGCCGTCCACCTGGGCGGACTCCTCCAGTTCGACCGGGATGGCGGCGAGGAACCCGCGCAGCGTGACGATGGTGAACGGCAGGGTGGTCATGAAGTAGACCAGCGTCAGCATCGACAGGCTGTCGAGCAGGTCGGTGTCCCGGGCGATCACGTACATCGGGATCAGCAGCGCCTCCCAGGGCGCCATCTGGGCGATGAACACCATCAGGATGAACGCCCGCCGGCCGCGCCAGCGCATCCGGCCGACCGCGAAGGCCGCGAGCAGCGCCACCACCAGGGAGAGCAGCACGGCCCCGCCGGTGACCATCAGGCTGTTGCGCCAGAAGGTGCCGAAGCCGTCCGCGTCCACCGCGGTGCGGAAGTGGTCGAGGGTGGGGTGCAGCGGGAGGAAGGAGGGGGTGTCGGCCTGGATGTCGGCGGTGGGCTTGAGGGCGGTGATCGCCATCCAGTAGACCGGGAACGCCGAGACGGCGAGGACGGCCAGGGCGGCGGCGTTGAGCGGGATCCGGCGCAGGGTGCGGCGGGCGGCCAGGGCGTTCACAGCGCCTCTCCTTCCTGGCGGAACATCCGGCGCAGGTTGAAGACCAGGGCGCCGGCGAGGATGAGGACGGTGAGCGTGGACACGGCCGAGCCGAGGTCGTACTTGTGCAGGGACTGGGCGATCTGGAAGGCGTAGACCGGCAGCGTGGTGGTCGCGTTCGACGGGCCGCCCTGGCTGATCACCCAGATCTGGGCGAAGCACTTGAAGCACCAGATCACCTCCAGCGAGGTGACCAGGGCGAACAGCGGCCGCAGGACGGGGAAGGTGACGAGGCGGAAGGTCTGCCAGGATCCGGCGCCGTCGAGCCGGGCCGCCTCGTACAGCTCGGCGGGGATGGTGGTGAGGCCGCCGTACAGGGTGAGGGCGGCGAACGGCACGGACTGCCAGACGATGAGCCCGACCAGGATCGCGTAGGTCGAGCCGCCGTGGGCGAACCAGGCGTAGTCGCGGAAGCCGTGGAACCCGAGGGCGTCGAGTGACCAGTTGACCACTCCGAAGCGGGACTGGAAGAGCCACTGGAAGATGGTGGTGGCGGCGATGACCGGGGTGGCCCAGGTGAGGACGAGGCCGCTCATCACCGCGAGGCGCATCCGCCGGCCGAGCCTGGCCAGCATCAGGGCGATCAGGGTGCCGAACAGCATGATGATCGCGGTGTTGAGCGCCGTCCACCCCAGGGTGCGGCGCACCACCGTCCAGAAGTCCGGGTCGGCCAGCACCTGGGTGTAGTTGGCGAGGCCGACGAACTCGGCTCCGCCGTGGATGAGTTCGGCCATCCTGAAGTGCTGGAACGACATCAGGAGGTTCCGGACCAGCGGGTAGAGCAGCAGGAACGCCGTGCCCACCAGCGTCGGGGCGATCAGCAGGTACGGCCAGGCCGCGGCGAGTGCCCCGCGCCTCCCGCGGGTGCGCGGCGGCGGCGTGACCTGGGCGGGCGGGGGTGCGGCCGCGGGTACGGCCTCGGGTGCGGTGAGCACGGCGTGACTCCCGTTCTCGGAGTGCTCTGCGGGGGTCAGTTGGAGCTGTTGAGGGCCTTGGTGACGGCCTCGGAGGCGGCCTTGCCCGCCGTGGCCGGGTCGGCGCCGGTGAGCACCTGGGTCATGTACTGCTTGATCGGGTTGTTCGCCTCGACCGCCGCCCAGTTGGGGGAGTTGGGGGTGGCGTGCCCGTTGACGGCGCCGGCGGCCATCGCCGAGGCGCCCTCGTTGCCGGCCAGGGCGGTGGCGAGCGAGGTCCGGTTCGGGACGTAGCTCATCTCCTTGGCCATGTCGGTCTGCCACTTGTCACCGGCCAGCGCCTTGACCACTTCGTACGCCGCGTCCTGGTGCCGGGAGGACTCGGGGATGACCAGGTCGGAGCCGCCGGTGAAGACCGCGCCGGGCTTGGCGGCGGTCTTGCCGGGGATCGGGAAGAAGCCGAGCTTGTCCTTGAGCGCCGGGTTGGCCTTGAGGATGGCCGCGGCGCCGCCGGGGGTGGAGATGACCTGCGCGCTCTTGCCCTTGGCGAAGACCTCGGCCTGCAGCGGCTTGGCCTCGTCGGAGTCCTTGGGGCCGCTGCCGAGCGCCTGGAGCTGCTGGTAGAACGCCAGGCCGGCCTTGGCCTGCGGGGTGTCCAGCGCGCCGGCCCACTTGCCGTCCGCGCCCTTGACGGCGAGGTCGCCGCCCTCGTCCCAGATGAAGCCGGCCAGCGCGTACCAGGTCTGGCCGGAGAGGTAGATGCCGTCGTTCCCAACGGAGTTGAGCTTGGTGGTGTCGGCGATCCACTCCTCGCGGGTCTTCGGCGGGGTGGTGATCCCGGCCTGGGCGAAAAGGTCCTTGTTGTAGATGACGACCCGGTTGGCCGCGTACCACGGGATGCCGTACTGCTTGCCGTCGATCTTGCCTGGCTCGGCGAGACCGGGGATCCAGTCGGCGCCCCTGAGGTCGGCGGTCTTGTCGCTGAGGTCCTTGACGCCGCCGCTGGCCGCGTACTGGGCGACCTGGGTGTTGCCGACCTCGATGACGTCCGGCGCGTCCTTGCTGGCCAGCGCACTGGTGATCTTCTGGCCGATGCCGTCCCACTCCTGGATCTGGACGTCCAGGGTGGTGCCCGCGTGGCCCGCCTCGAAGTCGGCCTTGAACCGCTGGAGGAAGCCGTCGGTCACGCTGTCCCGCATGATCCAAACGGTCAGCTTCGACGGCGTCGCCGCCGTGGAGCCGCCGTCGGAGCCAGAGGAGGAACAGCCGACCAGGGTGGCCGTGCCGAGCAGGAGGGCGACCGCGGAGCGCAGGGTGGTCGGAAGAGCGGTGGGTCTCACGTTGGTGCCGCCTTGGGGGAGGAGTGAGAGCGGTCTGCTGGAGTGACCACTCTCGACGTTTCTTTACCAGTCGGACCAACTGGTCTGGCCGGTGGTATGAGAAGGTCGCACAGCCCCGACACTCCGTCAAGACCTCCGTTTCGGCCCACAGGCGGCCTTCAACTGCGGAAAGATCCAGCTCCTGGCCCCTCCGGGGAGACCCTTCGGTAACTGGTCACCTCGGCGAACTGGTCTGGTATGGTCTGACCAGTCAGTGACGCACCGATGAAGGACGGGATCCGCGATGGCCACAGGCACGGGATTGAAGAGGGAAAACGTCCGGGAGTACCTACGCGAACTTGCCGAGTCGCTGGCCCCCGGCGACCCGATCCCCTCCGAACGCACCCTCTGCGCCCAACTCGGCGTCTCCCGCCCGACCCTGCGGGCAGCCGTCGACGAACTGGTCGCCGAGGGCCTGCTGACCAGGGAGCACGGCCGGGGCATGTTCGTCGCCCTCGCCAAGATCGTCCAGGAGCTGACCCCCGCCGGCGGCAGCGCCCCGTCCTTCAGCGTCCCCCGCCCCTCCGGCACCTGGACCAGCCAGGTCCTCGAGTTCGCCACGCTGCCGGCCGGCGCCGCGATCGCCCGGAAACTGCGCCTCTCCCCCGCCGCCGAGATCCTCCAGATCGCGCTCCTGCGCCTGGTGGACGGCGAGCCGATGGCGATCGAACACCTCCACATCCCCGCCGACCTGGCCCCCGGCCTCTCCCCCGCCGCCCTGGAGAGCGGGGACTTCTACGAACTCCTCGCCGCCCACGGGGTCCGCGTCCGCGAAGCCGTCCAGGCCATCGAACCGACCGTGGTCAGCGACCGCGAAGCCCGCGTGCTCTCCGTCCCGGCCCTCTCCCCCGCCCTGCGCTTCGAACGCCTCACCACCGACGACACCGGCCGCCCGGTCGAATACGTCCACTCCCTCTACCGCGGCGACCGCTACCGCATCGTCTCCCGCATCGCCCTCGCCGACCCCTCCCCCGCCTCCTCCGACGACACCCGCCACCACCCCGGCATCCCCCCCGGCGACCTGACCACCCGCGGCACCGGGCACACCGTCACCACGGGGGACATCCAGCCGGTGCTGTGAGCCCGCGCCGTGAGACGGCTGTGACGGGGGCCACCGCGTTCCGCCGCCGAATCCGACCGTACGTGGCCGTGTCCTCGCGGTGGGTCGATGATGTGCTCGCCGTCACCGCCCGCATGGGGTGACGGGGGCCACATCGGGGCCCGGATGGATCTTGCGGTGGGTCCGGCGGGCCCTTGGAATCGGGGGTGCGGGCTCGGCCGTACCTTCGGTAACGCTGCTCTGAGCTGGCTTTTCGCTGAAATGCTTGTCCCAGGCCCCGGTGGCTCGTAGCTTCGTAACCAGTGCACAGCGCACTTCCCGGGTTCACCACCCGCGGCCCCCGCCCCTTGAGGCGGCCGGGCGACACGCGGCGAAGGTGACCGGGGCGGCAGACCACGTCCCACGTGTGAGAGGCCGCCCGCTGCGTGAGACATCTCGGAGCACCGCCCACTGTTCGGGCCCGCTCCGTGCCGTCCGCCTGGGGTTTTCCGAGAGGATCTGCATGACCTTCCGTCACGAGACCACCGCCACCACCACCTCCGCCAAGCGCAACCGCCTGCGGATGGTCCTGATGGGCGGCGCTGTGGCCGCTCTCCCGGTTGCGGGCCTCGTCACGGCCACCTCGGCCTCCGCCGCGTCCTCCTCGACCTGGGACTCCGTCGCCCAGTGCGAGAGCACCGGCAACTGGAACATCAACACCGGCAACGGGTTCTCCGGCGGCCTGCAGTTCACCCCGAGCACCTGGGCCGCCTACGGCGGCACCCAGTACGCCTCCTCCGCCAACCAGGCCACCAAGGGCCAGCAGATCGCCGTCGCCGAGAAGGTCCTCGCCTCCCAGGGCCCCGGCGCCTGGCCCGTCTGCTCCGTCAAGGCCGGCCTCACCAAGGGCGGCACCCCCGCCCAGACCGACACCAGCGCCCCGGTGAAGTCCACCAAGCAGGCCGACCAGAGCACCAAGGCCGCGCCCAAGAACGACACCCAGGCAGCCTCGCGCGGCACCGAGCGCAAGCCCGTCACCAAGACCACCCCGGCCGCGCCGGTGCAGAAGAGCACCGGCGGCAGCTACACCGTCAAGAGCGGCGACACCCTCGGCGCCATCGCCGCCGCCCACGGCGTCAACCTCACCACCCTGTACGGCAACAACGCCCAGGTCATCGGTGGCGACATCGACATGATCCTGCCCGGCCAGGTCCTCAGCATCTGACCTGACGGTCGGCACTGACAGACGACGAAGCCTCCCCCTGCTGACACCAGCGAGGGGAGGCTTCGTCGTACCCGAGTACCCGACAGCACGTACCGGCGACGCCATCGCCTGTCGCTCGGCTCGGCGCAGCTCGTAGGCGGGTGCGGTTGCGCGCGTTGTCGAACGCGTCGGTGAGCGCGTGCGAGCCGGCGCGGCGGCGGCCGCGCCAGAGCTCCGGATCAGCTGTACAGCTCGAATCCGGGGTGGTCGAGCCAGGCGGCGAACGCCTCGCGGTCGCAGACGTGCCGGTACCAGGTGTCGCCGTCCTCGGTGAGGTACGGGACTTCCCAGACACCTCCGGGCAGCGAGGCGGCCACGGCCCGGGCGTCGGCGAGCTGGGCTTCGTCGTCCCGGTCGTCGTAGGGACCCGACCCGAGCAGGTAACAGACGTCGATCAACGCGTCGTGGCGTTGCGCGAGGAACAGCGCCAGGTGGCCCAGCACGACCTGATTGGCCCGCCCGCGGCCGACCGCGTGCAGCCACGCCACCTCGGCCGGCGGCACGAGGCCCTGCGGGAGCGCGGCGTCGACGAGATCGTCGGGATCGGGCGCCTCGGGCCACCCGTAGTCCACTGAGTGGACATCCGTCAGGTCGAAGCCCGGCAGGCCCAGCGGAGCCGGATCGCGAACGAGGATCACCGGAGCCGGTTTCTCACCCCACGACGGGCTGACGCCGCAGAAATCGCGGAGCCAGGGCTCGCAGTCCCACGGGTCGGTCCGCTCCCTCAACCACAGACCGACAACCGGCTGGTCACCCACCACGTCCCCCTTCCGATTCCACCTCCGCCCCAGTCTGGTCGGCCAACGGCCGTACACGCCAGCGGATTCCGGCTACCGCCTCGCCCGCCGACAGGCCGCCGCAACCACGGCCACGGCCACGGTGAGGGCGACCACCGCCTGAGGAGCACGGCCGGCCCCACCGCCCCGCCCTGGCGCACCGGAGCCCGCTGCCGGGAACGTCCGCTGCCCGAAACAGGCGCCCGGGACGCACGGTCGGTGGGTGTCGCGCCTTGGCGACGACGGCGCCCTGGTCGCGGAGGCTGCGGGCGGTACCGATCTTCTTGCCGTCGCTGTCGTCGATCACCGCGGTGCCGAACGGCCCGCCCCCGCTCTGCCGTCGTGGTCCGGGCTCATGGCCGGTGGGCTCACCGCCTGGTGGGCCGACGGGTCGCCGTGGCGCACCGGCCATGTCCACGGCACGGTCCGCCACGGCGCTCCGTTCAGCGCGCGGGGCGGTACGTCGCGATGATCACCCCGCTGCTGGTCGGCTGGGCACTCACCAGCTGAAGCTTCGTCAGCGCGCCGTCATCGGCGAACAGCCGCTTGCGGCCCCCGCCGGCCACCACCGGGTGAATGAGCAGCACCAGCTCGTCCAGCAGGTCCAGCTCCAGCAGCGAGCGCACCAGCGTCGGGCTGCCCGCGACCGTGATGTCCTTGCCCTCGCCGGCCTTGAGCTCGTTGACCGCAGCCACCAGGTCGCCCTTGACCAGGGTGCTGTTCGCCCAGTCCTCGACGCTGTCCAGGGTCGAGGAGACGACGTACTTGGGCGAGTCGTTGATCCACTTGGCGAAGCCGGCGTCCTCGCCACTGGTCACCGTCGGCCAGTACCCGGCCCACTCGGTGAACGTCACCCGGCCCAGCAGGATCGTGTCGGCCGACTCCAGCGTGCCGGCCAACGCCGCGCCCATCTCCTCGTCGAACGCGAACTGCCACTCGTTCGGCGACTGGGCGACACCGTCGAGCGAGACGAACAGACCCGAGACGACCTTGCGCATGATTCCTCCACGATGAACTCGGGGCCCACAGCCCGCCCTCGGCGAGGGGAGCTGGACCCCGTTCCGGCTACGTCCTGAACACTAGGCGGGCACCGCGGGCGAGGTCTTGTACAGAAGCGACAGCGGCTCCGCCGCGTCCCGGACGCCCAACTGCGTGGCCGTCCGCCCGACATAGCGCTTCAACGACCGTGCCAGGTGCGGCTGATCGAAGTACCCCAGCAGGTGCACGACCTCCCCCGCCGAGACCCCTTCCCGGATCAGCACGGCCGCCTGCCGGGCGCGGTCGATCTGGCGCACGGCACCCTGGGTCAGGCCGGTCGCCGCGGAGAAGCGCCGCTGCAGGGTGCGGTCGGAGACATCGGGGCGGGCGCCGCCGAGCACGGCCGGCACCACCGGGTCCAAATCCACGATGCCCTCGCGCACCATCCGGAGGACGAACGCCTCGGCGTTGTCGTAGTCGGGCACCCTCCACGACGAGCCCTTCAACCACACCGAACGCCGCGTCACGTCAGCGATCTCCGCGTTCCCGCCGACCAGGGAACTGACCGGAATGTGCGGCATCGAGGTGCCCAACGCGAAGCTGATCCCGAAGAAGGCGGCGTCCCCCGGCACCGGCGCCCACGACGCCTTCTCCTCCGGCCCCAGCACCGCAGCCTGCACCTGGCCCTGGTGCTCCCAGAACACCAGCTCCCAGTGCGACGTCGCCACCGACATCATCCGACCGGCGCCCTCACTGCGACTGCGCCACACCCGCTCCACGTACACCGACTCCGACGGCCGGCTCTCGATCACCAAACCCAACCCAACCACCCCAACCCACCCGGCCCCGACAACCCGCCCCGTCCACCACAACTCTGACACCCCCACCCGACAACACCCACCCAACCCGAACCACCACCGTCGAGCCCCGCTGCCCGGCCAGGTACCGCACACTCCGAGCACGGCCGGCGACCACCCGCCGAGCCGGCGAGGACTTGCCCTCCCCCCGGCGAGAACGCCACCATCTCCCCACCGGCCCCCACCTCACCACCACCCCGGGTACGACGACGATCCGCAGCAACCCGCTCCAACACCCGGCCCCGACCCCAGGCCCCCCAGCGAAGCCAAGGAGAAGGCACCTGACCCCGCACTCGCTCGCGTTCTACCTGGACGTGATCACATCCGGCACGGTGCTCGGCGCCAAGCCGACGCACACCCCCGAGGAGGTCACCGCGATCCTCGGCCCCGACTTCACGGAGTCCAGCGTCTACGCCGACTCCATGTGGCACGACTACGGACTGGTCGAGTTCTTCTGGCACCGGCAATCACCTGACCACCCCTGGGAAGGCCACCACTTCACCGTCCAGGTGCATCGGCTCGCATCCGGGGCCACCGGCACCGTTCCCACGGCGATCAGCGCGCGGTACGGCCGCTTCGACCGCCACCTGCGCCTCCACCAACTGCAACGGCTGCTCGCCCACCGCCGCACCGTCCTCGAGGAGGTCCCGGACTCCAACGCCCCCGAGTACACGCTGCACTGGCAGCCCACCTCCCACGTGTCCCTCCTCACCTACCGAACCCGCGAAACCTGGGCCCGACGCGGGCGGCCCGCGCGAGGGGACAACAGACACCTTGGCGACGTACAGAAGATCTCGTCCTCGATGACCCCCGAACAGGTGGCCTGGCACCGCAGCCGATATGGCACAGCTCCGGACCACCCCATCGACTCTGCGAAGCCGCCGACTTGGATGCGGTCCTGACAACCCGTCAGGGGTCGACGCATGGGTCGAACAGGAGTGGATGAGATGCCGGACGACATCGAGTGGATGAAGCGCGGGCTGGAGGGTCCGGCGATCGAGCGGGGGACCTGCGACGAACTTCCCGCCGGACCGCGCTCTCGGCGAGGCCTTCGAGCAGGCCATCCCCAGCATCAAGGTCATGGCCCGGGAGAACCGCAGGTTCCTCG
>NZ_JBSFGS010000059.1:0-15288 GCF_053596675.1 Kitasatospora sp. NPDC001664
GTTGCCCCAGGTACGGGAGGACCAGACCGCACCGACCGGGTTGAAGTGCAGCACCAGGTTGCCGTCCGACTGCATCTGCAGCCAGATCGGCGAAGTGATCGGGGTGTGCACCTCCTCGCCGCTCTTCACCACGGCACCGGCGAACAGCGCGGTGCCGCGGCGGGCCGCCACCCGGTTGTCCGTGCCGGTGGCCCACAGGGCCCGGCCGGCGGGGTCGTAGACCACCAGGTTGAGGTCGTCCTGGAGCACCGCACGCGCGTTGCCCCGGCCCCAGGTGCCGCTGGCCCAGAGCGCCGTGCCGTCCGACGCCCGGACCACCAGGTTCCCGTCGCCCTGCATGAAGGCCGTCGCGCCCGGGTGGCCCCAGGTCCCGCTGGACCAGCGGGCGTTGCCGGTGGCCTTGGAGTACAGCACCAGGTTCCCGTCCTGCTGCATCACCAGCCGGCCGGCCTTGGACTCGACGGTCTCGTACGGGATCAGCAGGCAGCCCGAGCAGAGCGGGTGGCCCAGGGTGTCCACGCCGCCGAACCAGGTGCCCGTCGACCAGACCGGCCTGCCGTCCGCGTCGTAGATCACCAGGTTGCCGTCCGACTGGACCACCAGGCGGGCACCCTGGGTGCCCCAGGTCCCGCTGGACCAGACCGGGTTGCCGTCCTTGTTCCGGATCACCAGGTTGCCGTCCGGCTGGAGGGCACCGTCCACCCCGGCGTCCGGGGGCGCCGGGAGGAACGGGGTGTTGCCCGAGGTCCAGAGCACCCGCGAGGTCTGACGGTCGATCAGGTTCAGGTTCCCGCTGGTGGCCATCTTCAGCAGGACCTGGCCGGCCACCACCTCCTGGCCGTTCGCCAACCGGGTCCCGGCCGGCACGGCGGTGCCCAGCAGCTCGCGCGCGGGGTCGTACGTCCGGGTCGACCAGAGCACCGCGCCCTTGCCGTCCCGGAGCACCACGTTGCAGTCGTCCTGCACGGACAGCACGGTGCCCGACCCACCGCCGGCCACGCCCGGGGGCGACCAGTACGAATCGTCGTAGTGCCGGGCCAGGGCGAGCCGCCCCGTCCCCTCCATGGTCAGGGAGCCCAGCGGGTGGCCCGGGGTGTTGCTGGACCAGAGCACCTTGCCGGTGGCCAGCTCGGTGACCACCGCGCTCCCGTCGGACTGCACCTTCAGGCTGACGCAGGCCGAGTAGAGGACGTCGGCGTTCACCAGCCCGTGTCCGTTCACACGGCGCACCGGCTGCTGGATGTCACCGACCGAGGTGGCCTCGCCGAACCGGGCCAGCCCGCCGGCCGGTGCGACGCCCTTGTGCACGACGACCAGGGTGCCGCCGTAGGTGTACCGGGAGTGGCGCGTGATCAGCTCCGGACGGCCGTCACCGTCCAGGTCGCCCTGCGTGCGGTAGTCGAGCGGCACGGAGACGTAGCCCGGATCGGAGCTGATCGGGGCCGGCACGGTGAGCAGGTCGAACGCCGCCGGGAGCGGCTCCGGTCCGGCAGGCGTCTGCGGCCCGGAGCCCCAGCTCTGCCGGGGGGACTGCGTGCACGGGGCCAGGCCCGCCGTCCGGTCCGCCTGGTTGGCCAGGCACCGGCCGTCCGAGGCGACCAGGCTGTCGGCGACCGAGGTCCACTTCTGGGCGGCCTCGCCGGTGCAGGCCGCAGTGCGGACCTTGCCGGTGTCCAGCGCGGCCGTCAGACAGTAGTCCATCCGGCGCAGGGTGCCGTCCGATCCGCGCAGCCACTGCGGATCGGTGTCTTCACAGGACTCGAGGCCGGTGTCGTACAGGCAGCGCCAGGTCCCGTCGGGGGCCGGCTGGCCGCTCTGCAGCCGGAAGGCCGCGTCCGGCGGGGACAGTGGCCGCACCGGCAGACCGTCCGGGCCGAACTCCAAGGGGTAGCTGACCGTCACGCGCTGGCTGGCGACCTCGGCCCAGAGCGTCGGCACGCCGTCGACCTTGCCCGGCGCCATCAGCGTGAGGCCGCCCCAGGCGCCGGTGCCGCCCAGCTGGACGGGGGCGCCGATCACGGCGCCGCCGGCCTTGCCCGGGTAGTACCAGAGCCGGCCGCCCTCGACCGTGACCAGGTCGGGCATCCCGTCCTTGTTCGCGATTCCGTCGGTCGCCAGCACCTGGGTCGCCGAGTTCCAGGTCGGGTCGTAGCCGGTGCAGTCCGCACCCGCCGCGCAGGTGGCCGGCTTGGCCACCTTGACGGCCTTGTCCCTCTTCGTGAAGTACCCGGCCCGCCCACCCGAGTTGGCGTCGTTCGGGTACAGGTACAGCGCGTCCGAGGCGTTGATGAAGGCGTACAGGTCGTCCGTCTTCGTACCCGTCGCGCTGCCCCGGCTGCTGACCTGGTACTCCTGCCACGACCCGCCCAGCGGGCTCTGCGCCGCCGTGGACGCCGGGTACGGCGCACCGCCGGCCGGAAGCACCGCCAGGTCCGCCCCGCCCGTCGACAGCAGGTCGGCCCTGCCGTCGCCGGTCAGGTCGTTGAGCACCCCGGCCGCCGTCACGGGCGCGGCCGGTGCTGCGGCGTGCGCGGGCACGGCGAGGCCGCCGAGCACCACCGCCGCCAGCGCGGCTGCCGCCGCGAATCGTCTGCCGCCGCCTGCGCGGCGCGGGGCGTGAGTGCGCTCCCCCATGTCCCAACCTCCCCTGGAGCCGGGCCTCGGCCCGGCCGTCCGGCCCGTGGTCACGGGCCAGGGGGGGCAGGCTATCGCCCGCCCGTTCGTACCCACCACGCGGTACCCGGTGTACGGACGCCGACGGGGGTGGCACCCGGACCTCGGACGGTCCGGGTGCCACCCCCGCACGGAAGTGACGGTGCGTCAGCCCCTAGACATGGGTCCCGGAGGCCCAGATCTGCACACCGTCGGCGTCGTACAGCACCAGGTTACCGTCACCTCGCAGTACGAGGTAGGCGCCCTGGTGGCCCCAGGTCCCGGTGGACCAGAGGGCCCGGCCGTCAGCCGCGTAGACCACCGCGTTGCCGTCGGGCTGCAGGGTGAACCGGGCACCGGAGTTGCCCCAGGTGCGGCTGGACCACAGGGCGCGGCCCGCGTTGGCCAGGACCAGGTTGCCGTCGGTCTGCATGGTGAGGACGGACGGGCCGTACGTCAGGTTGACCAGCGCCTGACCGCTGGTCAGCCCCTGACCCGGCTCCAGCACCGCGCCGCTCACGGCCGGTTCGCGGTTGTCCGTCCGGGTCGACCAGGCCGACCAGCCGGCCGTGCCGTAGAGCACGAAGTCGAGGTTGTCCTGGAGCACGGCACGGGCGTTGGGGTACTGCCAGGTGCCGGAGCCCCACAGCGGGCGGCCGTCGGCGGCCTTCACCACGAGGTTGCCGTCGCCCTGCACCGTCGCCACCGCACCCTGGTTGCCCCAGGTCCTGGTCGACCAGCGGGCGTTGCCGGTGGCCTTGGAGTACAGCACCAGGTTCCCGTCCGGCTGCATCACCAGCCGGCCCGCCTTGGACTCCACCGTCTCGCCCGACCGCACCGTCCGGCCCGAGGGGATGACGGTGCCCCGGGTCTCCACGCCGCCGTAGCGGGTGCCGGTGGACCAGAGCACCTTGCTGTCGGCGTCCTGCATGACCAGGTCGCCGTCGCGCTGGACGACCAGCCGGGCGCTGGGGTTGCCCCAGGTGCCGCTGGACCAGAGCGGCGCGCCGCCCGCGTCCCGGATCACCAGGTTGCCGTCCGCCTCCAGGGCGACGGCCGCGCCGGGGCGGCCCTCGGTGCCCGAGGTCCAGAGCACCGAGGAGGTCTGACGGTCGGTCAGCACCAGGTTCCCGTCAGTGCCCATGGCCAGCACCGTGCGGTCGGCGGCCACCTGCTCACCCGCCTTGAGCGGGCGACCGGCCGGCAGCGGGATCCCGGCGGTCTCGTGCGCCGGGTCGTACGTCCGGGTCGACCAGACCGGCGTGGCCTGGACGTTGCGGAGCACCACGTTGCAGTCGTCCTGGACGGTGAGCAGGTGGGCCCCCGCGCCGGTCGGCCCGGTGCTGCTCCAGTAGGAGCTGTGGTCGTTGCCGATCAGCTCCAGGTGGCCGTCGGCCCGGACGAGCATCCGGCCGTCGACGTGGCCCGGGGTGTTGCTCGACCAGAGCACCTTGCCGGTGGCCAGCTCGGTGAGCACCAGGCTGCCGGACCGGTCCACCTTCAGACTCGCGCACGCCGAGTAGAGCACGTGGAGCGAGCCGGGCCGGTCGCCTTCCGAGATCCGGTTCCGGACGGTGAAGAGGTCGCCCAGCGCGTCCTCCGCGCCGAGCCGGCCGACTCCGCCGGCCGCGTCGAGACCCCGGCGCACCACCCAGTCCGTCCCCTGGCCCTGCGGCGCGGTCCGCGTGGTGACCAGCTCGGGGTTCCCGTCCCCGTCCAGGTCGCCCGGCGAGGTGAACCGGCTGTCGGCGGTGTACTCGCTGTCGTAGTCCGACTTGGCCCGGAAGGACACCAGGTCCAGCGGCGCCGGGAACGGCTTCGGTCCGGGCTCCCCGCTCAGCAGCCGAGCGCCCCAGCTCTGCTCCGGCGAACCGTCGCAGGGCCGGGTCCCGTAGGTCCGGCCCGGGAGCACCGTCAGGCAGGTGCCGTCCGCGGCGGCCAGGCCCCCGTCGGCGACCTGCTTCCAGCGCTGGCCGGGCTCGCCGATGCACTCCTGGGTGAGCAGGGCACCGCCGCGCTGGATCAGGCAGAGGTTCCCGGCCCGGAGCGTGCCGTCGGTCGCGAAGCGCCAGAAGGTGGAACGGTAGGTCGCGCACGGCCGCATCCCGTCCTTCACGACGAGGCACTGCTCGTTCCCGTCGGAGTTCAGCGCGGCGCTCCGCAGTTCGAAGGCGGGGAACGGCGAGGCGAACCGCTTGACCGGGAGGCCGTCCGGGCCGAACTCCAGCCGGTAACCGGCGATCACGGCGCCGTTCGCCGGGGCCGCCCAGAGGGTGGGGACGCCGCCGACCTTGCCCGGGGCCATCAGCACCGTCGAGCGCCAGGCCTCGTCCGCACTGAGCTTGACCGGGGCGCCGATCACCACGCCGCCGGCCTTGCCCGGGTAGTACCAGAGGCTCTCGCCCTCGACCGTGATCAGGTCGGGCATGCCGTCCTTGTTCGCGATCCCGTCGGTGGCCAGCACCTGGCTGGTGGAGTTCCAGGTCGGGTCGTAGCCGGTGCAGTCCGACCCCGCCGCGCAGGTGGCCGGCTTGGCCACCTTGACGGCCTTGTCCTTCTTCGTGAAGTACCCGGGCTTCCCGCCGGAGTTGGCGTCGTTCGGGTACAGGTACAGCGAGCTGTTGTAGGCGTTGAAGACGTACAGGTCGTCGACCCGGCCGCCGGTGGCGCTGCCCCGGTGGCTGACCTGCAGGTTCCCCCATGCGTTGGCGTCCGGGACCGGGCTCGGCCCGCGGTCCGCCGCCTCGTAGGGCGCACCGCCGGCCGGCAGCACGCTCAGCACCGACCCGGTCGCGGTGACCACGTCCACCTTGCCGTCGCCGGTGACGTCACCGGCGACCTTCGCGGCCGGGGCCGTCGGGCCCTCCGCGTGCGACGGCACGGCGAGACCGCCGACCAGCACCGCCGCCAGTGCGGCCGCGGCCGCGAGCCGTCTGCCGCCACCCGCGCGGCGCGGGGCGCGAACGCGCTCCCCCATGTCCCAACCTCCCCATTGCGCCGGGCCCGGCGGCACCGGCCGTCCGGCCCGTGATCATGGGCCAGGGGGGGCAGGTTATCGCCCGTCAGTTCGCACCCGCCACGCGGTATCCGGTGAACGCCGACGGGGGTGGCGCCTGGACCCCGTAGGGTCCAGGCGCCACCCCCGCACGGAAGTGACGGCGCGTCAATCCTCAGACGTGGGTTCCGGTCGCCCAGAGCGGGACGACGCCGTCGGCGTCGTACAGCACCAGGTCGCCGTCGGCCTGGACCACCAGGTACGCGCCCGGGTGGCCCCAGGTGCGGGTGGACCAGAGGGGGCGGGCGGTGTCGTCGTAGACCACGACGTTGCCGTCGCTCTGGACGAACAGGTACGCGCCCGGGTGACCCCAGGTGCCGGCGGACCAGAGGGCGCGGCCGGCGTCGGCCAGGACGGGGTTGCCGTCCGCCTGCTGGGTGAGGACGACCGTGCTGTCGTACGCGGCGGCCACCGCGTTGCCGGCGTGCAGCGAGGTGCCGGACCAGAGCGGCGCGCCGCGCCGGGCGCCGGCCCGGTTGTCGGTGCCGGTGGCCCAGAGGCGGCTGCCGTCCGTGTCGTACACGGCGAGGTCCAGGTCGTCCTGCAGGACGGCGCGGGCGTTGCGGTGGGTCCAGGTGCCGGTGGCCCAGAGGGGGCGGCCGTCGGCGGCCTTGACCAGCAGGTTGCCGTCCGACTGCATGGTCGCCGTGGCGCCCTGGTTGCCCCAGGTCCGGCTCGACCAGCGGGCGTTGCCGGTGGCCTTGGAGTACAGCACCAGGTTCCCGTCCGCCTGCATCACCAGCCGGCCGGCCTGCGACTCCACCGTCTCGCCCGACCGCACCGTGCGCCCCGAGGGGATCACCGTGCCCCTGACGTCGATCTCGGGGTGGTTCGTGCCGGTGGACCAGCGGGCCCTGCTGTCGACGTCGAGGATCTCCAGGTTGCCGTCCGGCCGCAGCAGCAGCCGGGCACCGGTGGTGTTCCAGGTCTCGCTGGACCAGAGCGGCGCGCCGGCCGCGTCCCGGATCACCAGGTTGCCGTCGGCCTCCAGGGCCACGGCCGCACCGGGGCGGCCCTCGGTGCCCGAGGTCCAGAGCACCTTGGCGGACCGACGGTCGGTCAGCACCAGGTTGCCGTCCGCCCCCATGGTGAGCGCGGTCGTCTCGGTGGTCAGCTGCTCGCCGGCCTTCAGCGAACGCCCCGTCAGGAGCAGGGACCCGGCGCTCTCGTGGGCCGGGTCGTACGTCCGGGTCGACCAGAGCGCGGTGCCCTGGCCGTTGCGGAGCACCACGTTGCAGTCGTCCTGCACCGAGAGCACGGCGGGGCCGTAGCTGCCCGGGACGGTGGTGGTGTTCGACCAGTAGGCGTAGTCGTTGGCCGTGCGGAGTTCGAGCACGCCGTCCGACCGGACGGCCAGGTGGCCGGCGGGCGTCTGCGGCGAGTTGCTGGACCACAGCACCTTGCCGGTGGCCAGCTCGGTGACCACCAGGCTGCCGCGCGGGTCCACCTTCAGGCTCACGCACGCCGAGTAGAGCACGTCCAGCGCGCCGACGGTCTCGGAGGAGGAGACCTTGCTCCGGATCCGGCTGAGGTCGCCCAACGACTCGTACGGGCCGAGCGGGAGGAGGTCACCGACCCGGGCGGCGCCCCGGTGCACGACCGTGACCAGGTCCTGGGCCTTGCTGGACCACATGGCGGCCAGCAGGTCCGGGTTGCCGTCCCCGTCCAGGTCGCCCTGCGAGGAGAAGGAGCGCTCGGCGGAGTACCAGGCGTCGGGCTTGGCCTTCCCCGGGAAGCTCAGCATGTCGAAGACCGCCGGGAACGGGGCCGGGCCGGAGGCCGGGTCCGCGGTGATCGCGCCCCAGGTCTGGCGGGCCGAGCCGTCGCACGGCGCCGTGGTGGCCGTCGCACCCGGAACGGCGGTCAGGCAGGTGCCGTCCGCGGCCCGGAGCCCGGCGGCAGCGGTGGGCCTCCACTGTTGCGCGGGGAGCCCGGAGCAGTCCTCGGTGGTGAACCTGCCGTCCCGGAGGGTGAAGCAGAGGTTGCCGTCCCGCAGCGTCCCGTCCGTGGCCTCGCGCCAGAGGGTGGAGACCTGCGCGCACGGCAGCACCGAGCCCGTCCCGTTGAGGCACTGCCGGCCCCCGGTCGCGTCCCGCTCGCCGTTCTGCACCGCGAAGGCGGCCATCGGCGAGTAGAGCTGCTTCACCGGCAGGCCGTCCGGGCCGAACTCCAGGCGGTAGGAGACGAGGGCCGGGGTCGAGCCGCGGAGGGCGGACGCCCAGAGCGTCGGCACGCCGCCGACCTTGCCCGGGGCGATCAGGGTGGCCCCGGTCCAGTTGAAGATGCCCAGCTTCACCGGGGCGCCGATCACCGCGCCGCCGGCCTTGCCCGGGTAGTACCAGACGGTGTCGCCCTCCAGCGTGACCAGGTCCGGCAGGCCGTCCTTGTTGGCGACCCCGTCGGTGGCCAGCACCTGGGTGACCGAGCTCCAGTACGGTTGGTACCCCGTGCAGTCCGACCCCGCCGCGCAGGTGGCCGGCTTGGCCACCACGACGGCCCGGTCCGGCTTGGTGAAGTACCCGGGCCTCCCACCGGAGTTGGCGTCGTTCGGGTACAGGTAGAGGGTGTTCGAACCGGTGCTGAAGGCGAAGAGGTCGTCCCCCTTGCCGCCGGTCGCACTGCCCCGGCTGCTCACCCTGTAGGTGGACCAGTCCCGGCCGTCCGGGCTCTGCGCCGCCGTGGACGCCGTGTACGGCGCACCGCCGGCCGGCAGCACCGTCAGCCCGGGCAGCGGCTGCGGGGTCGCGGTGCTCACCGTGAGCACGTCCACCCGGCCGTCCCCGGTCAGGTCACCGGCCACCTTCGCGGCCGGCGCCGGCTGCGCCTCCGCGTGCGACGGCACGGCCAGACCGCCGGTCAGCACCGCCGCCAGTGCGGCCGCGGCCGCGAATCGTCCGCTGCCTGCGCGGCGTAGGGCGCGAGCGCGTTCCCCCATGTCCCAACCTCCCCCGTGGCACCGGGCCTTCGGCCCGGCCGACCGGCCCGTGGAGACGGGCCGGGGGGCAGGTTATCGCCCGTCAGTTCGCACCCACCACGCGGAATTCGGTGAACAGACGCCGACAGGGTGGTGCCCGGCCCGTGGAGCGGACCGGGCACCACCCCGCACGGAGGTGACGCGGCGTCAGTGGGGCGCCAGGGCCTACCGGTAGGTGCCGGTGGCCCAGAGCGGGACCCCGTCGGCGTCGTACAGCACCACGTTCCCGTCGTTCTGCAGCACCAGCGCCGCACCCGGGTGGCCCCAGGTGGCGGTGGACCACACGGCGTGGCCGTCGGCGGCCTGGATCACCAGGTTGCCGTCCGGCTGCAGGACGGCCCGGCCCCCCGGGTTGCCCCAGGTGCGGGCGGACCAGACGGGGGCCGTGCCGCCGCCGACCCGCAGGACCAGGTTGCCGTCGTCCTGCATCGTGAGGACAACCGGATTCGGCGGGCCCATCACGGCGTGGGTCACCGATTCGCCGGCGCGCAGCACCCAGCCGGAGGTGAGTGCGGTGCCCAGCCTGACGCCGGCCTGGTTGCTGGTGCCCGACTCCCAGTAGACGAGGTCGTCCGTGCCGTACACGACGAGGTTGAGGTCGTCCTGCAGGACGGCGCGGGCGTTGCGCCGGGTCCAGGTGCCGGAGGCCCAGAGGGGACGGCCGTCGGCGGCCTTGACCAGCAGGTTGCCGTCCGACTGCATGGTGACCGTGGCGCCCGCGTTGCCCCAGGTCTTGCTCGACCAGCGGGCGTTGCCGGTGGCCTTGGAGTACAGCACCAGGTTCCCGTCCGCCTGCATCACCAGCCGGCCCGCCTTCGACTCCACGGTCTCGCCCGACCGCACCGTCCGGCCCGAGGGGATCACGGTGCCGCGGGTGTCCACGCCGTCGAAGCGGGTGTTGGTCAGCCAGAGCCGCCGGCCGTCGGCGTCGTACATCGTCAGGTTCCCGTTCCACTCGAGCAGCAGCCGGGGGCTTGCGGCGCCCCAGGTCTCGCTCGACCAGAGCGGCGCGCCGGCCGCGTCGCGGATCACCAGGTTGCCGTCCACCTGGAGAGTGGCGACCGCACCGGGGTGACCCTCGGTGCCCGAGGTCCAGAGCACCTTGGCGGACTGACGGTCGGTCAGCACCAGGTTGCCGTCCGCGCCCATGGCCAGGGCGGTCCGGTCGACGGTGAACTGCTCGCCGGCCTTCAGCGAACGCCCCGCCAGGAACACGGCCCCGGCGGTCTCGTGGGCCGGGTCGTACGTCCGGGTCGACCAGAGCGCGGTGCCCTCGCCGTTGCGGAGCACCACGTTGCAGTCGTCCTGCACGGTCAGCACATTGCCCGATCCGCCGACGGACACGCCCTGGGGCGACCAGTAGACCTGGCCGTCGGGGCTGCGCAGGGTGAGGACGCCGTCCGACCGGACGGCCATCCGCCCGCCGGCGTGGCCCGGGGTGTTGCTGGACCAGAGCACCCGGCCGTTGGCCAGGTCGGTGAGCACCAGGCTGCCGCCCGGCTCCACCTTCAGGCTCGCGCACGCCGAGTAGAGCACGTCCCCGGGCCAGGCCCCGCCGCCCGCGGTGGCCGTGTTGCGGGGGGTGCGGAGGTCACCGAGCGACTCCGCCGCACCGAGCCGGTGCAGGCCGCCGACCGGGGCCGTCCCGCGGCGCACGAAGGTGAGCTCGCTCTGGGTGGACGTGAACTTCGTCAGCGCGCTGGTGAGCAGCTCCGGGTACCCGTCGCCGTCCAGGTCGCCGGGCGAGGAGACGGAGGTCAACTCGTTGTAGTAGTCGGCACCGGGATCGGCGATCCGCGGGACGGTGAGGAAGGTGAACGGGGCGGGCAGCGGCGCGGGCCCGGCGGCCGGGTCGGCGGTCAGCGCGCCCCAGACCTGCCGTGACGAGCCGTCACACGGTGCCGTCCCCGCCGCCGCCTGCGCGGCGAGCGCCGTCAGGCAGCTGCCGTCGGAGGCGGCCAGCCCGCCGTCGGGCCGGGGCTTCCACTGCTGCGCGGGCTCGCCCGTGCAGTCCTCCGCACCGGCCCGGCCGTCCCGCAGGGCCAGGCAGCGGCCCAGCTCCCGGAGCGTGCCGTCGGTCGCGAGCCGCCACCGGGTGACGCCGGAGGCGCAGCTCTTCAGCTGTCCGTTGGCGAGGCACTGCTTGGCCCCGGCGGCGTCGCGCTCGGCGGTCTGCAGGGCGAAGAACGACCGCGGTGAGGGCAGGAGCTTCACCGGCAGGCCGTCGGGGCCGAACTCCAGGCGGTACGCCTCGGTGGCCGGATCGAGCTCGGGACTACGGGCCCAGAGGGTGGGGACGCCGCCGACCTTGCCCGGGGCCATCAGGGTGACGGAGTTCCAGTCCCCGGTGCCGAGCTGGACGGGGGCGCCGATCACCGCGCCGCCGGCCTTGCCCGGGTAGTACCAGAGCCGGTTGCCCTCGACCGTCACCAGGTCGGGCATCCCGTCCTGGTTGGCGATCCCGTCGGTGGCCACCACCTGGGAGGCCGAGTTCCAGGTGGGGTCGTAGCCGGTGCAGTCGGTGCCGGCCGCGCAGGTGGCCGGCTTGGCCACCTTGACGGCCTTGTCCTTCTTCGTGAAGTACCCGGGCCTGCCACCGGAGTTGGCGTCGTTCGGGTAGAGGTACAGCACGTGCCCGTACCGGCTGAACGCGTACAGGTCGTCCGTCCCGGTCCCGGTGGCACTGCCCCGGTGGGTGACCTGGTACTCGCTCCAGATCCTGTCCTCCGGGTTGTCCGCCGAGGTGGCCGCCCGGTACGGCGCTCCGCCGGCCGGCAGCACGGTCAGGTTGTTGCCGGAGTTCGTGAGGACGTCGGCCTTGCCGTCGCCCGTCAGGTCGTTGAGCACCCCGGCCGCCGTCACGGGCGCGGCCGGTGCTGCGGCGTGCGCGGGCGCGGCGAGGCCGCCGAGCACCACCGCCGTCAGTGCGGCCACTGCCGCGAATCGTCTGCCGCCGCCTGCGCGGCGCGGGGCGCGAACGCGCTCCCCCATGTCCCAACCTCCCCGTGGTGCCGGGCACCGAGCACCGGCCGTCCGGCCCGTGAGCACGGGCCAGGGGGGGCAGGTTATCGTCCACCCGTTCGCATCCGCCAGGCGGTATCCGTGCGAACGAGGGCGGCCCCCCGGTCCGTGGAGGACCGGGGGGCCGCCGTGCGGGTGTGACGCCGGGTGAGCCGGGCCGGGAGCTACCGGCTGGTGCCGGTCGCCCAGAGCGGGACGCCGTCGGCGTCGTACAGCACCAGGTTCCCGTCGCCCTGCACCACCAGCACCGAGGACGGGTGGCCCCAGGTGCCGGTTGACCAGAGGCCCCGCCCGTCGGCCGCGTAGACCACCAGGTTGCCGTCCTGCTGGAGGGTGGCCCGGGCACCGGAGTTGCCCCAGGTGCGGGAGGACCAGACCGGGCCCCGGGTACCGGTGCTGAGCACCAGGTTGCCGTCGGCCTGCATGGTGAGGGCGGTCCGGCTCATCCACTCGGTGGTCGCCTCACCGCTGCGCAGCACGGAGCCCGCCCGGACCGGGATGCCGCGCGAGACGCCCGCGGTGTTGCCGGTCCCGGAGGCCCAGGCCCCACGGCCGTCGGTGGCACGGACCACCAGGTCGAGGTCGTCCTGCACCACCAGCCGGGCGTTGCGCTGGGTCCAGGTGCCGGAGGCCCACAGGGCCCGGCCGTCGGCGGCCTTCACCACCACGTTGCCGTCCGACTGCACGGTGGCCGTGGCGCCGTTGTTGCCCCAGGTCTTGGTCGACCAGCGGGCGTTGCCGGTGGCCTTGGAGTACAGCACCAGGTTCCCGTCCGGCTGCATCACCAGCCGGGCCGCCGCGGACTCCACCGTCTCGCCCGACCGCACCGTACGGCCCGAGGGGACCACGGTCCCCGGGGGCGTCCACGGTCCGTCGAACCGCGTCCCGGTGGTCCACCGGACCACGCCGTCGACGTCGTACAGCACCAGGTCGCCGTCCGTCTGGACCACCAGCCGCACGCCCGCGGCACCCCAGGTCTCGCTCGACCAGACCGGCGCGCCGGCCGCGTCCCGGATCACCAGGTTGCCGTCGGTCTGCAGGGTGGCGACCGCACCCGGGCGGCCCTCGGTGCCCGAAGTCCAGAGCACCTTGGCGGACTGACGGTCGGTCAGCACCAGGTTCCCGTCGGCACCCATGGCCAGGGCGGTCCGCTCGGTGGCCAGCTGCTCGCCGGCCTTGAGGGTGCGGCCCGCCACCAGCGGCACGCCGCGGGTCTCGTGGGCCGGGTCGTACGTCCGGGTCGACCAGCCCACCACGCCGCTCCGGTCGCGGAGCACCACGTTGCAGTCGTCCAGGACGGAGAGGGCGTTGGCGGGCGTGGGAGCCGACCAGTACACGGTGCCGCGGGCGTCCTGGAGCTGGAACGCCCCCTGCTCCGGGAGGACCATCCGCCCGCCGACGTGCCCCGGGGTTTCGCTGGACCAGAGCACCTTGCCGGTGGCCAGCTCGGTGACCACCAGGCTGCCGCCCTGGTCCACCGTCAGGCTCACGCACGCCGAGTAGAAGACGTCGTTCACGTCGGTCCAGGTCGGCCAGGCGACCGTCTGCAACTGCCGCCCGATCCGCCCGTAGGAGGTCTTCCCGGCGAACCCGGCCACCCCGGCGACCGGCGCGGCCCCCTTGTACACGACGATCGCGTCGCTCTGGGTGCTCAGTTCGGGGTTCCCGTCCCCGTCCAGGTCACCCGGCGACCCGAAGGCCGGGACGTAGCCGGTGAAGAGGGAGTCCTCCGGCAGGTTGACCACGGCCAGCGGCTCCGGGAGCGGCAGCGGGTCGGCGGCCGGTCCGGCGCTCCACCGTCCCCAGCGCTGGCGGACCGAGCCGTCGCAGGGCTCGAGGGCGACGGTGTCCGCCCGCGCCGCGAGACAGGACCCGGAGGCGTTCACCAGGCCGCCGCCGGCCGCCGGCTTCCAGACCCGCGCGTCGCTCTTCAGGCAGCCGACCCTGGCGGGTTCGTCACCGCCGGAGAGGCAGTGGTCGCCCTGGCGCAGCGTCCCGTCCGCGTACAGCTGCCACCCGGTCAGCTCGGTCTTGCAGGGGACCACGCCGCCCTCGAACATGCTGAAGCACTTCGGGGCGCCGCCGGTGTCCCGCTCACCGTTCTGCAGGAGGAAGGTGTCGTCCGGGGAGCGGAGCGGACCGACCGGCAGGCCGTTCGCGCCGAGCTCCAGCCGGTAGGAGGACACCACGGGCTGCCACCAGTCGTACTGGGCCCAGAGGGTGGGCACTCCGCCGACCTTGCCCGGGGCGATCACCGGGACGTCGGCCCAGCCGCCACCGCTCAGCTGGACGGGAGCGCCGATCACCGCGCCGCCGGCCTTGCCCGGGTAGTACCAGAGCCGGCCGCCCTCGACCGTGACCAGGTCGGGCATCCCGTCCTTGTTCGCGATCCCGTCGGTGGCCACCACCTGGGTCGCCGAGTTCCAGGTCGGGTCGTAGCCGGTGCAGTCGGTGCCAGCCGCGCAGGTGGCCGGCTTGGCCACCTTGACGGCCTTGTCCTTCTTCGTGAAGTACCCGGGCCTGCCACCCGAGTTGGCGTCGTTCGGGTACAGGTACAGCACGTGCCCGTACCGCTCGAACGCGTACAGGTCGTCCGTCCCGGTCCCGGTGGCACTGCCCCGGCGGGTGACCTGGTAGCTCCCCCAGTCCACGCCCGCGGGGCTCTGCGCCGCGGTGGACGCCGTGTACGGCGCCCCGCCGGCCGGCAGCACGGTCAGATCCAGCGAGTTCACGGACATCACGTCCGTCCGGCCGTCACCGGTCAGGTCCCCAGCCGCCTTCAACGACGGTGCGAAACCCCCCTCGGCGTGCGACGCCGGTACGGCCACCCCACCGACCAACACCACCGCCAGTGCGGCCACCGCCGCGAATCCTCTGCCACCGAAGCGGCGCGGGGCGCGAACGCGCTCCCCCATGTCCCAACCTCCCCTTGGAGCCGAGCCCGTGGCCCGGCCGTCCGGCCCGTGTTCACGGGCCGGGGCGGCAGGCTACTCCCCCCGGTTCGGCCCCGCCACGCGGTATCCGGGGCCGCCCCCGCACGGTGCTGACCCGGGCCGGGGCACCACCGGCGTCGAACGTGCGGAGCCGCCGGCCCGAACACCGCCCACATGACCCGACCCGTCCCGGACGGTGCGGTTCGCACCACTTCGCGGGGGGCCAATTCGCCTGGTGGGGCGCACTGGTGACGAAGTCTCGGAACCGCGATTGCTCCCCGGATGCGGAGCGGAGGAGAGCCGGGGCGAGGGGTGGCCCCCGAGGCCGTCATCGCCACCGAGGAGGAGTGGGCGGACCACGTCGAGGAGACTGAGCACGTCCTGGAGGCCTCGCTCGACGACCTCGACTGGGCCGACGTCATCCCGTTCGGCACCCCGACCCGCTTAGAAGACATCTCATTTGGGTGGGTTGAGTAGACTCCGGGCGTGCTGATCATTGAGCGGCTGGTGCCGGACGAGCTGTGGGAGTTGTTCCAGTTGGTGGTGCCGGACGCTCCAGTGCGCCCGCAGGGTGGTGGCCGGCGGCGCCACGGGGACCGCGAGGTGCTGGCGGCGATCGTGTTCGTCGCGACCTCGGGGTGTACGTGGGCTCA
>NZ_JBSFGS010000060.1:0-14336 GCF_053596675.1 Kitasatospora sp. NPDC001664
CCCGTGGCCGCCGTCCCGGCCCAGCCCGGCTCGGCCGAACGGCCGCTGACCGCGGCTCACCTGCAACTGAGGGCACGTCAGCCAGTTGCAGGTGCTGCCGTTCCCCTGCGCGCAGTTCCCCGCGCCCCTGGGGTGACCACGTACGTTCCCGGCGCCCTGCGGGGCTAACGGGCGTGGCAGTCGGCCAGGTGGTCGTTGACCAGGCCGCAGGCCTGCATCAGGGCGTAGGCGGTGGTGGGGCCGACGAAGCGGAAGCCCTGCTTCTTGAGCTCCTTGGCCAGCGCGGTGGAGCCCGGGGTGACGGCGGGCACGTCGGAGAGGGCGTGCGGGGCCGGGCCGGGCTCGGGGGCGTGACGCCAGATCAGGGCGTCCAGACCGCCGTCGAGTTCACGGGCCACCCGGGCGTTGGCGATGGTGGCCTCGATCTTGGCCCGGTTGCGGATGATGCCGACGTCCTGGAGCAGCCGCTCCACGTCCCCGTCGCCGAACTCCGCGACCCGTTCGATCGAGAAGCCCGCGAAGGCCGCCCGGAAGCCCTCCCGGCGCCGCAGGATGGTGATCCAGGAGAGCCCGGACTGGAAGGCCTCCAGCGCCACCCGCTCGAACAGCGCGTCGTCGCCGTGCACCGGCCGGCCCCACTCGGTGTCGTGGTAGACCCGGTAGTCGTCGGCCGAGTCGCCCCAGCCGCAGCGCTTCAGGCCGTCCGCGCCGAGCACCGCGCCTCCGGTCATCAGGCGTCCCCGTCCCGGCCCTTGGTCAGCTCGACGGACGAGGCGACCGCGGCGGCGGCCTCCGCGGCGGCGGCGGAACCGACGGCGGAACCGGCCCCGGCCGGTACCGCGGCGGCCTCCAGCTCGGCGATCCGGGTGTCGCGCAGCGCGAGCTCGGCGCCGAGCCGGTCCAGCACGTCGTCCACCTCGTCCATCCGGTAGCCGCGCACGGCCATCGGCAGGCGGATCTCGTCCACGTCGGTGCGGCTCAGCGGGCGGTCCTGCGGGAGCCGGGCGGCGATCCGGTCGTGCTCCGCCTCGGGCAGGGTGCCGCCCCCGCCGAGGGCCACCAGGGCCGTCCCGCCGATCACCACGGCCATCGCCACCACGACCAACCAGAACACGAGCTGTCCTCCAGTACTCCGGTGGGCCCGGCACGAGACGAGAGAGATGGGATCATGGTCCCCGAACAGACCGGGGCCCATCATTGCACCCGGGCGAGCCGTGGAGGAGACACCGGTGGCACTGCGTCTGGGCCCGCGCGAATTCGGCGCCGACGAACTCGTCATCATGGCGATCGTCAACCGCACGCCCGACTCGTTCTTCGACAAGGGGGCGACCTTCGCGGACGAGGCCGCCTTCGCCGCCGCGGACCGGGCGGTGGCCGAGGGCGCGGCGATCCTGGACATCGGCGGGGTGAAGGCCGGGCCGGGCGAGGAGGTCACCGTCGAGGAGGAGCTGCGCCGCACGGTGCCCTTCGTGGCGGAGCTGAGGAAGCGTCACCCCGGGGCCGTGATCAGCGTGGACACCTGGCGGCACGAGGTCGGCGAGGCGGTCTGCGAGGCCGGCGCCGACCTGCTGAACGACGCCTGGGGCGGGGTGGACCCGGAGCTGGCCGCGGTGGCCGCCCGGTACGACGTGGGGCTGGTCTGCACGCACGCTGGCGGGGCCGAGCCGCGCACCCGGCCGCACCGGGTCGGGTACGCCGACGTGATGGCCGACATCCTGGACGTCACGGTCGGGCTGGCCGAGCGCGCGGTGGGGCTCGGGGTGCGGCGGGACGCGGTGATCATCGACCCGGGCCACGACTTCGGCAAGAACACCCGGCACTCGCTGGAGGCCACCCGCCGCCTGCCGGAGATGACCGCGACCGGCTTCCCGGTGCTGGTCTCGCTCTCCAACAAGGACTTCGTCGGCGAGACCCTCGACCGGCCGGTGGACGAGCGGCTGCTGGGCACCCTGGCCACCACCGCGGTCTCGGCCTGGCTGGGCGCCCAGGTCTACCGGGTGCACCAGGTCGCCGAGACCCGCCAGGTGCTCGACATGGTGGCCTCGATCCGCGGCACCCGGCCCCCGGCGGTGGCCCGCCGGGGGCTCGCGTAGCCGAGGACCGTCAGACCTCCTCCGCCGGGCGGCGGCTCTCCTCCAGGATCTTCAGCACGTCGTCGATCTCGTCGGTGACGTGGAACAGCTCCAGGTCCGCGGGGTTGGCCTTGCCCTGGGCGATCAGGGTGTCCCGCAGCCAGTCCACCAGGCCGCCCCAGTAGGCGGTGCCGAAGAGCACCACCGGGAAGCGGGTGACCTTCTTCGTCTGCACCAGGGTGAGCGCCTCGAAGAGCTCGTCCAGGGTGCCGAGCCCGCCCGGCAGCACCACGAAGCCCTGCGCGTACTTCACGAACATCGTCTTGCGGACGAAGAAGTACCGGAAGTTCAGCCCGAGGTCGACGAACTCGTTCAGCCCCTGCTCGAAGGGCAGCTCGATGCCGAGCCCGACGGAGAGGCCGCCGGCCTCCGAGGCGCCCCGGTTGGCCGCCTCCATGGCGCCGGGCCCGCCGCCGGTGATGACCGCGTAGCCGGCCTCGGCCAGGGCCCGGCCGATGGCCACCCCGGCGGCGTACTCGGGCGAGTCGACCGGGGTCCGGGCGGAGCCGAAGACGCTGACCGCGGCCGGGAGTTCGGCCAGGGCGCCGAAGCCCTCGACGAACTCGGAGGTGATCCGCCAGACCCGCCACGGGTCGGTGTGCAGCCAGTCGGTCGGGCCGGTGGTGTCCAGCAGCCGCTGGTCGGTGGTGCCGGTGCTGACCTGGTCCCGGCGGAGCAGCACCGGGCCCTTGCGCTTCTCCGGCACGCTCTTCTTCTCGGGGCGCTCGTCGGTTCCGTACGTGGTGTTCTCGTCTCCTGTGCCTGTCATGACGGAACAGTACGCCCGTTGATCCCCTTTGTCGGGGAAAAACGGGCGGTACGCCAGGTGACGGTCAGTCGGCGGTGAGCCAGACCCGCAGGCGCTCCTCCACCTCGGCGATGGCGCTCAGCGAGCAGTGCTCGTCCCGCTTGTGGGCCTGGTTCGGGTCCCCCGGGCCGTAGTTGACGGCCGGGACGCCCAGCGCGGAGAACCGGGCCACGTCGGTCCAGCCGAACTTGGCGCGGGCCTGGCCGCCGACCGCCTCCAGGAAGGCGCGGGCGGCGGGCTGGTCCAGGCCGGGCAGCGCGCCGGGGGCGGTGTCGGTGACCTCCACCTCGTAGCCGGCGAACACCTCGCGCACGTGCTCGGCCGCCTCTGCCTCCGAACGGTCCGGCGCGTAGCGGAAGTTCACGTGCACCAGGCACTCGTCCGGGATGACGTTCCCGGCCACGCCGCCACTGATCCGGGTGCAGTTGAGGCCCTCCCGGTACTCCAGGCCGTCGATCTCCACCCGGCGCGGCTCGTAGGCGGCCAGCCGGCGGAGCACCTCGGCGGCCTTGTGGATGGCGTTGTCGCCCAGCCAGCTGCGGGCGGCGTGGGCCCGGGTGCCGGTCAGCTTCACGTCGGCCCGCAGGGTGCCCTGGCAACCGCCCTCGACCATGGCGCCGCTGGGCTCCATCAGGACCGCGAAGTCGGCCGCCAGCCAGTCCGGGTGACGCTCCGCCAGGTGGCCGAGGCCGTTGTGCGCGGCCTCGATCTCCTCGCAGTCGTAGAACACGAAGGTGAGGTCGCGGTTGGGCTCGGTCACGGTGGCGGCCAGCCGGAGCTGGACGGCCACGCCGGACTTCATGTCGGAGGTGCCGCAGCCGTAGAGCAGGTCGCCCTCGACCCGGGAGGGCACGTTGTCGGCGATCGGCACGGTGTCCAGGTGCCCGGCCAGCACCACCCGCTCGGCCCGGCCCAGCTCGGTGCGGGCCACCACGTTGTTGCCGTACCGGTCCACCCGCAGGTGCGGCAGGGCCCGCAGGGCGGCCTCGACCGCGTCGGCCAGCGGGCCCTCGGAGCGGCTCACGGAGGGGAAGTCGACCAGCTGCGCGGTGAGCGCTCCGCCGTCGAGGGTCAGGTCGAGCCGCTGGGCCGCGGTGGCGTCGGAGCTGGTCATGCCCGTCAGCGTAGTGGGGCCCGCGCAACCGCGGGCACCGCACAGCCGTCCGAGTGGGTACGGTGTCCGGGCGGATCGGGCGAGGAGAGGACGGGACCTGTGGCGGAGACTACGACCGAGGAGACGGCGGGCCGTCGGCGGCGGCCGGTGCGCCGGGTGCTGATCGGGCTGACCGTGCTCGCGATCGTGGGCGGCGCCGTGGTCTATTTCAACAAGGACACCCTGATCCCGCCGCCGGAGGGCTGCAAGGTGGCCACCGCCTCCGGGCAGGGCCAGCTGGAGCTGGCCCAGGCGGCCAACGCCGCCACCATCTCCGCCGTCGCGCTCTCCCGCGGCCTGCCCGAACGGGCCGTCACCATCGCCCTGGCCACCGCGATGCAGGAGTCGAAGCTCTACAACCTGGACGGCGGCGACCGCGACTCGGTCGGACTGTTCCAGCAGCGGCCGTCCCAGGGCTGGGGCACCGTGCAGCAGATCAAGGACCCGGTGTACGCCACCAACAAGTTCCTGGACGGCCTGGTGAAGGTGAACGGCTACGCCCGGATGCCGCTCACCGACGCGGCCCAGGAGGTGCAGCGCAGCGGGTTCCCGCAGGCGTACGCCAAGCACGAGACCAACGCGACCCTGCTGGCCTCGGTGCTCACCGGCCGCGAGCCGGCCGCGCTGAGCTGCGTGGTGCACGACCCCGCGAAGACCGCCGCCGCGGCCGCCCTCGGCGATGACGGCAAGCCGCTGCCGGGCACGGCCGACCGGGCCCGGCGGGAGTTCGGGAAGCTGGTCACCACCACGCCCGCCGCCCCGGCCGCCAAGGACCCGCGCACGGTGCTGGCGCTCTCCCCGCCGGCCGGGCCCGCGCAGCGGCAGACCGGCTGGGCGCTGGCCCAGTGGGCGGTGTCGCAGGCCGCCGACCTCGGGATCGGTCAGGTCGCCTACGACGGGAAGGCGTGGCGGGTGGACCGCCCGGCCGACGGCTGGCAGCCGGCGGGCGGCGAGGCGGCCGGGGCGGAGAAGGTCCTGGTCACCCTCGGCACCAGGGCCGGGGATTGACGCACTGGTGAGCCAGTACCGGCCGACCGGGTGATTCGCGTCAACCGCGGTGGACGGTGCGGGCCGCCCCGGGGCACTCCGGGCCGGACGGTGGAGCACGGCGCCCCTCCCCTTGCGGGACGGGCGCCGTGACGTTTCGTCAGGGGTCCGGCGCACGGGGCGAAATGTTCCGAATGCCGGAAAGAGGATCGTCCGACCTTTGCCAAGCCTTGACCTCGGACCCGCGAAACCTTCTCGGCCCTGCGGCGGTAATCAGTCGTCCGCCCGACGGACGACCCCTGGCGCCCGAACACCCGACCCATGCCGGGGGCCCACCTCTCAGGAGCAGGAGCACCATGTCTCGTCCCCTCACGCGCCGGATCGCCCAGGCCGCGCTGCTCGTCGCCGCCGCCGCGACCCCGCTGGCCGCCGCCGGCGCCGCGTCCGCAGCGGACCTGCTGCCGAAGACCGACCTGGGGGCCGGCCTGAGCCAGCTCGACAACCCGAACAACACCCTCCAGGGCGCCACCCACGACGCCGGCGTGGCCGCCGCCGACACCACCGCCGCCACCGTGCAGACCGGTGTGCCGGCCTCCGCCGACGTGGCCGGCAAGGCCGTCGCGGGTGCGCTGCCCGACGCCGACCAGGCGCTCGGCAAGGTGGCCGGCCCGGCCGCCAAGACCACCGAGAC
Organism: Kitasatospora sp. NPDC001664; assembly: GCF_053596675.1. Taxonomy (NCBI): domain Bacteria; kingdom Bacillati; phylum Actinomycetota; class Actinomycetes; order Kitasatosporales; family Streptomycetaceae; genus Kitasatospora; species Kitasatospora sp. NPDC001664. The sequence goes on from NZ_JBSFGS010000060.1 coordinate 5,772, forward strand.
GGCCGGCACCCTGGCGGCCGTGGCCGGCAAGGCCACCCCGATGCTGGTCGACCGCCTGGCCCCCGCCGTCACCGACAAGGTGCCACACCTGCCCGGCTCCCCCGCCGCGACCCGCTCCCTGCCGGGCACCGGCCTGCCGCTGAGCGACCTCACCTCCGGCTCGCTCACCGGCACCGCCGCCAGCGCGCTGCCGACCGGCGGCGTGCCGGACCTCGGCGTGGTCACCGACCACCTGCCCGGCGGCCTGGGCCACATGCTGCCCGACACCGGCAAGCTGCCGGTCGACACCCAGGACCCGACCGACCACTCCAACCGGCTCGGCGGCGCCCCCGGCCTGGGCGACGCCACCGGCGCGCTCGGCCCGGTGAGCGGCCTGCTCGGCGGCGGCCTCCCGCTGCTCGGCGGCTGACGCCCCGTCACCACGCCGAAGGGGCGCGCACTCCGTGGAGTGCGCGCCCCTTCGGGCGTTCGGCGAGGTCAGCGCTTGAGGCGCTCCACCGCCGAGGCCACCCGCTCGTCGGTCGCGGTGAACGCGACCCGGACGAACTCGGCCCCGGCCGGGCCGTAGAAGTCGCCGGGCGCCACCAGGATGCCCAGCCCGGCCAGTTCGGCCACCGTCTCCCAGCACGGCCGCCCCTGGGTCGCCCAGAGGTAGAGGCTGGCCTCGGAGTGCTCGATCCGGAAGCCGTACCCCTCCAGCGCCGCCCGCAGCGCCGAGCGCCGGGCCGCGTACCGGCCCCGCTGCTCCTCGACGTGGGCGTCGTCGGCCAGCGCGGCGGCGGTGGCCGCCTGCACCGGGGCGGGCACGATCATGCCGCCGTGCTTGCGGATCTCCAGCAGCTCCTTGACCACCACCGGGTCACCGGCCACGAAGGAGGCCCGGTAGCCGGCCAGGTTGGAGCGCTTGGAGAGCGAGTGCACCGCGAGCAGGCCCTCGTGGTCGCCGCCGCAGACCGCCTGGTCCAGCACCGAGACCGGCTCGGCCTCCCAGCCCAGCTCCAGGTAGCACTCGTCGCTGACCAGCAGCACCCGGTGCTCCCGGGCCCAGGCCACCGCGGCCCGGAGCTGATCGGCCGTCAGCACCCGGCCGGTCGGGTTGGAGGGCGAGTTGAGCCAGAGCAGCCGGACCCGGGAGGGGTCCAGCTCGTCCAGCTCGCCGTACTCGACCGGCTCGGCACCGCAGAGCCGGGCACCCACCTCGTAGGTCGGGTACGCCAGCTTCGGGTAGGCGACCTGGTCGCCCGGGCCGAGGCCCAGCTGGGTCGGCAGCCAGGCCACCAGCTCCTTGGAGCCGACGGTCGGCAGGATCGCCTCGGGGCCGATCTCGGCCCCGAGGCGGCGGCGCAGCCAGCCGGCGATGGTCTCGCGCAGCTCCACCGGACCCCAGACGGTCGGATAACCGGGGGTGTCGGTGTGGGCGGCCAGCGCCTTCTGGATCAGCTCGGGCACCGGGTCGACGGGGGTGCCCACGGAGAAGTCGCAGAGCCCGTCCGGGTGCGCGAGGGCCGTCCGCTTGTACGGCTCCAGCTTGTCCCAGGGGAAGACGGGCAGCAGGTCGGAGACGCGGCGCGCCGCCCCCGGGTGGCCCGGGAGCGGCGCGTGCGTGCTGTCGTTGCTCACAGCTGGTCGGCCACCGATCAGTGGTCGGCGTTCTGCGGCGGGAGGGCCGCGATGAACGGGTGGTCCGAGTCGATGACACCCAGCTTCGAGGCACCACCGGGCGAACCGAGATCGTCGAAGAACTCGACGTTCGCCTTGTAGTAGTCCTTCCACTCCTCCGGAGTGTCGTCCTCGTAGAAGATCGCCTCGACCGGGCAGACCGGCTCGCAGGCGCCACAGTCGACGCACTCATCCGGGTGGATGTAGAGCGAGCGCTTGCCCTCGTAGATGCAGTCAACCGGGCACTCTTCGATGCACGCCTTGTCCTTGACGTCGACACAAGGCTGCGCGATGACGTAAGTCACGCTGTCGTTCCTCCTCGGTGGGGCGGCTGCCCAAACTATTGGCTTGTGCGCGGGTGAGCGCGGCGTCGTCGATGCCCGCCCCTAGTATCGCGGGTCAGAGACAGCAAATGCACAGGAGGTGCCCTTGATGACGGGTGGAACCACCGCCGGAGGACGTCCCGAAGTCCGTCTGGACGGCTCTGACGTGGGACGACGCGTCTCCGTGCGCCGTCTCTCGGAGGTCGTGGACGACCGGCCGGTGTTCCGCGATGTGATCGGCGTGCTCACTTCCTGGGACAGCGAGGGGATCACCGTGGTACCGCGCGACGGCGGCGCGGTGACCATCCCCCGGCAGCTGCTGGTGGCCGGCAAGCCCGTGCCGCTCTTCCCGGCCCGCCGGAGCCCACTGCCCGTCAGTTCCCCCGTGGAGCTGCAGCGGACCGCCGCCCGGGGCTGGCCCGCCGTCGAGCAGGAGCCGCTCGGCGAGTGGACCCTGCGGGCGTCCTCCGGCTTCACCCGGCGGGCCAACTCGGTCCAGGCGCTGGGCGGTCCCGGCCTGCCGCTGCCGGAGGCGCTGGCGGCCGTGGACCGCTGGTACGAGGCCCGGGGTCTGCCCGGGTACGTCGAGGTCTCGGTGCCCGGCTCGCCGGAGGGGCTGGCCGAGGAGCTGGCCCGGAGCGGCGCCGAGCTGGCCCCCACCCTGGTCCGCACCGCGCCGCTGGCCGGGCTGGTGAGGCTCGGTCAGGGCCACGACCGGGTGCGGCTGTCCCGGACCGCGGACGCCTCCTGGCTCTCCCGCTACCGCCGGGTCGGCGACGACCCCGCGCTGGAGCGGGCCGCCCACCAGGTCCTGCACGGCGGGCCCTCGGTCTGGTTCGCCACCGTACCGGGGCCCGGCGGCGCCGCGCCGCTGGCCATCGGACGGTGCGTCATCGACGGGGCCTGGGCCTGCTTCGGGGCCGTGGAGGTGGCCCCCGAGGCCCGCCGGACCGGGCTGGCCTCCACGCTGATGGCGGTGCTCGCGGCCCGCGCCGCGGAGGAGGGCGCCACCGGCGGCTACCTCCAGGTCGAGGCGGAGAACGCGGGCGCGATCGCCCTCTACGACCGTCTGGGCTTCACCACCAGTCACACTTACCACTACGCCCGCCTCCCCCGGCGGTAGCGTCACCGGAGAGTGTGGACTGTTGACCGAACAGAGCCGTGCACGTTTCCGCGCCGAGGCCAGGGCCGACCAGCCCGACCCGGTGCTGCTCTGCGTGCTCGCCGCCGCCGAGCACACCCTCGCGCCCTCGGCCGAGGACCCGGAACCACCCGCCCTGGACGAGCTGGTGGCGGCCTGTCAGGCCGCTCTCGACCGGCACGCCGCCGCCGTCCGGCTGGCCGTCGCCGAGCGCGCCCCCCGCACCCCCGACGAGGTGGCCGCGCTGCTCGCCGCCGTGCTCGGCGGCCGGGAACGCTTCCACGGCCGCCCGGCCGACTACCGACGGCTGGAGTCCTCGCTCCTGCCCGACGTGCTGCGGCGCCGGCGCGGCCTGCCGATCATGCTCTCGCTGGTCTGGCAGGACGTCGCCCGACGGGCCGGCCTGACCGTCCACGGCATCGCCCTGCCCGGGCACTTCATCGTCGCGGTCGGCGGCCCGGACGGCGGCGAGGAGTACGTGCTGGCCGACCCGTACCACGGCGGGCGGCTGCTCGACCTGCCCGACGCGGCCCAGCTGACCCGGGCCACCGGGCACCACTTCTCCCCCGAACTCCTCAGCCCCGCCGCCCCGCTGGACACCGTCCACCGCGTCCTCGGCAACATCCGTGCCTGGGCCGCCGACCGCCCGGAACACGCCCGCACCCAGCTCTGGGCCACCGAACTCGCCCTGCTGCTCCCCCGCCACCCCGCCCAGCTCCGCCTGGAACGGGCCGAACTCCTGGTCCGCACCGGCGACTTCCTCTCCGGCGCGGCCGAGATGGACGCCTACGCGGAGATCCTCGACACCTTCGACCCCAAGGCCGCCGCCCGCACCCGCCACGAGGCCCGCGCCGCCCGCCACCGCCTCAACTGACCGGAAATCCCTGGCCCGTTCGGCCCCGCTGCCCCTAGGGTCGCCCCCGTGATCGACGCGACGAACGTGCCGGGCGCGCCCGGGTGGTGGGACGGCATGCGGAGCATTCCGGCGGGCCGCTGGGGGCTGCTGCTGGCCGTTCACGCGGTGGCGGCCTTCCTGGCCTCGGCGGTGTACCTGGGCCAGAGCTTCGCCGCGGCGCTGGTGCTGGGCGGGCTGGTGGCGGCCGGTGCCTGGTACACCGTCCTGCGGATCCTGCGGCCGGGCACGGAGGCCCCGCCGGCCCCGGGGCGGCTGCCGCTGCTCTGGGCCTGGCTGGTGCTGCTCGACCTCCCCGGCCTGCTGGACGCGTTGCGCGACCTCGACGGCGTCACCGTGTCCGCACAGCTGCGGGCGCTGGCGAGCCTCGTCGACCTCGGCCTGCGGTACCTCTTCGCGCTGCTCCCGGTCGTGCTGCTGCTCGAAGGGCGCGGCCCGCTGCGCGCCGTGCGGCTGCTGCACCGCTCCCGGCGGACGGTCGTCCCGGTGGCCGCGGTGGTGGTGCTCGGGTTCGTGGCCGAACAGGTCTTCCAGTACGTCCTGTTCGCCTCGACCCTGGACGCCGCCCCGGGCGAGTTCGCGCCCCAGCTGACCGGCACCCTGCTCTTCGCCGCCGTCCGGGGCGCCCTCACCACGGCGACCCTCTACGTCACCTACCGCCTGGCCACCGCCGAAGAGCCTCAGCCCGTCTGAGCCCCCGTCAGGGCCGGCGCCTTCTCCCGGCCCGGCCGGGCAGCCCTGGGCGCCCCCGGAACCGCTTCGAAAGCCCGCCGCAGGCGAACCCCCTCACAGCCAGCCCTTCTCCCGGGCCAGCCGCACGGCCTCCGCCCGGTTCCGGGTCGCCGTCTTCTGGATCGCCATCGACAGGTAGTTGCGCACCGTCCCCTCGGAGAGGTGCAGCCGGGCCGCGATCTCGGAGTTGAGCGCCCCGTCGGCCGCCGCCGAGAGGACGTCGCGCTCGCGGGCGGTCAGCGGGTTGGCCCCCTCGGCGAGGGCGGCGGCGGCCAGGGTCGGGTCGATGACCCGTTCGCCGCGGAGCACCCGCCGGATCGCCTCGGCCAGTTCGGCGGCGGGCGCGTCCTTCACCAGGAAGGCGTCCGCCCCGGCCTCCATGGCGCGCCGCAGGTAGCCGGGCCGCCCGAAGGTGGTGGCGATGACGATCCGCACCCCGGGCGCGGACTTCCGCACCGCGGCGGCCGCCTCGATCCCGGTCATCCCGGGCATCTCGATGTCGAGCACCGCGACCTCGACCTGATGCTCCGTCACCGCCGCGACCACCTCGTCGCCGCGCGAGACCTGCGCGACCACCTCGATGTCGCCCTCCAGCGAGAGCAGCGCCGCCAGCGCCTCCCGCACCATCCCCTGGTCCTCGGCCAGCAGCACCCTGATCACTCGGGCACCCTATCGGCCACCGCCCGCAGCGGCACCGACGCCTGCAGGCGGAAGCCCTTCCCCCGCTCGCCGGGCCCGGTCGCCAGCCCGCCGTCGACCAGGGCGAGCCGCTCGCGCAGGCCGGAGAGTCCGTTCCCCGCCTGGGACTTGCCGGCGCCACGGCCGTTGTCGGTGACGGTGAGGACGGCGTAGCGAGTGCCGTCCTCGGCCCAGTTCTCGTCCAGGGTGACGGTGCAGCGGGTGGCGCCCTCGCCGTGCCGGATGACATTGGTGACGGACTCGCGCAGCGCCCAGGCGAGCACCCCGGCCTCCTCGCCGTCCAGGCCGGGGCGCGGGTCACCGAGCGCCGGGTCGGCCTCCAGCCGGATCTGAGCGGCCGTCAGGGCGGTTCGGGCGGCGGAGAGTTCGACCGGGAGGGTGGGTCGGCGGTAGCCGCCGACGGCCGCCCGGACGTCGGTCAGCGACTGCCGGGCGACCTGCTCGATCTCGGTGAACTGGGCCCGCCCGGCCTCCTCCTTGCCCGCGTCCATCAGCCGCCCGCCGAGCTGGGCCTTGATGGTGATCAGGGAGAGCGAGTGGCCGAGCAGGTCGTGCAGGTCGCGGGCCATCCGCAGCCGCTCCTCGGCCACCGCCAGGTGCGCCACCGTGGCCCGGGCCTCCCGGAGTTCGCGCATCGTGCCGACCAGCCGCTGCAGGCCGACCATGGCCAGCCCGCTGAGCAGGCAGGGCAGCAGGATGGCGGCCAGCAGGCCGGAGTCGGCGTGCACCAGCAGGGCGACCGCGAGGGCCAGCAGGGTGACCCCGCCGACCCCGTACAGCCCGTACTTGGGCGGCAGCACCGCGCCGAAGCAGACCGAGGTGTACGTGAACAGGGTCAGCCACGCCGGGCCCAGGCCGAAGGAGGTGACCACCGCGAGCAGCAGCATGGTGCCGGCCACCGGGAGGCCGATCCACCACCGGTCGTGGGCCAGTGAGCGGACCGCGACCATGCCCAGGTAGGAGACCAGGAAGACGGTCAGCGCGCACCAGCCGAACACCTTTCCGGCGGCGGTGTGCTCGTCGCCGGTCAGGTCCTCCACCGGGTAGTAGAGGTAGATCATCCAGAGCGACATCCAGCAGATCTTGACGACCAGTTGGCGCAGGTTGTCCACCGGCGCGCCCGGGATGACGCGGAACTCCCCGCCCCCTCCCGTCGGTTCGGCACCGGCTCGGGAGGTGGCGGGGAGCTGCTTCGGCATGGGCCACATCATGCCTGCTTGGTGTCCTTGCGGTAGAGGTGGGCGGCGGCGGCCACGAAGACCGCCAGGAAGGCGCCCAGCCCGGCCAGCGCGCCGAAGTCGAAGCCGTGGCCCGGCTGCACGAAGGTGGCCAGCTGGTTGTACAGGTAGACCGGGTTGAACCGGGCGAAGGACTCCAGTGAGCCGCCGACCGGGAACCAGGTGCCGCCGAGCAGCGCCATCAGCATGTAGACGATCATCACGATCGGCTGCACCGCGTCCGGCTGGGCCGCGTAGCCGAGGGCCACGCCGAGCGCGGCGAAGACGAAGCTGCCGGCCCAGAGCACGGCGGCCAGCGCGACCCACTCGGTGGGCGAGAGCGAGACGCCCTCGACCGCGCCGATCAGGAAGACCACCACGATCGCGGGCAGCGTGGTCACCGCGCAGGAGGCGATCTTGGCGATGGTGTAGGCCCGGCCGGGCAGCGCGGTCAGCCGCAGCTGGCGGACCCAGCCGCTCTTGCGCTCCAGCGAGATCCGCTGCGCGCTGCCGGTGAGCACCGCGCCGACGGAGCCGAAGGTGGCCATCGAGACCATGAAGTAGGTCTTCACCTGCATGCCGTTGGCCAGCGGCGAGGTGCCGTAGGCGTTGATGAAGAAGACGTAGAGCAGGGCCGGGTAGAGCACCGTGAACATCAGGTACCGCTTGTTCCGCAGGGTGCGCAGGATCTCCAGCTGGATCAGGGTGTTCATCGCGCGCGCTCCCCGTCGGTGTCGGTGCCGGTGTCGGTGCCGTCCGAGGCGTCGGCCTCGCCGGTGATGGTCAGGAAGGCCTGCTCCAGGCCGAGGCCGGTGACCTCCAGGGCCCGGGGGTAGAGCCCGGCCCGGTAGAGGCCGGCCACGCCGGCGTCGGCGTCGGTGGTGCGGATCCGGACCACCCGGACGCCGTCCGGACGGACCGTCAGGTCCAGGCCCACGGTGCCCGGCAGGGCGCGCAGCACGGCCTCCTCGACCGGGCCGTCCGCGGGGTGCAGCTCGCAGGAGATCCGGCGGGCGCCGGCCTTGGCCTTGATCTCGGCGGCGGTGCCGTCGGCGATCAGCCGGCCCCGGTGCAGCACCAGCACCCGGTCGGCGATGGAGTCCGCCTCCTCCAGGTAGTGGGTGGCGAAGAGCACGGTGCGGCCGGCCTCGGCCTCGGCCCGCATGGCGGCCCAGAACTGTTGACGGACCGACACGTCCATCCCGGTGGTGGGCTCGTCCAGCACGATCAGGTCGTTGGCCCCGGCGATGGCCAGTGCGAAGCGGACCCGCTGCTCCTGGCCGCCGGAGAGCTTGTCGACCTTCCGCTCGGCCAGCTCGGTGATCCCGGCTCGCTCCATCACCTGCTCGGGACGGTGGCCGCGGGGGTGCACGTCGCAGGCGAACTTCACCAGCTCGCGGACCTTCACCTCGCCCAGCAGACCGCCGCTCTGCAGCATGGCGCCCACCCGGCCGGTCTCGATCGCCGCCCGCGGGCTGCCGCCGAACAGCGAGACGCTGCCGGTGTCCGGCTCCCGCAGGCCGAGCAGCAGGTCCAGGCTGCTGGACTTGCCCGCGCCGTTCGGTCCCAGCAGGGCCACCGTCTCGCCGGGCCGCAGCACCAGGTCCAGGCCGTCCACCGCCCGGACCGTGCCGTAGTTCTTGCTCACCTGCCGGAAGGCCGCCACCTCGGTGGCCGTGTCCGTCGCGACGCTCATCGCGCTTCCCTCTCTCCCCGTCCGCTCTGACTCCTCAAGAGTCGCGAAAACGGCGGAGCGCGGGCAGTGCGGGGCGTCGGGGGGGGGGGGCGGGGGGGGGGAATGAAGGGAACACCCCGCGCGAGCCAACTCGCTGCTAGAGGGACAGAAGGACGACGGGAAGGGAGCACCAGAGGGATGAGCCA
>NZ_JBSFGS010000061.1:0-14042 GCF_053596675.1 Kitasatospora sp. NPDC001664
AGCGCGGTCGACCTCGCCGAGGAGATCCGCACCCGCCGCCACGATCAGGGCCTGGCGGACCAGGGCCGCCGCCGCTTCCTGCTGGGCGTGGGCGGCGTGGGTGCCGCACTGGTGCTGGCCGCCTGTTCGAGCGACCCGAAGGCCACCAACGCGGTGAGCTCGCCGTCCGCCTCGGGCACATCCGCGAAGCCGTCGGCGTCGGCGTCCGGTCAGTACACCGGAGACCTCCAAGTGGTGGCGCTGGCCACCGCGCTGGAGAACCAGGCGGTCGGCGCCTACCAGGCGGCGCTGGACGCGGCCAAGGCCGGCAAGCTCGGCACCGTGCCGCCGGCGGTCGCCACCTTCGTCACCACCGCGATGGCCCAGCACGCCGACCACGCCAAGGCCTGGAATGCGGTGCTCACCGGCGCGGGCAAGCCCGCCATCACCACCGTGCCGCTGTCCAACCAGGCCGACGTCACCGCCGCGCTCGGCAAGGTCACCGACGTGCCCGGGGTCGCGAAGCTCGCCCTGCAGCTGGAGGACCAGGCCGCGCAGACCTACCTGTTCGCGACCTACAACGTCACCAGCCCGGCAGGGATCGCCACCGCCGCCACCATCGCCCCCGTCGAGGCGATGCACGCCGCCATCCTCAACTACGTCCTGGGCCAGTACCCCGTCCCGGACGACTTCCTGCCCGTCGACAAGGCCGCCAAGCCCAGCCTCCTGACGGTCTGACACGGCCCGACACCAACCCCGGGGCGGGGACGCGGACGAGGATCCCGCGCCCCCGCCCCGGCCCCCGTCCCCCCACCCAGGAGAACGCCACCCGTGCACTTGTCCCCCTCCCGCGCCCTGACCGCTGCGGCGGCCACCGCCCTGCTGATGCTCGCGGTCGGCTGCTCCGGCTCCACCGGCCCCGCGGCCCCCGCCACCGCACCCGCCACCGGTGCGCCCGGGGCCGGCTCCGGCACCGACAACCCCACGTCGGCAGTGAACATCACCATCAAGGACTTCGCCTTCGCCCCCGCCGACCTCACCGTCGCCCCCGGCACCCGGATCACCGTCACCAACCAGGACAACACCCCGCACACCGTCACCGCCACCACCAAGGCCTTCGACACCGACCGCATCGACGGCGGCAAGAGCACCACCTTCACCGCCCCCACCACCCCGGGCAGTTACCCCTACATCTGCGGCATCCACCCCGGCATGACCGGCACCCTGACCGTCAAGTAGCCGACCACGCTCCGGAAGTAGAAGCTCTTGGCCCACCGCGCCCCACCCCCGGCCACCGTCACCCTCGGCCTGCTCCGTTCAGCCCCGCGCTCTGGTGGATGAACGGCGCCGACCTCCCCGGGCGCGAAGCGCCGACCCCCAGCCTGCCCAGGAGAACACACTCGAACGACGGCTGCTGGCCGCTGCGGAAGGCGACGGGGAAGCGTTCCGCCTCCTGTACGGCGAGCTCCTGCCCTTCGTCGAAGCGGTGGTCACCAGTGTGCTGCGCGACCGGGCCCAAGCCGAGGAGGTCAGCCAGGAAGTGATGACCGAGGTGTGGCTCCACGCCGGCCGCTACCGTGGCGCCCTCGGTGGCGTGCGCCCCTGGGCGGCCATAATCGCCCGCCGCCGCGCCATCGACCGGATCCGGCACCTCGGCGTGCAACGGCAGTGCGAGCAGCGGTGGGCGGCGCAGGAGTACAGCCTGTACCAGGAGGAGAGCGACACGGACCCGGACGAGCGTCAGCGTGACCACGAAGCCGTCGAGCTGGCACTCGGCACCCTGACGGCCCTTCAGTTCGAGGCGATCCACCTCGCCTTCTACACGGACCGCTCCTACCCGCAGGTCGCCGGGCACCTCGGGATCCCGTTGGGAACCGCGAAGACCCGCATCCGCGACGCCCTCGTCCGCCTTCGACGGGAACTCACCACGACCAGACCCCTGCCCTCCGCCAGGGCCGGCTCCGGAGCCGGAGCCGGAGCCGAGGTTCAGCCGAGCAGCGAAGACGCGGCTTCTTCTTCCCCATGCTCCCCATGATGGACATCATCCCTCCGGGGCCCAAGGCCCCTGATCAGGGGTGTCCGTCAAAGCGGATCAAGCCCACGACATCCGCGTACTGGCCGTCGACGAACCGCGCCGCGTCGAGAGACGGCCGAGCAAAGGGCTGTAGCCCACGCCGACAACACACCAGTCTCGTTTCATGGCCGCCGGACAGGTCAGACGCAAGGGTATGAACACCATGAGCACCACCCCCTCGCCGTTGCCCGGATGGCTGGACTCCCCAGCGGGTTGGCAGGTGCTTGATCCGGCCGCCGATCGGATCAAGCACCTGGTGGACGGTCTGTCGCTGGGCCGCGCCCGTGGCCTACTGCGCGGCAGCTGGCTCGGCCACTCACTCCACCCAGCGCTGGTCCAACTCCCCCTCGGCTGCTGGCTTTCGGCCAGTGTGCTGGACCTCACCGGAAGCTCGCCGGTGGCAGCGCGGCGCCTGACCGCCCTCGGCCTGGCCGGGGTGCCTCCGGCGCTGTGGGCGGGCTGGCTGGACTGGGCCGAGCTGGACCGCGAGCAGCGCCGCACCGGCCTGGTGCACGCCGCCTCCGCCGTCGCCGCCACCATGCTCCAGCTCCGCTCGCTGCGCGCCCGACGCTGCGGCGACCGCCTGGCCGGCATCGGCTTCGGCCTGGCGGGCAACGGCGTGGTGGCCCTGGCCGGTGCGCTCGGCGGCCACCTGGCCCACCGCTCGCCCAGCGCCTCCCCGACCAGCGCCCCACACAGCGGTCCGGCCGAGACCCCCGAGGCCCGGATGACCGGAGAGGGTGCTCCTCCGCCCGCCCACGAGGAGCTCAGGACCGGCCACGACGGCCCCGAGCACGCCGTCACCGAACCCGGCCGTCCCGGGTCCGGGGCCAGCCACCGCCACGGCCACGGCCACGGCCACAGCGCCTGACCACCGATCGATCGGCACCGACCGGCGACCAACAGCCGTCTCATTGGGCGTCGGCGGTTCCGGCCTGATCCTGTGTCAGGCCGTGAGCCGGGATGACGTCCAAGAGTTCCAGCAGGTGGAGGAAGGCGAGCGCCATCGGCCTCTCCTCGCTGCGGCGACGCAGGTAGGCCCAGTCCACCCTCTCCCTCAGGGTCCGCGCGACCGGCAGCAGGGCCCCGTAGTCGCAGTGGTGCTCGGAGAAGGCTTCCATCTGACTGCCCACCAGATCGGTCGGAGCGAGCACCGGCATCCACACCGAGTAGACCGGCCGCACCTCGGCCCGCTCCAACAATCCTGTGTCCACCGGCCGGTCGGCGAGGGCGAAGATCAGGTCGATCGCATGCCCCTGGTACTCCGCCTTGACCAGCCAGTCCTCCGGAGGCTGCCACACCCGCAGCCCGGCTGCGCCTAGCGTTTTGGTGATGGCCTCGACGTCCGAGCGGAGCACGCAGAAGTCGGTGTCGTGCGGCGAACGCCGGGAGACGCCGTGCGCGTACGCTGCGACACTGCCGGCCAGCGCGAAGGGGTGCCCTTCGGACTTGAGCAGTTGCGCGACCTGTTTCGTCGCTTCCAGTACGCCCTGCTGCCGGTCGGACGGCGCCAGGGGCGCTGAGTCATCGGTGGGGATCATCGGGCTGACTCCTCGTCGACGGCCCCGGTCACCGCAGTGGCCAGGACCTCCGCCGACAGGGATACGGGCGTGCCGGGCGCTTGACCGGAGCCCGCGGGTTCCCAACCCGGATGGACTGCGCTTCAGTCCTCGCCGAGCACGGCATACTGCTCGGCGTCCTCCTGGACCTCCCCAGCGGTGAGCAGTTGGCGAGGGCGTGCTCGAGGCGGTAGGGGGCGCGGAGCGAGCTGCGGCAGTCCGGGGGCTGGACCGGACAGGACGGTCTGCTGGGGGCTGGGCGGGGTCTGGCGGGGTCGGTCGGAGGTGGGCATCGAAAGCTCCTCGAAAGTGCTCCCCCAGGGCTCGGTCGTCTACCCGTTCTGCTCTCGCTCAGTCGGCGTTATCCCCTGCCCAGCCCGGGAAGACGCAGCGGAGCGACCAGCGAGGAGGGCCTACCCATGACTCCCGAACGAGCTGACCCGACCGAGCCCACCGTTTCGGAGCACGAACCCGGTGATCGGTCCGATCCACCATCGGAGGGCCTCCCCGTACCCGGACTACGGACTGTGCCCGTGTCCGGGGACCGGACCGCACGGTTCGGCCGAGACCTGCCCGGGCCGTCGGTGGGCCCAGCCGAAGCGCCCGAGTACCGGGTGGCCCGGCTGCAGCGAAGACTGGCCGACGGCGCCACCGCCGAGCTGGGGCTGCGAGCCCATTTCCGGGGCGGGCTCGTGGTGATCGCCGCCGTCGGGGACATCCACCTGGGCGCCGAGAGCGCAGGATCGCTGCGCCCGGCCTTGGAGAGGCTGGACGAGCGGGCTGATGTGCTGCTGCTGGCCGGCGACCTGACCCGGCACGGCAGCGTCGAGGAGGCCGAGGTGGTGGCGGGCGAAGTGGCCGGCCTGCCGGTGCCGGTGGTGGCGGTCCTCGGCAACCACGACCATCACGCCGGCCACCCGGCCGAGGTGGCCCGGGTGCTCACCGAACTGGGCGGCGCCACCGTGCTGGAGGGAACCGCGACCACCGTGCGGGTCGGTCCGCTGCGGCTGGGCATCGCGGGTACCAAAGGATTCGGCGGGGGCTTCCCGGGGCGCTGCGGCACCGAGTTCGGCGAGGAGGAGATGAAGTCCTTCATCCGCTACTCGCGCGGCCCGGCCGACGGTCTGCACCACGCACTGACCTCCCTCGAGGATCACGACCTGCGGGTGGCTCTCACCCACTTCTCCCCCGTCGCCGACACCCTGGCCGGCGAGCCGCCGGAGATCCACCCCTTCCTCGGCAGCTACCTGCTGGCCGAAGCGATCGACCTCGCCGGAGCCGACCTCGCCGTCCACGGCCACGCGCACCTGGGCTGCGAGCACGGCCTGACAGCCGGCGGCGTACCGGTCCGAAATGTGGCCCGTCCTGTGCTCCGGCACGCTTTCGCGGTGTACCGCCTCACCGCTCACCCGGCCACCTCCAGGGAAGCCGTCGTGGCGCCAGGCAGTTGACCGCTCGTCCGCGAGCTCGTCCGTCCGGTGTCTCCGCTACGAGGGGCAGTGGGGCGCGCGAGCCGGGCCGCGCAGCGACGGACCACCGCACCGGTGCCCGTCATGAACGGAGCACCCGCCATGAGACTGAGGACCAGTCACCCCGACCGCCCGGGATACCAGCGCGTGCGGCACGCCCGGGGATTCCGCTACCTCGCACCCGACGGCACCCCCGTGAACGGGGAGGAGCTGGACCGGGTCAAGGCACTCGCCGTCCCACCGGCCTGGAACGACGTGTGGATCTGCCCCTACCCCAACGGGCACCTCCAGGCCGTCGGCACGGACGCCGCCGGGCGACACCAGTACCTCTACCACCCCGAGTTCCGCACGCTGCAGGAGGAAGCCAAGCACGATCACGTTCGAGAGGCCGCCCGCTGCCTGCCCACGCTGCGGGCAGCCGTCGAGCAGGACCTCGCCGCGAACGTGTCCTCGCATGCGCCGTCCGCCTCCTGGACCTGGGCCTGTTCCGCGTCGGCTCGGACTCCTACGCGAGGGACAACGGCTCCTACGGCCTGACCACCGTACTGCGCTCCCTTCGACGAAGGCGTCACCATCGCCCCGGCCCTCACCGACCTCGGCGCCGACGGGGGACCTGCCGCGACCCAGGGTCCGGTCGAGGACGCCGTGCGCGTGCTGCTCTCCTGACACCGGCCTCCGCCCCGGTCCGCCAGCCGTGCGCGCGGACGGCAGACCGGGGCGGTTCGTGTGGGGCGAGGCGCGAACCGGTGCGGAGGCTTACCAGTAGTGGTTGCGGCCGCCGACCGCGTGGCCCATCGCTCCGGCGATCCACAGCACCAGACCGATGACGACGAGCACCAGGCCGATCGTCCACAGGATCGAGATGCCGGTGACGAATCCGATGATGAGCAGGAGCACTCCAAGGAGGATCATGGTTGCCTTCTCCGGTCGAGGACTTGTGTCCGTTCCCCCGCTGTGTGGTGCCGTCCGCCGTCAGAGCAGGGGAGTGGCGGGCAGGCAGGTGTGGCCGTTCGGCCCGGTAGCGGCGGCCAGCACGTGGGCGATGCCGTCCGCGATGTCGACCCGCAGGGCCCCGGCCGCGAAGACGGGCCGGCCCCACTCGCTCATCTCGCCGGTGGCGTGCACGACCACCGCCTCCTGCGGACGGTGCGAGCCCGGCAGGCCCGGCAGAGTGATCACGTAACGCGTCGCGGCGTCCACGGCCGTCACCACCCACCGGGCAGGTGCCCACAGCTGGTACCACCGGCCGTGCAGTGGTGCGAGGGTGGCGCCCAGCAGCGTTTGTCGGCACCGAGCTGCCCGCTACGCCGGTGCGGAAGGCGGTGCTGGTTGCGGTGCTCATGGTGCGCGGAACGCGATGCGGCGGTCGCGGTGCGGGTGGGGTTGGCCGGCTTGGACATGGCCGGACCCCCTCTCGGAGGGGAAAGCGGTCCGGTCACAACCTGCCCCGCTTCGGCCGCGGCATTCAAGGCCGGCGTGGCCGCGCCGAGGGGGGCTCCAGCAAGCTCCCGCTCCACGAGGAGCTCGAGAATCCCCAGACCAACCACCGGATGAGTCGAGCGGGCCTGGACCTGGCAGCGGCCCGCGCACCGCACTCACCCGGTGTGGACTTCCAGCGTAGGCCGCGACTCCGCCCTCACGGCCGGCACGAAGCCCGGAGAAGGCCGGCCTGCAGTTGCTTGGTTCCGTCCTGCCGGGGCAACCGCAGACTGATATCGCCGGACGGCCGCTCGTGCCGGACGGCAGCGCGAACGTCATCGGACCGCGCATCCCACCACAGCGAAGAGGAGGCCCGCCGTGGCCGTCCACGCGCGCACCCGGCTCCTCGCCGCCCCCGTGGCGGACCGCCGGACTTCACCCGCGGACTCCGCCGGGCACCGAGCCGGCGCGGCGCTCGTCCCGACACTGGGCGTGGAGGAGGAGTTCCTGCTCGTCGACCCGGCCACCCGCACGCCGGTCGCCCGCTCGCCGGAGGTCCTGGCCGGGGCGCGCGGACTGGGTGGGCTGGTTCAAGCCGAGTTCTACGCCTGCCAGGTCGAGGTCTGCACCGAGCCGGTCCGGACCCTGCCCGCGCTGCGCACCCAACTGCTGTACCTGCGACGAGAGGTGGCCCGGGCCGCAGCCGGAGCCCGCTGCCAGGTCGTCGCCTCCGGCTGCCCGCCCCTGGCCGCCACCATGCCGATTCCGGTCACCGACACGCCGCGCTACCGGCTGATGGCCCGTCACTTCGGGGCCATGGCCGACTGCCGAACCGGCGCGGTCTGTGGCTGCCACATCCACCTCGGCGTCCGCGATCGGGCCGAAGCGCTGCAGCTCAGTGCCCATCTGCGGCCCTGGCTGCCCGCCCTGCAGGCGCTCGCCGCCAACTCGCCGGTCTGGCAGGGCAAGGACACCGGCCACGCCAGCTGGCGCGCGCGCTGCTGGGCGGAGTGGCCGACCGTCGGCCCTGCCCCCGTCCTCGACGCCGCGGCCTACGAGGCCCTCGCCGACTCCCTGGTGAGCTCCCGCCTGCTGCTCGACCGCCGGATGATCTACTGGTACGCCCGCCCCTCCGAGCACGTGCCCACCCTGGAGGTACGGATCGCCGACGTCAGCGCCGATGCGGACACCACCGTGCTGCTCGCCGGCCTGGTGCGGGGCCTGGTCGCCCGGCTGCGGCGCGATGTCCGCGAGGGCCGCCAGGCCCCGGTGGTGTCCGATGCCCTGCTGCGGGCCGCGCACGGCTGTGCGGCCCGAGCCGGCCTCAGCGGCCAGGGTCTCGACCCCCTCTCGGGCCGGCCGGCCAGCCTGCGCCACCTGCTGGACCGCCTGGTCGACCACGCCCGCCCCGGGCTGACCGCCGCCGGAGACCTCGACGCGGTGACCGCTCTGCTGAAGCGCACGCTACGCGCGGGCACCGGTGCCGACCGGCAGCGCGCCGCACTCGGCCGGTTCGGCCGCGCCGAGGACATCGTGGACTCCCTCGCCGACGCCTTCACCCGCCCCGCCTGATCGCCAGGGCCGTGAGTTCACGGCGTGCTGCCGTCGCCTGGTCGGTCGAGTGCCTCCTGCACGGTGGCGATGACGGTGAACACCTCGGCGGTGCCGGTCGCCCAGAACAGCCGCGTGATGCGTTCACCCACTCCGGTGAGGACAAGGTCCACTCCGGCGGTGGTGGTTGCGGTTCGGGTGTTCAGCAGGGCGTTGAGTCCGGCCGAGTCACAGAAGAACACCTCGGCCATGTCGACGATCAGGCACCTCGGCACCGGTTCGAGGGCCTGGGCGAGCGTGTCCTGCAGATTGGGGCCTTCGTCCAGGCTGATCTCCCCGGCGAGGTGCACGACCACCGCGCCGTCGGCCGTGCCGTAGGTAGTGATCTTCAGCTGCACCGGCTCGATCCAACCGTCGGGGTGCGGGGTGATGTGCGGAGTGTCCATGCTGCACGCTCCCCTCAGAGTGGTCAGGCGGGTCCAGGGCCGGCCAATGATGTCCAGCTCGTATGGGGTTCTTATCGCTCGATCACCCCTCAAGTGTGTATCTGGATTCCGGTATCGCAACACCGCCCGGACAACCGGCCGGGGCCGCCTCACCGCCTCTTGCGGCGCAGCACCGTGACCGGCAGGAGCAGCAGACCCAGCGAGACCAGGCGGGCGGCGGCGTCGACCATCCGGGCCTTGACGTGCTCGCCGGCCAGCCGCGGTGGTAGGAGACCGGGGCGGTCCGCCCGCTCCTCCGCCGTCTCGGCGCGCCCGCCGTCACGGCCGCCCGGCTGCTCCTTCACCGCAACCTCACCCGCCCTCAACTTCCTTCGGCGGCCCTCCCGGCGCCTGCGGGGCGTCGCCCGGGATCTCGGCCCACACCGTCTTGCCGCCCGCCAGGGGCTGGGTGCCCCAGCTGCGGCTGAGCAGGTGGACCACCTGCAGGCCGTGCCCGCCTGGGCGGCCGAGGGAGGCCTGGCGGCGGCGGGGCGGCTCGGTGCTGGCGTCGCTCACCGCGATGCGCAGAGCGCCATCCGCCAGGACGGTCAGTTGCAGCATGCCGGGCCCGCCGGCATGCAGAGCCGCGTTGGCGACCAGCTCGCAGGTCACCAGCACGGTGTCCTCACGGATCGGGTCGGGCACCGATCGGGCGGTCAGGGCGTCACGCACCGTACTGCGCGCCGTGATGACCGGATGGGGCTCCGCCGTCAGGTCGATCTCCATGGGGCGGGCCGAGGGCGTTCCGGCTGGTCGCGACGAAACTGACGCTGAGGAATCCGAAGCCATCTGCTCTCACCTCACCCGGCTCAGCGCTCACTCCATGGCGTACGCCTGCCCGGTGGAGCCTTGCCCATCCCAGGAGGAGACCACCGGTTGGGCACATCATCGGGCCTGCGGTGATTCCCCGCAGCCCAACCGGGCAGGAGCAAGAACGGGGGTCTGCGGAAGGAAGACCTGATGGCACCCGAGATCATCGCGAACCCGAGCACGGTCAGCACCGGTGACGCCCGCGAGCTGTCCAGGGAGCTGTTCCGCCGACTGGCCGAGGCCGAACGGGGCAGCGAGACGTACTCCTACGTCCGCGGCACCCTGATCGAGCTCAACATGTCCCTGGTCCGCTTCGCCGCGCGCCGCTTCCGCAGCAGCCACGAACCGATGGAGGACATCCTCCAGACCGGCATGGTCGGACTGATCAAGGCCATCGACCGCTTCGACCCCGACCGGGGCGTCGAGTTCGCCACCTTCGCGCTGCCCACCGTCCTCGGCGAGATGCGCCGCTTCTTCCGCGACACCACCTGGGCCGTCCACGTCCCCCGCAGCCTCCAGGAAGCCCGGCTCGCGGTCGCCCAGGCCACCGACGAACTCGAGCAGACCCTCGGCCGCCCGCCCGACAACACCGAACTCGCCGCACACACCGGCCTGACCGAACAAGGCGTAGCCGACGGCATCGCGGTCGCCACCGCCCGCACCGCCGGCTCACTCGACGCCCACACCCCCGGCGACAGCGAAGACGAGCACCCCGGGCCTCTCGACCGGCGCCTCGGCCACGAGGACCCGTCCTTCGTCACCGTCGACGACATCCAGTCCCTCAAACCGCTGATCGCCACCCTGCCCGAACGCGAACGCGCCGTCCTCGCCCTGCGCTTCACCGGCGACCTCACCCAGGCCGAGATAGGCCGCCGCCTCGGCCTGTCCCAGATGCACGTCTCCCGCCTCCTCAGCCACACCCTCACCGACCTACGCGCCGCACTCACCGGCTGACGGTCGCCCGGCCACCGACCAGGCTCAGGTGCGCCGGTGACGACGCAGCCCGCGGAGCGCGGCGGTCCGGCGCGCCGCCCACACCACACCGACAGCGGCCAGCGCACCGGCCGGCACGAGCCCGCCCTGACCCAGCGCCCCGGCCGCCACGAACGCGCCCACCGATGCCACGAGCAACGCCATGGCCAGGACCACGGTCATGCGGACGCTGCACCACACCGACCAGCACAGCCCGGCCCGCCACGTCCCCAGCCGACGCTCCAGTTTCCGGTCCTGGCGCAGTCCGGCCTCGATGTCGACCAGCATCTTCTTCTCCCACCCGGAGAACCTCGCGCTCATCTGCGCTCACCTCACCGCCCCCGAACTTGTCCGCCCCGGTCTTCACCCGGCCGTCACCGGAGTGGTCAGCGTCGGCCTCCTCGCCGGTGCATGCCGCTGGGCGGCGGTTCGCGGTCCTTGCGGCGCTGGCCGAAGACGAAGGCGAGCAGGATCACGACGACGATCAGCACGCCGGCCAGGATCAGCCACAGCGCGCTGCCGGCGGTCCCGGCGAGTTGGGTCTGCAGTGCCAAGTCCTTGATGTCCATGCCTGGCGCGTTTCCGGATCGACTGGCACGAAACATGAGGTCCTGGAGGGTGCCGGGGTGGGAGCGTCAGTGTCCGCCGCGGTGGAGTTCGAGGGTGCAGCACTTCGCTCCGCCTCCGGCCTTGCGGAATTCGGAGACGTCGACGCCGACCGGCTCGAACCCGTTCGCCGCGAGGGCGGCAGCGAGGTGCTCGGCGGTGTCGGGGAGGACGACGTGGTGGCCGTCGCAGACGGCGTTGACGCCCAGTGCCTCGGCGTCGGCCCGGTCGGCCTCGATGGCGTCGGGGAAGAGGGCGTGCAGTGCGGCGCGGCTGGGGCGGTCGAACGCGGCTGGGTAGTACATCGCCTGATCGTCCGTCAGGACGGCCAGGGCGGTGTCGAGGTGGTAGAAGCGGGGGTCCACCAGGGTGAGGGGGACCACCGGCAGGCCGAGTACGGTGCGCAGTTCCCCGTGGGCGGCCGGCTCGGTGCGAAAGCCGGTGCCGGCCAGCAGCATCCGGCCTGCGGTCAGGACATCGCCTTGGCCTTCGTTGACCCGGGCCGCGGTGCTGACCTGCCGGTAGCGGTTGCGGGTGAACCACCGGCGGAAGTGGGCGGCTTCGGCCGCTCGTTCGCGGTGCTTGAAGCGGGCCACCAGCACCCTGCCGTCGACCACGGTGGCGGCGTTCGCGGTGAACACCATGTCCGGCAACCCGGGACGCGGTGTGATCAGGTGGACGGTGTGGCCGAGGGCCAGGTGGACCGCACGCAGCCGCTGCCACTGCCGCTCGGCCCGGCGAACATCCACCGCCTGGGAGGGATCCATCCAGGGGTTGATGGCGTACTCCACCGAGAAGTAGGTGGGCGGGCACATCAGGTACTGCCGTCGGTCAGCGGTCGCGGTCATGGCCTTGCTCCACTACGTTCGGGGCTCGTGGGGGCTTGCGGTGCGGCGTGTTCCCGGATCCGGGTGCCCTCACGCTCGGGGAGCACGGTGTGCGGCCCGGCGTGCCGCAGAGGGTGAACCCCGCCCCGGCCGGGCAGGCGTCCGGTGACCCGTCTCCGACATCGTTGGCGAGGCAGTGCCGTGAGCAGCGACCAGCACGTTCCGCAGGATCCGGCCCGGCGGTACCCGAGGCCGGAGTTCGCGCCGCAGAGCCAGCCCTATCCGGGGCTGAGCGATCGGATGGACCCGGTGCCCGACCACGGCGAGCGGACTTACCACGGCACCGGGCGGCTGTCGGGGCGGGTCGCGCTGGTCACCGGCGGGGATTCCGGGATCGGGCGGGCCGTCGTGCTGGCCTTCGCCCGGGAGGGAGCGGACGTGCTGTTCTGCCACCTCGCCGACGAGCAGGAGGACGCGGCCGAGTCGGTGCGGCTGGTGGAGGAGGCCGGCCGGCGGGCCGTGGCGGTGGCCGGGGACGTCCGGGAGGAGGGCTTCTGCGCGGAGCTGGTGGAGCGCGCCGTCGCCGAACTCGGCGGCCTGGACGTGCTGGTGAACAACGCCGCGTACCAGCAGGCCCGGGAGGAGGGCCTCGCCGCGATCAGCACCGACCGGTTCGACCGGGTGATGAAGACCAACGTCTACGCGATGTTCTGGCTCTGCCAGGCCGCGCTGCCGCACTTTCGCCCGGGATCATCGATCATCAACACCGCCTCCGTCCAGGCGTACCGGCCCGAACCGCACCTGCTGGACTACGCCGCGAGCAAGGGCGCGATCGTCACCTTCACCCAGGGCCTGGCCCGCGAGCTCGCCCCCCGGGGCGTCCGGGTCAACGCGGTGGCGCCCGGCCCGGTCTGGACCCCTCTCGTCCCCGCCACCCTGCCGCCCGACCACGTCGCCGCCTTCGGCGAAAAGTCGCCGCTCGGCCGACCCGCCCAACCCGCCGAGCTCGCACCGGTGTACGTCTTCCTCGCCTCCGCCGGGGCGAGCTACCTGACCGGCGAAGTGGTGAACGCCACCGGCGGAGTCGCGCTGCCCTGACCGGACGGCGGCGGTCACCGGCCGCCGGGTCCCGCAGCCGCGGCAGTTGACGGATCGTCCGGGGCAGGGGGAAACAGACTGCGTGTGCCGGTCAGGTCGAGGAGGCGGCCCAGGCACTCTCCCGGGCGAAGGGCGGGCCGTGGGTGGCCAGCAGGGTCGGGGAGTCCACGGGCGGTGCGGGTGTAGGCACGCCGATTCGGCACTTCAGGCTGGACAGAGGGCATGACGACGCTCGGACCGGGCAGGCGCTCCCTGAAGCCGGGCCGCCCGCAGCCCGGCCGGCGACCGGGAGGAGCAGAGCCACCATGAGCATGGTCAAGCAGTCGATCGACGTCGACGTCCCGCTGCACACCGCCTACGACCAGTGGACGCAGTTCGAGGAGTTCCCCCGCTTCATGGAGGGGGTCGACGAGGTCCGCCAGCTCGACGAGCGGCACACGCACTGGCGCACCAGCATGGCCGGTGTCGAGCGCGAGTTCGACGCGGAGGTCGTCGACCAACTCCCCGACGAGCGCGTCTCCTGGCGCACGACGGGGGGCGAGGTCCAGCAGATCGGCACCGTCACCTTCCAGCGCCTGGACGAGGCACACACCCGCGTCAACCTGGCCATGGACTTCGAGCCCGGGGGCATGGCCGAGCGGGCCGCCGACGTGCTCGGGATGGTCGACCGCCGGGTGAAGGGCGACCTGCGCCGGTTCAAGACCTTCATCGAGGACCGCGGCACGGCCACCGGCTCCTGGCGCGGCCGCATCAGCCCCAACTGACCACCGGTAAGGGCAGCACCAACACCGGCGGCCCGGAAGGAACCTGAGGAGGCGTCATGCCGCGAGGATCCAGCCCGAAGCGCGAGCGGCAGTACGAGCACATCAAGGAGAGCCTGCGGGAGCGCGGGGAGAGCGAGGAGCAGGCGGAGGAGATCGCCGCCCGCACCGTCAACAAGGAACGCGCCCGGCACGGCGAGTCGAAGACCGCCAGCCGCTCCTCCACCCACGACATCTCCTCCGCCCGTCGCGGCGGACTGCGCTCCCACAGCGGTGCCAAGGGCCCGACCTACGACCAGCTGTACAACGAGGCCCGGCAGCGCAACATCAAGGGCCGCTCCACGATGAACAAGAAGCAGCTCGAACACGCCCTCGGACGCTGACCCGGGGACGACGGTGGAAGGGGGGTGACATCCGATCGGATGTCACCCC
>NZ_JBSFGS010000062.1:0-13920 GCF_053596675.1 Kitasatospora sp. NPDC001664
CCCGCCACCCGCACCAACCGAAAGGGCCGCCGCCCGGGAGCTCCCGGGCGGCGGCCCTTCCGCGTGCGGCGGACCGTCAGTGCCCGAGGGCCCGGGCGCCGGCCGACCGGTCGGCGGTCTGGGCCTTGAGGGCGCGCTCGACGGCGGCGCGGGACTCGACCACCATCCGGCGCAGGGCCGGGGCGGGCTCGGCCGAGGCCAGCCAGGCGTCGGTGGCGTCCAGGGTGGACTGCGAGACCTGGAGGGCCGGGTAGAGGCCGACCACGATCTGCTGCGAGATCTCGTGGCTGCGGGTCTCGTAGACGCCCTTGATGGCGGCGAAGTACCGCTCCGCGTAGGGGGCGAGCAGCTCGCGCTGGTCGGCCTGGCCGAAGCCGCCGATCACCGCGTCCTGCACGTAGTTGGTGAGGTCGTCGCGCTCCACCACGGAGGCCCAGGCCTCGGCCTTGGCCTCGGCGGTCGGGCGGGCGGCGCGGCAGGAGGCGGCGCGCTCCTGGCCGGCGGCGGTGGAGTCGCGCTCCAGCTCGGCCGCGATGGCGGCCTCGTCCGCGCGGCCGGTGGCGACCAGGCGGGAGAGCAGCACCCAGCGCAGCTCGGTGTCCACGGCCAGGCCGTCCAGCTCCTGCGAGCCGTCCAGCAGACCGGCCAGCAGGCCGAGCTGACCCTCCGTCCGGGCGACGGCGGAGAGCGCGCGGGCCCAGGCCAGCTGGTGGTCGCCGCCCGGGGCGGCGGCACGCAGCTGCTCCTCGGCGGCGGCGGCCCAGCGGGCCAGGCCCTGCTCGCGCCAGGCCGGGTCGGCGTACATGTCCAGGGCCAGCTTGACCTGGCGCTGCACCGACTGGACCACGCCGATGTCGGACTCCCGGGACAGGCCGGAGAGGGCCAGCGCCAGGTAGTCGCGGGTGGCCAGCTCGCCATCGCGGGTCATGTCCCAGGCGGAGGCCCAGCACAGCGCGCGGGGGAGCGAGGTGGCGAAGGCGCCCAGGTGCTCGGTGACGGCGGCCAGCGAGTCGGCGTCGAGCCGGACCTTGGCGTAGGAGAGGTCGTCGTCGTTGAGCAGCAGCACGGTCGGGCGGACCTTGCCGACCAGCTGCGGCACGGCGGTCTCGGCGCCGTCCACGTCCAGCTCGATCCGCTCGGTGCGGACCAGCTGACCCTCCTTCAGCTCGTAGGCGCCGATGGCGATCCGGTGCGGGCGCAGCACGGCCTCGCCCTTGGCGCCGGCCGGCAGCGCCGGGGCCTCCTGGAGCACCGAGAAGGAGGTGATGACGCCGGCCGCGTCGGTCTCCAGCTTCGGGCGCAGCACGTTGATGCCGGCCGTCTCCAGCCAGGACTTGGACCAGGCCTTGAGGTCGCGGCCGCTGGTCCGCTCCAGGGCGCCGAGCAGGTCGCTCAGGCGGGTGTTCCCCCAGGAGTGCGCCTTGAAGTAGGCCTGCACGCCCTTGAAGAACTCGTCCTGGCCGACGTACGCCACCAGCTGCTTGAGCACCGAGGCGCCCTTGGCGTAGGTGATGCCGTCGAAGTTGACCATGACGTCCTCGAGATCGTTGATCTCGGCCATGATCGGGTGGGTCGAGGGGAGCTGGTCCTGGCGGTAGGCCCAGGTCTTCATCTCGTTGGCGAAGGTGGTCCAGGAGTCCGGCCACTGCGAGCCGGCCGCCTCGGCCTGGCAGACCGACTCTGCGAAGGTCGCGAACGACTCGTTCAGCCAGAGGTCGTTCCACCACTCCATGGTGACCAGGTTGCCGAACCACATGTGGGCCAGCTCGTGCAGGATCGTGGACGCCCGGGCCTCGTAGGCGGCGTCGGTGACCTTCGAGCGGAAGACGTACTGGTCCCGGAAGGTGACCGCGCCCGCGTTCTCCATCGCGCCGGCGTTGAACTCCGGCACGAAGAGCTGGTCGTACTTCTCGAACGGGTAGGGGCAGTCGAACTTCTCCTGGAAGTAGTCGAAGCCCTGCCGGGTGACCGTGAAGATCGCGTCGGCGTCCAGGAACTCGCGCAGCGAGGGGCGGCAGTACACGCCGAGCGGCACGACCTGGTCGCCGTTGCGGTACTCGTCGAAGACGCCGACGTACGGGCCGGCGATCAGCGCGGTGATGTAGGTGGAGA
Organism: Kitasatospora sp. NPDC001664; assembly: GCF_053596675.1. NCBI lineage: Bacteria > Bacillati > Actinomycetota > Actinomycetes > Kitasatosporales > Streptomycetaceae > Kitasatospora > Kitasatospora sp. NPDC001664. Next base: position 2,113 of record NZ_JBSFGS010000062.1, read on the forward strand.
TCCGGCCGGTGGGGCTGAACCGCCAGACCCGGGTGTCGCCCTCGCCCTCGGGCTGCGGGGTGGGCGAGTTGGAGATGACGGCCCAGCCGTTCGGCGCGGTCACCGTGAAGGTGAAGCTCGCCTTCAGGTCGGGCTGCTCGAAGGAGGCGAACACGCGGCGGGCGTCCGGCACCTCGAACTGGGTGTAGAGGTAGGTCTCGCCGTCGACCGGGTCGACGAAGCGGTGCAGGCCCTCGCCGGTGTTGGTGAAGGCGCAGTCCGCGACGACCGTCAGCTCGTTCTCGGCGGCCAGGCCCGGCAGCGCGATCCGGCTGTCGGCGAACGAGTCCAGCGGCAGTGCCTGTCCGTTCAGCACGATCTCGGAGACGCTCGGCGCCACCAGGTCGATGAAGCTCTCGGCGCCCGGGGTGGTGGCGGAGAACCGGACCGTGGTGGTGGAGCGGAAGGTGCCGCCCTCACGGGCCGAGCTCAGGTCGAGGTCGATGTCGTACGACTCCACGTGCAGGAGCGCGGCCCGGGTGCGGGCCTCCTCACGGGTCAAGTTGGTGCCAGGCACTCGTAGGACTCCTTTGTCAGGCATGGGTGCGGCCATCCTTCCACGTCGTCCTCCCGCCCCGCCCCGGAGTATCCGACCGACACCGCGGACGCATCCTGGAGGGGAGACCCCAGACAACGATCCGTGTTCGATCTGCGTTCAGGGCGGGTTCGCTCTTGACGAGGCGTCGGGCGGGTGGCCGAGCATAGGGTTCAGAAGTTGAAGGTGAATATCCGGAGCTCCGCCGCAACGGCGCGGCTGGTGCGGAGGCCGTCGGGCCGTCGCGCCCTAGGAGGGTGAATCATGTCGCTGGACACACCGGGATCGCAGTCCTCGCTGCACCGGGCCAATCTCGAACGGGTGCTGCGGGCGGTCCGGATGGCGGGCTCGCTGACCCAGGCGGAGATCGCCCGGTCCACCGGACTCTCCGCGGCCACGGTGTCCAACATCGTCCGGGAGCTCAAGGAGAGCGGCACCGTCGTGGTGGCCGACACCTCGTCAGGCGGCCGCCGGGCGCGCTCCGTCTCGCTCAGCGGGGACGCCGGCATCGTGGTCGGCGTGGACTTCGGCCACACCCACCTGCGGGTCGCCGTCGGCAACCTGGCGCACCGGGTGCTGGCCGAGGAGAGCGAGCCGATCGACGTGGACGTCTCGGCCCAGCAGGGCTTCGACCGCGCCGAGGCGCTGGTGGCCAGGCTGCTGGCGCAGGCCGGCTTCAAGGCCGAGAAGGTGATCGGGGTGGGCCTGGGCGTGCCCGGCCCGATCGACCAGGAGACCGGGGCGCTGGGCTCCACCGCGATCCTGCCGGGCTGGACGGGCATCGCGCCCGGCCGGGAGCTGGCCCAGCGCCTGGGCATGGAGGTGCACGTCGACAACGACGCCAACCTCGGCGCGCTCGGCGAGCTGGTCTGGGGAGCGGGCCGCGGCCTGACCGACCTGGCGTACATCAAGGTGGCCAGCGGCGTCGGCTCCGGCCTGGTGATCAACGGTCAGATCTACCGCGGCCCGGGCGGCACGGCGGGCGAGATCGGGCACATCACGCTGGACGAGTCCGGCCCGGTCTGCCGCTGCGGCAACCGGGGCTGCCTGGAGACCTTCGTGGGCTCCCGGTACCTGCTCAATCTCTTGAACGCCAACCACCCGGGCGAGCTGACCCTGACCAAGGTGGTGCAGCTGGCGCAGCAGGGCGACCTCGGCTGCCGCCGGGTGATCGCCGACGCCGGCCGGCAGATCGGCACCGGCGTGGCCACCCTGTGCAACCTGCTCAACCCCCGCCGGGTGATCCTCGGCGGAGACCTGGCCGAGGCCGGTGACCTGGTGCTTTCCCCGATCCGGGACTCGGTGGCGCGGTACGCGATCCCCTCTGCGGCGCGCCAGCTCTCGGTGGTGCCGGGCACGCTGGGTGGCCGGGCCGAGGTGCTCGGGGCGCTCGCGCTGGTGATGAGCGAGATGGGCGAATCGGGCGCAATCCGGCAGACCACCACCGTGGGGGCCTGACTCCGGAAATCGCTCTCCAGCGTCCGATTGTGGCGAAGCCGAGGCCGAACGTGTCCGTTTGGTCTCGGCTTCGCCTTCATGAAGATAACGAAAGGGTTCGGATCGTCGTTCGCTTGGTTTTACTTATTGACGACAAGCGATCGCCGGAGGTTGACTCCCTCTCACCTCGCCGCAACGTTGCGGCTCCGTCAGGGAGGCACCCCCCACCATGAACGCAATGATGCGTCGCGTCGTCATCGGTACCGCTGCCGTGTCGATGGCCCTCGGAATGGCCGCCTGTGGCAAGGCCGGTGACGACAAGAAGGACAGCGCCTCGTCGGGCGACACCAAGTCGATCGGCCTGCTGCTCCCGGAGAACGCGTCCTCCACCCGCTACGAGTCCTTCGACAAGCCCTTCATCGAGGCCAAGGTCAAGGCGCTGTGCGGGGACTGCACCGTCAAGTACAGCAACGCCGAGGGCTCCGCCTCGAAGCAGAAGCAGCAGTTCGACACCCTGATCGCGCAGGGCGTGAAGGTGATCATCCTCGACGCCTTCGACGCCACCTCCACCCAGTCCTGGGTCAAGGAGGCCGCCGCGAAGGGCGTCAAGGTCGTGGCGTACGACCGTCTGGCCACCGGCCCGGTCTCCGCCTACGTCTCCTTCGACAACGAGAAGGTCGGCCAGCTCCAGGGCGAGGCCCTGATCGAGGCGCTGGGCGCCAAGGCCGCCGACGCCAACGTCGTGATGATCAACGGTGACGAGGCCGACCCCAACGCGGCCTACTTCAAGTCCGGTGCCAAGAAGGCGCTCGACGGCAAGGTCAAGAAGATCGTCTACGAGGCCTCCGGCGAGTGGAAGCCGACCATCGCGGGCCAGAAGATCGGCACCGCGATCACCTCGCTGGGCAAGGACGGCTTCCAGGCCGTCTACTCCGCCAACGACGGCATGGCCGCCGCGATCATCACCCAGCTGAAGGCCGCCGGGATCAACGTCCCGGTCGGCGGCCAGGACGCGGGCATCGACGCCATCCAGCGCCTCGTCTCGGGCGACCAGGCCTACACCATCTACAAGGCCTACAAGCCGCTGGCCGACTCGGCCGCCGAGCTCGCCGTCAACCTGCTCCAGGGCAAGGACGTCAAGGCCGTCGCCTCCTCCACCGTGGACAGCCCGACCGACAAGGGCATCCCGGCGAAGCTGCTGACCCCGAAGGTCGTCACCAAGGCGAACATCAACGACACCGTGATCGCCGACCAGCTCTACAAGGTGGCCGACATCTGCACCGCCGACTACGCCGCCGCCTGCGCCGCCGCGGGCCTGAAGTAAGTCCGGCACGGGCCGGCGCTCCTGACGGGGCGCCGGCCCCCCGCGCGGCGTGACATCCGACCGCCGCGCCCCCTCGACGTTTCTCGTACTACCCCTGGAGATGGTTCACGTGACAGGCGCACCCGTACTGGCGTTGCGCGGGGTCTCCAAGCGCTTCGGTGCCGTCCAGGCGCTCACCGACGTCCACCTGGAGGTCCACGCCGGAGAGGTCGTCGCGCTGGTCGGCGACAACGGCGCAGGCAAGTCGACGCTGGTGAAGACCATCGCCGGCGTCCACCCGATCGACGAGGGTTCGATCGAGTGGGAGGGCCGCGAGGTCCGGATCAACCGCCCGCAGGACGCCCAGGCCCTCGGTGTCGCCACCGTCTACCAGGACCTCGCGCTCTGCGACAACCTCGACGTGGTCGGCAACCTCTTCCTCGGCCGCGAGCTGAGGAAGTTCGGGACCCTGGACGAGGTCGCGATGGAGAAGCGGGCCAAGGAGCTGCTCGACACGCTCTCCATCCGCATCCCCAGCGTGCGCATCCCGATCGCCGCGCTCTCCGGCGGCCAGCGCCAGGTGGTCGCGATCGCCCGCGCCCTGGTCGGCGACCCGAAGATCGTCATCCTGGACGAGCCCACCGCCGCGCTCGGCGTCGAGCAGACCGCCCAGGTGCTCGACCTGGTCGAGCGGCTCCGCGACCGCGGCCTCGGGGTCATCCTGATCAGCCACAACATGGCGGACGTCAAGGCCGTCGCGGACACCGTGGCGGTGCTCCGGCTGGGCCGCAACAACGGCTCCTTCCCGGTCGCCACCACCACGCACGAGGAGATCATCTCCGCCATCACCGGAGCCACCGAGAACGCCGTGACGCGGCGTCAGGCACGCATCGCGGAGGACGCCAAGTGAGCACCACCGACTCCACCACCCCGGCCCCGCCCGTCGACCCGCGCCTGCTGGTCCGTCAGCAGGGCGTCGCCGGCTACCTGGACGAGTTCAAGCGGAAGATGAAGAGCGGCGAGCTGGGTTCCGTCCCGGTCGTGCTCGGCCTGATCCTGATCGCGGCCATCTTCCAGGGCCTGACCGGCGACTTCCTGAACGCCGACAACCTCACCAACATCACGCTCTGGATCGCGGGCCCCGGCCTGATCGCGGTCGGCATCGTGTTCGTGCTGCTGCTCGGCGAGATCGACCTCTCGCTCGGCTCGGTGGCCGGCGTCTCGGCCGCGATAGCCGGCGTGCTGTCGGCCCGTCAGGGCGTCAACGAGTACCTGGCGATCCTGATCGCGCTGGCCGCCGGCGTCGCCATGGGCGCGCTGCACGGCTTCTTCTTCGCCAAGATCGGCGTCCCGGCCTTCGTGGTCACGCTGGCCGGCCTGCTCGCCTGGAGCGGTCTGCAGCAGTACGTTCTCGGTGACAAGGGCACCGCCAACGTGGTCAACGACGGCGTGATCGCCGACCTGGACCACTACTTCATCGGCGACGGCGACATCGCCGCCACCTGGATCTTCGCGATCCTCGGCGTCGCCCTCTTCGCGGCCGGTCAGGTGCTGGACGCTCGCCGCCGCGCGGCCGCCGAGCTGCCGTCCCGCCCGATGAGCGAGATCGCCCTGCGCACCGGCGTGCTCGCGGTGATCGCGGTCGCCGCCGCCGCCATGCTCAACCAGAGCCAGGGCCTGCCGCTGCCGCTGGTGATCTTCCTCGGCATCGTGGTGCTGAGCGACTTCGTGCTCCGCCGCACCTCCTACGGCCGCCAGATCTTCGCGGTCGGCGGCGGCATCGAGGCGGCCCGCCGGGCCGGCATCAACGTGGCCTGGGTGCGGATCTCGGTCTTCATGATCTCGGCCGGCATGGCCGCCCTCGGCGGGCTGTTCATCATGAGCCAGCAGGGTTCGGCCGACAAGGCGCTCGGCGGCGGCAACGTGCTGATGAACTCGATCGCCGCGGCCGTCATCGGCGGCACCAGCCTGTTCGGCGGCCGGGGCAAGACCTGGTCGGCGCTGCTGGGCATCCTGGTGATCCAGTCGATCATCACCGGCCTGGACCTGGTGCACGTCAACCAGTCGATCCAGTACATGATCACCGGCGCGGTGCTGCTCGCCGCGGTGGTCCTGGACTCGGTCTCCCGGCGGACCCAGAAGTCATCCGGTCGAGGTTGACCGTAAATCCGATCATGTGAGGCTCGGCACCCGAACCGTTCGGGTGCCGAGCCTCGTCATGTCGGTCAACACCGGTCAACCCCAGGCGCACTGACAAGCGTCCGCCAGGCGGACATTAGACTCGGGCAGTCCGGCCGTACGCGGCCCGAGAAAAAATCGGAACGAGGAGGAACGGGTGGCCCTGCTGACCCGCATTCGGGGACCGCGCGATCTCGACCGGCTCACGCCCGCCCAGCTGGCCGAGCTGGCCGGAGAGATCCGGACGTTCCTGGTCGAGGAGGTCTCCAAGACCGGCGGACACCTCGGGCCGAACCTGGGCGTGGTCGAGCTCACCATCGCGCTGCACCGGGTCTTCGACTCCCCGCGCGACCGGATCATGTTCGACACCGGCCACCAGAGCTACGTGCACAAGCTGCTCACCGGCCGTCAGGACTTCTCCGAGCTGCGGATGAAGGGTGGCCTCTCCGGCTACCCGTCCCGCGCCGAGTCCGAGCACGACGTGATCGAGAACTCGCACGCCTCCACGGTGCTCGGCTACGCCGACGGCCTGGCCAAGGCGAACGAGCTCCAGGGCCACGGCGACCGCCCGGTGGTCGCGGTGATCGGCGACGGCGCGCTCACCGGCGGCATGGCCTGGGAGGCGCTGAACAACATCGCCGACGCCAAGGACCGCCCGGTCGTCATCGTCGTCAACGACAACGAGCGCTCCTACTCCCCGACCATCGGCGGCCTGGCCAACCACCTCGCCACCCTGCGCACCACCCAGGGCTACGAGCGCTTCCTGACCTGGGGCAAGGAGGCGCTGCAGCGCACCCCCGTGGTCGGCCGGCCGGTGTTCGAGACCCTGCACGGTGCCAAGAAGGGCCTCAAGGACTTCATCGCCCCGCAGGGCATGTTCGAGGACCTCGGCCTCAAGTACATCGGCCCGATCGACGGCCACGACCTGAACGCCCTGGAGTCCGCCCTCACCAAGGCGCGCGGCTTCGGCGGCCCGGTGATCGTGCACTGCCTCACCGAGAAGGGCCGCGGCTACCACGCCGCCGAGAACAACGACGAGGACCGCTTCCACGCGGTCGGCGTGATCCACCCCGAGACCGGCCTGCCGATCAAGAGCGCCGGCAAGGACTGGACCTCGGTCTTCGCCGAGGAGATGGTCGAGCTCGGCCGCGAGCGCCAGGACATCGTCGGCATCACCGCCGCGATGCTCCACCCGGTCGGCCTGGCCCCGTTCGCCGAGGCCTTCCCGGACCGGATCTTCGACGTCGGCATCGCCGAGCAGCACGCCGCCGTCTCGGCGGCCGGCCTGGCCACCGGTGGCCTGCATCCGGTCTTCGCGGTCTACGCGACCTTCCTCAACCGGGCCTTCGACCAGGTCCTGATGGACGTCGCCCTGCACAAGCTGGGCGTCACCTTCGTGCTCGACCGGGCCGGCGTCACCGGCACCGACGGCGCCTCCCACAACGGCATGTGGGACATGTCGATCTGCCAGGTCGTCCCCGGCCTGCGGCTCGCCGCCCCGCGCGACGCCGACCAGCTCCGCGCCCAGCTGCGCGAGGCGGTCGAGGTCGACGACGCGCCGACCGTGGTCCGCTACTCCAAGGGCACCGTCGGCCCGGCCGTCCCGGCGGTCGGCACGGTCGGCGGCATGGACGTGCTCCGCCGCGACGAGGACCCCGAGGTGCTGATCGTCTCGGTCGGCGCGATGGCCACCACCTGCCTGGCGGTCGCCGACCTGCTGGCCGAGCGCGGCATCGCCACCACCGTGGTCGACCCGCGCTGGGTCAAGCCGGTCGACCCGGCCCTGCCCGGCCTGGCCGCCGAGCACCGCCTGGTCGTCACGGTCGAGGACAACGGCCGGGCCGGCGGCGTCGGCTCGATGATCGCCCAGGCCCTGCGCGACGCCGAGGTCGACGTCCCGCTGCGCGACTTCGGCATCCCGCAGGAGTTCCTCGACCACGCCACCCGCGACCAGATCCTGGCCGAGATCGGCCTCACCGCCCCGGCCATCGCCACCAAGGTCGCCGACACCCTGGCCCGCTCGGGCGCCTCCGTCTGAGGTAGAGCGCGGGCGGGCAGCTCCGGAAGGCAGCGACCCAGGGGCGCGAGGAACTGCGCGCAGGGGAACGGCAGCACCTGCAACTGGCTGATGGTGGGTCAGTTGCAGGTGCGCCGCCTTCCGACCCGCGCAGTTCCCCGCGCCCCTGGTGGCGCGGCCCCGGGCACCGGCGGACGCTCCGCGTGCGCACTGTCCGAAAATAATCCGTCGCGCCCGCGCAGTGCCGCGCGTCACACTTCTGTCGGATCGTCACATCGAATGGCCGGACCGGCACCGCCCCCGGCAGAGCCGCCCGGTAGGTTGTCCCTCGTGTCCGTTGCCCTGGCCCGTCAGTTCGCCGCCCTGACCGGGCGGCTGCCCGAGCGCGTCCGGACGGGCTACTGGACCAGACTGGTCCCGGTGCTCGCCGTACTGGCGACGGTCACGCACATCCCGTCCTTCCTCCGCCCCGTGTGGAGCCCGGACGAGGGCTACCTCGCCACCCAGGCCCGCATGCTGGCCGACGGCGGCGTCCTCTACGACACCGTGGTGGACCGCAAGCCGCCCCTGCTGCCCTGGCTGTACGAGGCCTGCTTCGCACTCTTCGGCTCGGCCTCGCTCTGGCCGCTCCGCACCCTGGCGATCGTCGCCCACCTGGTCACCGCGATCCTGCTGGCCTCGATCGCCCGCGGCCGCTGGGGCAACCGGGCCGGCGGCGCGGCCGGCGCGCTCTACCTCCTGGTCTCGATCGGCCTCTCCCCGGAGGACACCCAGGCGGCCACCTTCGAGGTCTTCATGCTGCCCGCGATGGTGGCCGCGTTCCGGTACGCCGAGCGCCGCCGCTGGCTGGCGGCCGGGATCGCGGTGGCGCTCTGCTCGCTGACCAAGCAGACCGGCGGGGCGGTGATGCTCCCGGTGCTCTGGATGCTGCTCCAGGACGCCCGGCTGCGCGGGGTGCGCTGGCAGCCGGCGCTGTTCAAGATCTGCTTCGGCTTCGCGCTGCCGATAACGCTGGTCGCGGTGATCCTCACCAATCCCAAGGGCTTCCTCTTCTGGGTGGTGACCGGCAGCGGCGACTACGCCTCGCTGGGCGGCGCCTGGCTCCAGATGACCGGCCGCGCGCTCGGCAACTCGGCCATCCTGCTGGCGGCCGGCCTCGGCTTCCTGGCCCCGGTCGGCCACCGTCTCTGGCTGAGGCTGCGTCACCGCGCGCTGCCCTCGCCCCGGGGCGAGGAGCACGGATCGAGCTCGGACCTCTGGGTCTGGCTGCTCTCCTCGGTGGTCGCGGTCTCCACCGGCTTCCACTTCTTCGGCCACTACTACCTGCAGCTGATGCCCCCGCTGGTGCTGCTGGGCACCGGCGCGGTGGCCACCTCGAAGATCCGCTGGAGGCCCGTGCTGGTCTACAGCTCGGTCGCCTCCTTCGCGTTCTGCGCCCTCGCGGTCTTCTGGCCCGGCCAGCGGATGGACCACACCAGCCAGGTCGCCAGCACCATCGCCGAGCAGACCACGGCCAAGGACACCGTGCTGGTCTGGGGCATGCACCCGGAGCTCTACTGGCTGGCCGACCGGCGCCCCGTCACCCGCTACCTGACGGCCGGCTTCCTCACCAACTTCAGCGGCGGCAAGGACGGCAAGGACGTCGGCGAGCAGTACAGCATGGCCGACGCCTGGCAGACCTTCGACCAGGAGCTCGCCACCAAGGGCCTCCCCGAGATCGTCGTCGACGACTCCGGCCGCTCCCCGTACCAGCCCGTCCACATCCCGAAGATCGAGAACCTCCTCGACACCCGCTACGAGGTGGTCGGGGTCAACGCCGACACCGTGATCTACCGCCTCAAGCGCTAGCCCGCCGCTCGGGCGCCGTGAGCTCGGCGGCCACCGTGAGCAGTACGGCGGCGATCTCCAGGGCGCTCTCGCGGCGTTCGTCCGGGTCCTGGCCGGAGCGGGCGGAGCACTCGGCCAGGTGCAGCCGGGCGGCGGTGGCGAGGTCGCGTTCGACGGCGGCGACGCTCCGCCAGCGCTCCAGGAAGTCGTGCACCGGCACCAGGCTGTCGGCGCCGAGCGCCCGGGTGAACGCCTGGTCGCGTTCGCGCTCCAGCTCCAGCAGGCGGTAGGGGGCGACGGAGGTGATGACGGCCCGGATGGCGGCGAAGGAGGCGTCCTCCAGCGGGGCAGGTTCGGCGGGGGCTGTGACGGTGCTCATCGTTCTGGTCCTTGCGTGAGCGGGGCGGTGCCGACCGGCGGTGCGATCGCCGTGGCCAGGGCCGCCCACAGGGAGTTGGCCGGCGGGTACGGCAGCATGTCCTCGGCGTAGTACCACCAGAAGTGACCGCCCAGGTAGCGCGGTGCGGTGACCGGCAGGGTGTAGTAGTGGGTGAGCTGCTCGGCCTTCTGCTCCTCCGTGGCCTGCCGGTCGGCGAGGCCGATCTCGCCGAAGCCCACCCGCGCGTGCGGGAAGAGGCCGGCCAGTTCGGTGAAGACGGCGTTCCACTCGGCGAGCGGCGGGCGGTAGCCGTTGCAGTCGTCCTCGTAGTAGGAGACCAGCAGGACGTCCAGGCCGTCCCGGAGCTCCCGCGGCAGGTTGGCCCGGGCCCACGGCAGCATCTCGTGCCCGGGGTCCTCGGCGCAGCCGGGGTTGTAGTACAGGGTGAGGGCGGTCCGCCCGCCCGCCGCGACCACCTGGCGGTAGGCGTCGGTCACCTTGGCGCTGACCTGCTCGGCGGGGCCGAGCCAGCCGCCGTTGACCTCGTTGCCGACCTCCCAGAGGTCGATCTGCCCGCCGAAGGCGGACAGCAGGGCGGCGGTGCGGTCGTGATGCTCCGTCAGGGAGGTGCCGGCCACGGCGGTGGAGTCCATCGGCAGGCCCATCAGGTAGCCGACGGGCCGCAGGGCGGCGACGGCCCCGGCGTAGTCGGCCGGGGCGGTGCCCGGGTCGAAGACGATCCGGGCGGTCGGACGCTGCGGCAGGTCGCGGAGCGAGGCGGTCAGTTGGGGCAGCCGGGAGATGTCGTCCAGGGTGACGCCGTACAGGGTGTCGGGCAGCGTCCGGGCCGGGGGAGCGGTGGTGACGGGCACCTCGGCGGGCATCCCTGCGGGGGTGGAGCAGCTGAGCAGCAGGCCGAGGCAGCTCACCGCGAGGGTGAGGTGGCGACGGCCGCTGCGCATCGGAGGTGCTCCCTACTCGACGGTGACGGACTTGGCGAGGTTGCGGGGCTGGTCGACCTCGTGGCCCTTGGCGGTGGCCAGCTCGCAGGCGAAGACCTGGAGCGGGACGGTGGCCACCAGCGGCTGGAGGAGGCCGTGGGTGGCCGGGATGCGGATCAGGTGGTCCGCGTAGGGGGCGACGGCGTGGTCGCCCTCCTCGGCGATCACGATGGTGCGGGCGCCGCGGGCGCGGATCTCCTGGATGTTGGAGACGATCTTCTCGTGGAGCACCGAGTGCCCGCGCGGCGAGGGCACCACCACGATGACCGGCAGCCCGTCCTCGATCAGGGCGATCGGGCCGTGCTTGAGCTCGCCGGCCGCGAAGCCCTCGGCGTGCATGTACGCCAGCTCCTTGAGCTTCAAGGCCCCTTCCAGCGCCACCGGGTACCCGACGTGCCGGCCGAGGAAGAGCACCGCGTGCGCGTCGGCGAGCGAGCGGGCCAGGGCCCGTACCGGCTCCATGGTGTGCAGCACCCGGCCGACCTGGGCGGGCGCCGCGCAGAGCTGGCCGACCAGACCGGCCGGATCCGGTGCGGTGCCCCGGACCTGTCCGAGGTGCAGGGCGATCAGGTAGCAGGCGACCAGCTGGGTGAGGAAGGCCTTGGTCGAGGCGACCGCCACCTCCGGCCCGGCGTGGGTGTAGAGCACCGCGTCGGACTCGCGGGGGATGGTGGAGCCGTTGGTGTTGCAGATCGCCAGTACCTTCGCGCCCTGCTCGCGCGCGTGCCGCAAGGCCATCAGGGTGTCCATCGTCTCGCCGGACTGCGAGATCGCGATCACCAGCGTCCGCCGGTCCAGGATCGGGTCCCGGTACCGGAACTCCGAGGCCACTTCCACCTCGCAGGGCAGACGCGTCCAGTGCTCGATGGCGTACTTGGCGATCGCCCCCGCGTGGTAGGCCGTGCCGCAGGCGACGATCACCACCTTCTCCACCGGGCCCAGGTCCAGGGCCAGTTCACCCATCGTCAGCTGTCCGTCGGTGCCGATCCGCCCGAGTAGGGTGTCCGCCACCGCCTTCGGCTGCTCGGCGATCTCCTTCAGCATGAAGTAGTCGTAGCCCCCCTTCTCCGCCGCCGAGGCGTCCCAGTCCAC
>NZ_JBSFGS010000063.1:0-13838 GCF_053596675.1 Kitasatospora sp. NPDC001664
GACACGCACGAGGTCACCAACCAGGTGCCCGACCTGTACGGCCACGACGTGGCCGCCGACCCGACCCTGCTGGCCGCCCTGCACCGGGCCGGGGCGGTCCGTCACGTCCGTCAGAGGGACTTCTTCAGGAAGTCGACCTGGAACAGCATGAGGTTCTCCGCGACCTCCTCCTGCGGGGTCATGTGGGTGACCCCGGAGAGCGGCAGCACGACGTGCGGGCGGCCGGCGGCCAGCAGGGCGGAGGAGAGCCGCAGGGTGTGCGCGGCCACCACGTTGTCGTCGGCCAGGCCGTGCACCAGCAGCAGCGGGCGCTCCAGCTTCGCCGCGTCGCCGGTCAGGGTGTTGGCCTCGTACACCTCGGGGCGCTCGTCGGGGTGGCCGAGGTAGCGCTCGGTGTAGTGGGTGTCGTAGAGCCTCCAGTCCGTCACCGGGGCGCCGGAGACGGCGGCGTGGAAGACGTCCGGGCGGCGCAGCACCGCGAGGGCGGCCAGGTAACCGCCGTAGGACCAGCCGCGGATGCCGACCCGGCCGAGGTCCAGCGGGTACGTGCCGGCGAGCGCCCGCACGGCGTCCACCTGGTCCTCCAGGGTGGCCCCGGCGAAGTCGAAGGCGATCGCCTTCTCCCACTCCGGGCTGCGGCCGGGGGTGCCCCGGCCGTCCGCCACGACCACCGCGAAGCCCTGGTCGGCGAACCACTGCGAGGTCAGGTGCGGGTTCTGCGACTGCGCCACCCGCTGACCGTGCGGGCCCCCGTACGGGTCCATCAGCACGGGCAGCAGGCCGTCCCGCTCCCGGTCGTAGCCGGTCGGCAGGAAGACCGCGCACGGGATCCGGCGCTCCCCGGCGAAGACGAACTCGGGCCGGGCGGTGATCACCGGGGTCTCCGCGTACGAGGCGACGGTGGCCACCGTCGCGCCGCCGCGCAGCACCTCGGCCCGGGCGCCGTTCCAGGAGGTGTCGGCGGAGAGCAGCACCGTGACGTCGCCGCCGCGGACGGCCGAGACCACCCCGGCCGTGCCGAGCCGGGTGAGGCCGGTGCCGTCGGGGGCGACCTCGAAGGTGCCGATCCAGCCGGGCTCCGCCGAGTCGTCGGCGGGGCCGCCGGAGGCGGTGAAGAGGATGGTCTCCGCCACCGAGAGCACCGAACGTACGTGCAGTCGCGCGTCGGACAACGTCAAGTCGCCGGCCACCAGGACCCGGACGCCGTCCTGGTCGGCGATCCGCACCAGGCGGCCGTCGGCCGTCCGGGACGGGGAGCCGGCGAACAGGTCGAGCCAGACCTCGTCCCGCTCGGCCAGCTCGGTGGTGGTGGCGCCGGTGGCCTGATCGACGGTCAGGTAGCGCTGGGTGCGCTGGTGGCGGGCCTGCACCAGCAGGGTGAGGGCGCTGCCGGACCAGTGCACCCGGGCCAGGTACGGCTCCTCGGCGCCGTCCCAGCCGACCTTGGTGCGGCCGCCGTCCAGGTCGAGCAGCCACAGGCCGACCTCGGCGTTGGCGGTGCCGGCCCGGGGGTAGGCCACCTCGGCCGGGACGACGTCCGGGTTGGCGGGGTCGGCGATCCACCAGCGGGCCACCGGGGCCTCGTCGGCCCGGGCGGCCAGCAGCCGGTCACCGGACGGGGACCACCAGAAGCCGCGGTCCCGGTCCATCTCCTCCTGCGCGATGAACTCGGCCTGACCCCACGTCACCCCGTCCCGCTCGGGGGTGGCCAGCGCGCGGTCCCCGCTGCCGTCGGCAGCGGTCACCCGCAGCTCGCCGGCGGTGTTCGCGTACGCCACCAGGGAGCCGTCCGGCGAGGGCCGCGGGTCCAGCACCGGGCCCTCGGCGGGCAGCTCGCGCGGCGCCCCGCCGCCGGCCAGGTCCACCGCGAAGAGGCGGCCGGAGAGCGCGAAGGCCGCCAGCGAGCCGGAACCGTCCAGGGCGTAGCCGACGATGCCCGCCGAACCCTCCCGGCTGCGCTCGCGGCGGGCCTTCTCCGCCGCCGAGAGGCTCTCCTCGCCGCCGCCGAGCAGCTCCACCGGGTCGGCGGCGACCCGCTCCGCACCGGTGGCCGGGTCGAGGGTCCAGAGCAGGTTGGCGCGCTCGGCGCCGCCCCGGGAACGCAGGAAGACCACCCGGGAACCGTCCGGTGCGACGGCGAACGACCGGGGGGCGCCGACGGTGAACCGCTGGGTGCGCGCGTACTGCCGGGGGAAGGTTTCAGTGCTCATGGCACGAACTCTAAGGCCCCACGAACGACCGTCATCACCCGTTCGGCGCAGCGCCCGTGACCTGCCGTCAAGCGGCTCGCGGGCCGCTCCCACCGGCCCGGATGCCGATCTTGGGGCTCCGCGCGCAGCCATGCGGACTCACGGAAAGTAATGCAGCGCTCACCGATCGGGTATCCCTTGAGTCATCACGTCCCCTGCCGTCCTGTCCCCGGGGCGGCACACCCGAGAAAGGGTGTGAGCCTGATGGCTCTGTCCATCTCCGCAGCCGTGCTGATGCTGGTCATCGTGGTGGTGCTGATCCGCCGGTCGGGTCTGAAGCTGGCGCACGCGATCGTCTGCGCACTGCTCGGCTTCTACCTCGCCTCCAGCTCGATCGCCCCGTCGATCCAGCAGGTCACCAGCAACGTGGCCGGGATGATCAACGGCCTGAAGCTCTGAGGGCCCGTCGCCGGTCGGCTGCACCGGCGTACGGGCCGCGATCGGTAGGCTTCGCGGCATGACCGCTGCCTCCGACCGGCCCGAGCGCCGGCTGCTGCTGGTGCACGCGCACCCCGACGACGAGTCGATCGGGAACGGCACCACCATGGCCCGGTACGCCGCCGAAGGGGCCGGGGTCACCCTGGTGACCTGCACCCTCGGCGAGGGCGGTGAGGTGATCCCGCCGGAGCTGGCGGAGCTGACCGCGGACCGGACCGACCGGCTCGGCGAGTACCGGATCGGTGAACTGGCCGCCGCCATGCGCGAGCTGGGCGTCACCGACCACCGCTTCCTGGGCGGGCCCGGCCGCTACCGGGACTCCGGGATGATGGGCCTGCCGGAGAACGACCGGCCGGACTGCTTCTGGCGGGCCGACCTGGACGAGGCGGCCGGACACCTGGTCGCGGTGGTCCGCGAGGTCCGGCCGCAGGTGCTGGTCACCTACGACGAGCAGGGCGGCTACGGGCACCCCGACCACGTCAAGGCCCATCAGGTCGCGATGCGGGCCCACGAGTTGGCCGCCGATCCCGGCTGGCGCCCCGAGCTGGGCCCGGCCTGGCGGATCGCGAAGGTGTACTGGAACCGGATGCCCCGCCCGGTGATCGAGGCCGGGCTGGCCGCCGTGGCCGCCGCCGGCCCCTTCCCCGGGGTGGCCGAGCCGGGCGACGTGCCCGGGGTGGTCGACCCCGAGGTGGTCACCACCGTGCTCGACGGGACGGCGCACGCCGGGGCGAAGGCGGCCGCGATGGCGGCGCACGCCACCCAGATCACCGTCAAGGGCGAGTGGTTCGCCCTCAGCAACGACCTCGGTCAGCCGCTGGTGGCCACCGAGTACTACCAGCTGGTCCGCGGCGAGCCCGGACCCGAGCGGCCGGAGACCGACCTGTTCGCCGGTCTGGAGGTCCAGCGATGAGCGGCATGGCCGAGACCACCACCACCGGGGCCCGGTCCGCCCGGAGCCTGCCCGCCAAGGTGTTCGGCAGCCGCAGCGGGCGGCTGGCGGAGGCTCAGCCGCCGCGCGGCGCCCGGGTGGTGGCCTACCTGGTGCTGCTGCTGCTAGGGGCCGCGGTCTCGCTGACCGGCTGCTTCGTGCAGGCGCTCTGGCCGCCGGCCGGTCTGCTGCTGGCGCTGGCCGCCACCTGGGCGGTCTTCTACGGCGGCCTGCGGGTGACCGGCACCAAGCTGGGGGCCGGGGCGCCGCTGGTGGGCTGGTTCCTGGTGCTGCTGGTGCTGATGGCCCCCCGCCCGGAGGGCGACTTCGTGCTCGCCGCCTCCTTCACCTCCTACGCCTACCTCTTCCTCGGCGCGGTCTCCGGAGTGGTCTGCGCGACCCTCCCGACCCGGGGCGGCTTCGGTCTGCTGAACCCGTGACGGCACGTCAGGGCACCCTCCGGGCCGCACCCTCTGCCGGAGATGCCCGACCTGTCCGCGGAACCGCACAGTATGGTGGTGCCGCGACAGGCGGTTCGACGTACGCCTGCGCAACTGGTGTCGGAGGGTCACTCGGCCGGGCCGAGGTCCCACAACCCGCGACCGCACGTCCCACACGAGCGGGCCGCGAACCCGGAGCAGAGCAGCATTGAGCAGCCGCGAACCTGACAGCGCGAACCCGTCGCCCCGGCACACCGGGCCGGACGCCTACCCGTCGGGCACCCCGCCCTACGGCACCGGCGTCCCGGGCGGCTTCGGCGCCGCCGACCCGTTCGGTGTGACGCCCGGTCAGCCCGCGGCCGCCCAGGCGGGCCCGGGCGAGGGCGAGGACACCCCCAAGACCGAGACCACCCTGACCACCCGGGTCCGGATCAACATCCCGGGCTCCCGGCCGATCCCGCCCGTGGTGATGCGCAGCACGGTGAAGAGCGAACCCGCCGCCGCTGCCGCGCCCGAGGCGCCCGGCGGGCCCCGGCACCGCTCGGCCACCCCGTCCTCCCCCGTCCTGGGCGTGGTGGACGCGGCCGCCCCCGCCGGGACCCCGCCGAACCTCCCGCCGGAGTGGCGCCAGGAGACCGGCCCCGCGCCGGTGGACGGCGAGTCCACCGGCGAGTGGTTCCGGCCCCGCCAGAAGGGCGCTCCCGCCCCGGTGGCCGCCGGAGCGCCCAGGCCGGAGGCGGGCGCCCCCCGCCCGGCCGCACGCCCGTCCGCGCCCCAGGCCGCACCGGGCGGCGCGCACCCCACCCCGTCCGGCGCGCCGGCCTCGCCGTTCGCCCCTGCCGACCCCTTCGCGCCGACCGACCCCTTCGCCCAGGCCGACCCCTTCGCGGGTCCTGGAGCCGTCGGCACCCCGCGTGCTGACGACCCGTTCGCTACGCGGCACCCCGCAGGCGGCTCGCCGTACGCGAACGACCCCTACGCCAACGACCCGTACGCGGCTCCCCCGGCCGGCGGTCCGCGCCCGCAGGGCGAGCCGGAGGACACCCGGATCGGCGGCTTCGACCCGGTCCGGGACGACTTCGACGCCTACGCGGCCGGCGAGGCCGCCATAGCCGCCGGCCCGGCCGCCGGTGCGCCCGCCGCCCCGGCCTCGCCGTACGGCCAGGCGGACCCGTTCGCCCCGGCGGACCCCTTCGGGACCGACCCGTTCGCGGCCGGGCCGGGCCGGGCCGGACAGCCGGGCCAGGCCGTGCCGCAGGACCCGTTCGGCGCCCCCGCCGACCCCTTCGGCAGCCGTCCCGCCGGACAGCCGGGCGGGCCTGACGCCCCGTCGGCGGCCCGCCCCGAGGGGCGCTTCGCCAACGTCCCGTACGAGCCCGCCGAGCCGTTCCCGGGCAACCGCCCGACCGGCCCGCGCGGCGCCGCCCGCCCCGGCGGCGGTCCCGCCGCCGACCCGTTCGGCACCTCCCCCGCCGCCCAGGGCCCCGGGGCCGCCGAGGCCGAGGAGGCGCCGGCCCAGGAGGCCGCGAAGCCCAAGGCCGCCGCCAAGCCCAAGGCGGCCGAGCCCGCCCCGGCCCCGCGCGGCAAGGCCGGGAAGCTCGCCACCTACGCCGTCGGCGGTCTGCTGTTCGCCGGCGCCGCCGCGTACGGCACCGGCCTGATGCTCAATCAGGCCGACATCCCCCGGGGCACCACCGTGCTGGGCACCGACATCGGCGGGTACACCCGCGACCAGGCGGTGACGGCGCTGGACTCCTCGGTGGCGAAGACCGGCCAGAAGCCGCTCAGGCTCAAGCTCGGCGACCAGACCGTGGAGCTCGACCCGGCGACCGCCGGCCTGGCCTTCGACACCACCGCGACGGTGGACGGGCTGACCGACCACACCTACAACCCGGTCGAGGTGATCGGCTCGCTGGCCGGCGGCAGCAAGGCCGTGCAGCCCCAGGTGAAGGTGGACCGGTCCAAGCTGAAGGCCGCCCTGGAGGGCCTCGGCGCCAAGACCAGCCAGGGGCTCCAGGAGGGCACCGTCCGCTTCACCACGGACGGCAAGACCGAGGTCGTGCCCGGCCGGGCCGGGCAGGCCGTGGACGCCGCCGCCGCGATGGACAAGGTCGAGCAGGCCTACCGCGCCAGGGCCGCCGGACAGCCCGACGCGGAGCTCGCGGTGCCGGTGACGGCCGCCCAGCCCAAGGTCTCCCCCGAGGCCCTCCAGGCGGCCGCCGACGGCCTCGGCAAGCAGGTGCTGGCGGGGAACGTCACGGTGCAGGCCGGCGGCAAGACCTGGACCTTCGGGAAGGCGACCGCCGCCAAGGCCCTCACGCTGGCCCCGGACGCCTCCGGCAAGATGGCGCTCAGCTGGGACCTGGCCAGGCTGGAGGAGTCACTGAACGGCACCTTCGACAAGGTGAAGACCAAGAAGGGCGGCACCTCGGTGGCCATCACCGCCCAGGACGTCGCGGACGGCATCGCCTCGGTGATCGACAAGACCACCGCCAAGGACCGGACCTACAAGTTCGCCTGAGCGGGGGCCAGTTGAGCCGGCGCGGGGCCGGTACCGGATGATCCGGTGCCGGCCCCGTCGCATTTCCGGCCCCCGGCCGCTGCGGCGAAAACTCGCCAGTGGCGTGAATTTGCCAGCAACGGTGCGTGACAACAACCCGCGCTGATTTGGGCCGTTGGACCCCAAATTCCCCGTAGCCCTCAACAAAGCGGTAGCGTCCGATTATCGGACATGCAATTGCACTGGACATTCGAGGACAGAGCAACCAAAACGGACAGTGGGTCTACGCGCATCACATGCTCGAACAGGGGAACGGTCCGTCCTGATACCGGAGTTGCGAAGCTCGGGTTACGGACGCGTGAACGTCGGTTGTAACGATATGTCCGTTTTAGGCCGTATCGCTGAGTGCTTGTCAAGGTGTCTGGAACTACGAAGTGGTTGACATTCCAACACGAAGCAAGAAATGCACGGCCAGCAACTGGGGAACTCTTGACGTTCGATAAACGACTTGCAAGAGTCCGTGCGATCACCTTTTTGCAGCCGCTACACCCCGGGCGGGAGCTCCAGCACCATGACTAACCCCACCAAGGCCACGGCCGAGGCCGACACCGTAGGGACGGCCGACACCATCGCGCCGACCGCGACGTCGGCCACGACGTTCAAGGGCCTGTCCCCGAGGACCATCAGCTGGCGTCGCTTCAAGCGCGACCGCACCGGCGTGGTCTCGGCGTTCATCGTGGCGTTCTTCGTCCTGGTGGCGCTGTGCGCCCCGCTGATCTCGATGGTCTACGGCAAGGACCCGTACACCCTGTACGGCCAGGACGACCCGAGCCTGCTGAACGACTTCGGCTTCCCGCTCGGTGCGAACGGCGGCATGAGCGGTGACTTCTGGTTCGGCCTGGAGCCGAAGCTCGGCCGTGACGTCCTCATGCAGCTGGTCTACGGCATCCGCACCTCGCTGCTGATCGCCCTGATCGCGACCCTGCTGTCCACCGCGATCGGTGCCGTCATCGGCGTGGCGGCCGGCTACCTCGGCGGCAAGACCGACTACTTCGTCGGCCGGGTGATCGACGTGCTGCTGGCCTTCCCGTCCACCCTGTTCTTCATCGCCTTCACCCCGGTGCTGTTCGCGGCCTTCTACAAGCCGGACGAGAACATCCCGTCCTTCGCCCGCGCCGTGGTGCTGGTGGCCGTCCTGGTGATCTTCGGCTGGGCCGGTCTGGCCCGACTGATCCGCGGCACCGCGCTGGCCTTCCGGGAGCGCGAGTTCGTCGAGGCGGCCCGGGTCACCGGTGCCTCGCCGTTCCGGATCATCTTCAAGGAACTGCTCCCCAACCTGTGGACGCCGATCCTGATCCAGGCCACGCTCTCCCTCCCCGCCCTGGTGACCGCCGAGGCCGCACTCTCCTTCCTCGGCGTCGGCATCATCGAGCCGACCCCGGACTGGGGCCGGATGATCGCGGCCGGCACCGACGTCTACCAGGACGACATCACCTATCTGATCTTCCCCGGGGCTTCGCTGGTGATCTTCGTGCTCGCCTTCAACCTCCTCGGGGACTCGGTCCGGGATGCACTCGACCCGAAGACCAAGCGCTGACGCAGCGTCGCCCAGGCGCTGAACACTCCCAAAAAGTTGAGCAACCGCACACCTCGGCAGCCGCCGCGGCCGTGCTGACCAGCCGGTTAACCGACAGGCAGGACGACATGATTTCTCGCAAGACCCTCCAGGCGGCCGCAGCAGTCGTGGCCGTCGGCACCCTGACCCTCACCGCCTGCTCCAGCGGCGGTGGCGGTGGCACCAAGAGCGGCGACAAGGCCTCGGCCTCCCCGTCGAAGTTCAACGAGCACCCGAACATCGTGGTCGGCACCGCCGCGGACTCCCAGGGCCCGGCCAAGCCGGTCGAGGGCGCCAAGGCCGGTGGCACGGTCAAGAACATCGAGCGTGACGACTACGAGCACCTCGACCCGGCCCAGGTGTACTCCAACACCGGCTCCAACTTCTCCCTGCTGATCACCCGTGGCCTCACCGGCTACAAGCAGGAGGGCAACACCGTCAAGCTGGTCGGTGACCTCGCCACCGACACCGGTGTCGCGAGCGACGGCGGCAAGACCTGGACCTTCAAGCTGAAGGACGGCGTCAAGTGGGAGACCGGCGACGCCATCACCTCCGCTGACGTCAAGCACTCGATCGAGCGCTCCTTCGCCCCCTTCATCACCCAGGGCGCGACCTACGTCCAGCGCTGGCTGACCGAGGAGGACTACCGCAAGGCCTACGCCGGCCCGTACGACGGCAAGCACCTCGACAACGTCACCACCCCGGACGAGAAGACCATCGTCTTCAAGTTCGCGAAGCCGCACGCCGACTTCAACTACGCGATGGCGATGACCACCTACGGTGTCGTCTCCCAGAAGGGTGACACCAAGGAGGAGTACGACAAGAAGCCGGTCTCCTCCGGCCCGTACAAGATCGTCAACCGGGTCACCGACAAGTCGCTGAGCCTCGAGCGGAACACCAACTGGGACGCGAAGACGGACCCGATCCGCCACGCCTACCCGGACAAGTGGAACTTCGAGTTCGGCTACCAGGCCATCCCGGCCACCGACAAGCTCCTCGCCGCCGACAAGGGCGAGGACGTCAACACCATGTCGTTCTACTCCGGCGTGGCCGGCGACCGCCTCCAGAAGGTGCTCGACGACGCCTCGGTGAAGGACCGTCTGGTCAAGGGCGAGAGCCCCTACGCCGACTACTACTACATCAACAACAAGAAGGTCACGGACCTCAAGGTCCGCCAGGCCCTCAACTACGCGTGGCCGCACCAGCAGATCCGCACCACGGAGGGTGGCCCGGCCACCGGCACCTACTCCACCACCCTGCTGAACCCGTCGGTCGCCGGCTTCCAGGACTACGACCTGTTCGGCAAGAAGGAGAAGCCGACCGGTGACCCGGAGAAGTCCAAGGCCCTGCTGAAGGAAGCGGGCAAGGAGAACTACAAGATCGTCTACGCGTACAACAACACGCCGAACCAGCAGAAGGTCTCGGTCGTCATCGAGGACGCGCTGAAGAAGGCCGGCTTCGAGGTCGTCCTCAAGCCGATCGACACCAAGACCTGGTACGACGAGATCTCCAAGGTCGACAAGCAGTTCGACGTCTTCTGGGGTGGCTGGGGCGCCGACTGGCCGAACGCCTCCACCGTCCTCCCGGTGCTGTTCGACGGCCGCCTGATCCAGGACGGCTCGAACAACTACGCCAACTTCAACGACCCCGAGGTCAACGCCGAGATCGACCGGATCCTCGACCTGGCCGACCTGAACGAGCAGAACAAGGCGTGGGGCGCCCTGGACAAGAAGATCATGGAGAAGGCCGCCCTGATCCCCGGCATCCAGGAGAAGTTCTACATCCTGCACGGCTCCAAGATCGGTGGCGCGACCTACGACGCGCTGGGCAAGATCATCTCCCCGAACGACGTGTTCGTGAAGCAGTGATCACAGCCTGACCGGTAGTACCCCCGTGGTGCCCGCCGCCGCCCAGCGCGGCGGCGGGCACCACAGCCACCCAGACGGATGGCGCGAAGTACCACAGCCCCAGCCCGCCCCACCACGCCGGCCGCCGAACACCCCCCGTGCGGACCAGGCGTGACATGCGATCAGGAGATCCCGCTCCCATGTTCCGCTTCCTCGTGCGCCGGACACTAGGTGCGGCTGTGATCCTATTGATCATCAGCGCCATCACCTTCTTCCTCTTCTACGCGGTCCCGGCCGACCCCGCCCGGTCCTTCTGCGGCAAGACCTGTGACGCGAGCACCCTGGCGCAGATCAAGGTCAACCTCGGGATGAACGAGTCGGTTCCGGCCCAGTACTGGCACTGGCTGGTCGGCATCTTCGCCGGCCGCGACTACGCCGCCTTCGGTGCCTGCGCGGCACCGTGCCTCGGCTACTCCTTCGCGAACAAGGAGCCGGTGCTCGGCACCATCCTGGACCGCTTCCCGGCCACCATCTCGCTCACCCTGGGCGCTGTGGTCGTCTTCCTGATCGTGGGCGTGGGCGCCGGCATGCTGGCCGCGCACAAGCAGGGCACCATCATCGACAAGGCCGCGAGCTCCATCTCGCTGTTCTTCTCCTCGATGCAGATCTACTTCATCGGCACCGTGGCGATGTACTTCCTGGTGTTCAAGAACCAGATCTTCACCCAGCCTCACTACAACAACTTCAGTGACGGCATCGGCGAGTGGTTCTCCGGTCTGCTGCTGGCCTGGCTGGTGCTGGCCCTGATCTTCACCGCCAACTACACCCGCATGACCCGTTCCTCGATGATCGAGCAGCTCACCGAGGAGCACGTGCGGACCGCACGGGCCAAGGGCATGTCCGGCCGCACCGTCTTCATGCGCTTCGCCTGGCGCGGTGCGATGGCCCAGATCGTCACCATCCTCGGCCTGGACCTGGGCTCGCTGCTCGGTGGCGCGATCATCACCGAGACCACCTTCAACATCCACGGCATCGGCAAGCTGTCCATCGCGGCGGTCGTCGACAACGACCTGCCGATGCTGATGGCGGTGGTCGTGGTGGCAGCCGCACTGATCGTCTTCTTCAACATCATCGTGGACGCCGTGTACGCCCTCATCGACCCCCGGATCCGTCTCGCATGAGCGCCATGAACCGCTCCGAGCACCGCACGACCCCACGAGGAGTACGCCCGTGACCACCCAGGCCAAGCCCCAGGCCGCCGCCGACCGGAGCGACAGCTCCGCCTTCCTCTCGGTCCGTGACCTCGCGGTCAGGTTCAAGACCGAGGACGGCATCGTCAACGCGGTGGACGGCCTCTCCTTCGAGGTCGAGAAGGGCACCACCCTCGGCATCGTCGGTGAGTCCGGCTCCGGCAAGTCCGTCACCAACCTGGCGATCCTCGGGCTGCACAACCCGGCCGTCACCACCATCACGGGCTCGATCCGGCTGGGCGAGGACGAGCTGGTGGGGATGACCAACCGTCAGCTGGAGCCGCTGCGCGGCAACAAGATGGCGATGATCTTCCAGGACCCGCTGACCGCGCTGTCGCCGTACTACACCATCGGCCGGCAGATCGGCGAGGTGTTCCGCAAGCACACCGGGGCCAGCAAGAAGGAGGCGCGGGACCGCGCCATCGAGATGCTGACCAAGGTCGGCATCCCGCAGCCGACCACCCGGGTGGACGACTACCCGCACCAGTTCTCGGGCGGCATGCGCCAGCGCGCGATGATCGCCATGTCGCTGGTCTGCGACCCCGACCTGCTGATCGCTGACGAGCCGACCACGGCGCTCGACGTGACCGTCCAGGCCCAGATCCTGGACCTGCTGAAGGACCTCCAGCAGGAGTTCGGCACCGCGATCATCATGATCACCCACGACCTCGGCGTGGTCGCCCAGACCGCCCACGACGTGATGGTCATGTACGCCGGCCGGGCGGTCGAGCGCGGCACCGTGCGCGAGGTTCTGAAGGCCCCTCAGCACCCCTACACCTGGGGCCTGCTGTCCTCGATGCCGAGCCTGAGCGGCCCGCTGGACGTCCCGCTGACCCCGGTCCGCGGCACCCCGCCGAGCCTCATCAACCTCCCGACGGGCTGCCCGTTCAACCCGCGCTGCGACCACCGGGAGCAGGTCACCGGCGGCAAGTGCACCAGCGAGCGTCCCGCGCTCGCCCCCGCCACCGGCCACGCCACCGCCTGCCACCTCGCCCCGGCGCAGAAGCAGGACATCTTCATCAACCAGATCCAGCCGCGGCTCGGCTGAACGGGACGGCGAATCACATGAGCGACCAGATCACCCTCGACAAGCCCGAGGGCACCGCCGCCCCGACCGGCACGCCGCTGCTGGAGATCAAGGGCCTGGAGAAGCACTTCCCGGTCCACGGCGGCTTCCTGATCAAGCGCAAGGTCGGCGCCGTGCACGCGGTGGACGGCATCGACCTGACCGTGCACGCCAACGAGTCGGTCGGCCTGGTCGGCGAGTCCGGCTGCGGCAAGTCGACCCTGGGCCGGCTGGTCACCCGGCTGCTGGAGCCCACCGGCGGAAGCATCAAGTACCAGGGCCAGGAGATCGCCCACGCCAGCCGCAGGGACATGGCGCCGATCCGGTCCGACATCCAGATGATCTTCCAGGACCCGTACTCCTCGCTGAACCCGCGTCAGACGGTCGGCGCCATCATCGGCGCGCCGATGGAGATCAACGGGATCGAGCCGGCCGGCGGCGTGCAGCGCCGGGTCCAGGAGCTGCTGGAGACCGTCGGTCTCAACCCGGAGCACTACAACCGCTTCCCGCACGAGTTCTCCGGCGGCCAGCGCCAGCGCATCGGCGTGGCCCGCGCGCTCTCGCTGAACCCGAAGCTGATCGTGGCCGACGAGCCGGTCTCCGCGCTCGACGTCTCGATCCAGGCCCAGGTCGTCAACCTGCTGCAGCAGCTGCAGAAGGAACTGGGCATCTCCTTCCTGTTCATCGCGCACGACCTCTCGATCGTCCGGCACTTCTCGCAGCGCGTCGCGGTGATGTACCTGGGCAAGATCGTCGAGATCGCGGACCGCAAGTCGCTGTACGAGAGCCCCCGGCACCCGTACACCCACGCGCTGCTCTCCGCCGTCCCGGAGGCCGACCCGGACGACGTCCGCGAGCGCATCCGGCTGGTCGGTGACGTCCCGTCGCCGATCAACCCGCCGTCCGGCTGCCGCTTCCGCACCCGCTGCTGGAAGGCGCAGGACAAGTGCGCGACGGAGGAGCCCCCGCTGGTCCAGCTCTCCGGCAACGTCGACGGCCACCTGACGGCCTGCCACTTCCCGGAGGAGGGCTCCACCTCGGTGCCCGAGCCCCGCACCGCCAAGGAACTCTGAGCCCACGCCAAGGGCCCCTCCCCCACCCCGGGGAGGGGCCCTTGCTCATGCCTGGCCGTTCTCGCGGTCCTCCTCGCGCTCCGCCGCGAAGTGGCAGGCCGAGTCGTGCAGGGCCAGCCCCTGGAGCCACGGCCGGCCGGTGAGTTCCGGGACCTCCTCGGCGCACTTGGGCTGGGCCTTCCAGCAGCGGGTGCGGAAGCGGCAGCCGCTGGGCGGCTTGGCGGGTGACGGCACGTCACCGGTGAGCACGATCCGGTCCCGCGACTCGCGGGCGCTCGGGTCCGGCACCGGCACGGCCGACAGCAGGGCCTGGGTGTACGGGTGGGTGGCGTGCTCGTAGATCTCCAGGTCGCTGCCGATCTCGACCATCTTGCCGAGGTACATCACGCCGACCCGGTCGGAGATGTGACGGACGATCGAGAGGTCGTG
>NZ_JBSFGS010000064.1:0-13583 GCF_053596675.1 Kitasatospora sp. NPDC001664
GGCCCCGGGGTCGAGCATGGACTGCCCGGAAGCGACGGTGCGGACGGCGGACACCAGGTCGGTGCCGCTGATCTGCTTGAGGACGTACCCGGCGGAACCTGCCATGATCGAGTCGAGCAGGGCCTCCTCGTCGTCGAAGGAGGTCAGCATCAGGCACGCCAGGCCCGGCATCCGCGAGCGCAGTTCCCGGCAGACCGTCACGCCGTCACCGTCGGGCAGCCGCATGTCCAGTACGGCGACGTCGGGGCGGAGCGCGGGGACGCGGGCGATCGCCTGCTCCGCGGTGGCGGCCTCGCCGACCACCACGAGATCGGGCTCCGAGTCCAGCAGGTCGTGCACCCCTCGGCGGACGACCTCGTGGTCGTCGAGGAGGAACACCTTGACCGGGGCGCCCGCCGTGGCTTCCGCGCTGTCCGCCATCACGTCTCCGCATTCGTGGACCCGCCGGCCCGGCGGGTCGGTCCTGGAACCTGACGGGGAGTCTGACGGACGGACAGCGGCCACCGGTAGGGCCGGACGGCCCTATTCTCCGCCCGAGGGCGCACCGTCGATCAGTGCGGTGGTCCGCAGGCGCGGGGTGGGGAAGCCCGTGGGCCCGTAGCCGATGCGCAGCAGCATCTGGGGCGCGCACCGGTCGGGGTGGCCGGCGGTCATCAGGGCACGGAGGTCCGGCCACTCCAGCGCCTGGTGCAGCATCGAGGCGCGCAAGCCGTGGAGGGTGAGCAGCAGGAGCACGTGCTGCAGGGCCTGACCGGCGCGAAGCCAGTCCGCACGGAGGTCGTGACGGGTGGTCAGCAGGAGGAGCCGGGGCTCGGGTTCGAACGGGACCCGGTCCCGGGACGGCCGGTCCCGGGGGTCGCCGAAGGACCGCATCGGGAGCAGTCCGGCGGCGTCCAGCGGCCCGGACGCGTAGGCGGGGACCCCGAGGGCGTCGCCCGGGCGGGCGGCCCGGGCCAGGGTCTCCGCCGTGCGGCCGGGGTCGAGGGCGTTGCGGGTGTCGGCCGCTGCGGTGAGACGGAGCAGCCGGGCGCTCTCGGCCGGGGCCGGCCGGTGGAGCTCCGCGCCGTCCAGCCGGGCGGCCTCGGCGAGTTCGTCGATGACGCTCTCGGGCACCGGCGTCGGGGAGAACGGCAGCCGGCAGCTGCGGCGGCGCCAGATCGCCCGGTAGAGGTCGGGGTGGCGCAGCAGGCCGAGGCGCGGGCGACCGGCGAGGCGCACCGTGGCCAGCTGACCGGGGGCGTCCGGGCGGGGCAGCAGCCTGACGACGGGCTCCCGGCCCAGGTGGACCGCGGCCGCTCTGAGGTTGCAGAGTGCGGCGCCGACCGACACGTGCAGCGCCCGGGTGTCGGGATCGGTGAGCGGAAGGGCACGGTGCGGGACCGCGTGGACCGTGAGCGTGCCGGTGCCCGGGGCGAGGCTGAACCGCCAGGGCTGGGTGTTGTGGATCGACGGGGCCGCCGCAGCCGCGGTGACGAGGAGGTGCTCCGTGGTGCAGGCGGTGAGCGTTGACGTCATGGACGTGGTGCCTTCCTGCCGAGGTGCGGTGGGCGGACGGTACGAGCAGTACGTGGTAGTCGGTGTCCGGTGACGGGGGATCAGCCGAGCCTCGGGTCAGGGGTGCCGGGACTGCCGGAGGAGCGCCCGGTCCAGCTCGGCTCCAGGCGCGCCCAGGCGTTCTGCCACTCCGCGGCCGCGGCACGGGCCAGGCGGTGCAGCCGGACGGCGAGGCCGGAGGCGATCAGGACCGACAGGGCCCCCAGGGTGAACAGACCGACGCAGACGGCCTGGCCGGCGGTGTCGGCCGCGCTGGCCGGCGCTGGGGAGACCCGGCCGGTGTCGCTGACCCAGATGCGGGTGGTGGTGCCCGATTTGGTGGGGCGGGTGAGTTCGATCGTGCCGGTCCGGTCCTGGCCGCTCGGATCGGTCCAGGCGGCCTCGGCCTGGTAGCCGGCGCTGCTCAGGGTGGTGCCCCGACCGGTGCGACGAGCCGTGGTGAGCACCACCGCGTCGACGCGGTGCAGGCCGGCCGCCGCGACGGTGGCCTCCCGCTGGGCGGAGTCGAGCTCGACCAGGGCGGCCGCGGTGCCCGACAGGACGGCCACGGCGAGGCCGAGCGCTCCGAGCAGCAGGGCACGGCTGCGGGCCCGGTCCAGGGAGCGGCAGAGCGCGTTGTGCTCGAGGCCGAGGGCCCGGCGCAGGTGGTGGCGCCACGCTCGGACGGCGGTGCGGGGAGTGGCGGACATGATGGGCTGCTCCTTCGAGGGTGGTGGGTCCGGTGCGGGGCGGCGGCCGCCCGAGTCGTTCCCTCACCCTTCCGGCCGCCGGCCCGGGGGACATAGGGACTGACGGGACCGCACCCGAGGCCGGTGGTCCCGGGTCGGACGGCTTCGGCGCCACCGTCGGCCCGGCCCAGAACGTCGGAACTCCGGGCCACAGGGCCCGACTTGAGGGACCTTCGGCCCTCGGTGCGTCCGGTGACCGCACGGCAGGCTGGTCCCGACCAGGAAGGAACCCCTGATGAACCGTCTGCAGAGCCCGCCCGTCGACCTCCAACTGGAGACCAGGGGCGAGGTGTCGCTCGGCGCACCCGCCTATGCGAAGGCCAAGGTGCTGGCCGTGCTCGAGCGGCTCGACACCCCGGTGCTCGCGGTGAGGGTGAAGCTCACCCAGGAGGCCAACCACGCGATCCTCAAGCCGGCCCTGGCCCAGGCCGTCGTCGACCTCAACGGCCGCCCGGTCCGGGCCCACGTGGCGGCCGCGACGATGCGGGAGGCCGTCGACCTGCTGCAGGAGCGCCTCACCAGCCGGCTCACCCGGATCCGGAAGCACGGGGACCGTCACCGGTCCGGCGTGCCGGCCGGGTCGGAGGACTGGGACGGAGGCCGTGAGCACCGCCCGCAGCGGCGGGGGCGCCCGCCCCGGGAGCGGCGCATCGTGCGGCACAAGTCCTACAGTCTGCCCCGTCAGACGGCCTGGGCGGCGGTGTTCGAGATGGAGACGATGGACTACGACTTCCACCTGTTCACCGAGAAGTCGGCGGGTCGGGAGAGCGTGGTCTTCCACGACGAGCACACCGGCGCCCTCCATCTCGCCTGCGCCGGACCGGCGCCGGAGCCGCGCGAGCCGGGCCTGACCACCAGCACGGCCGAGGTACCGGAACTCGCGGTGGCCGATGCGGTCTCGCGGCTCGACCTCACCGGCGTCTCGTTCCTGTTCTTCACCGACACCGCCACCGGGCGCGGCAACGTCCTGTACCACCGCTACGACGGCCACTACGGCCTCATCACTCCTGCGACGTAGGGGTCGCAGGTCCGCCCGGGACGGCTGTGGGGGCACGTCCGGGCGAGCGGCGCGGAGCCGGGGACGGGTGGGGCCGTCCCCGGCTCCGCGCCGCTCCGTCTCCCTCGGGGCACGGCCGGAGTCGGTGCTTCGAACGGGGCGCCGGCCGGTCAGCCGGTCCGGAGGTGGTCGGCGGCGGCCTGGACCTCCCGGAGCAGGGTGTCCACGTCGTCGGTGGTGGTGAGGTAGTTGCAGACGCAGGCGCGCAGGACCGTTTCTCCTTCGTGGCCGACGGTGGCGAGGTAGGCGTGGCCGCGTGCCTGGACGTGTGCGGCCACGGCCGTGTGCAGGTCCGCCCGCGAATCCGCAGAGCCCGTACCGGAGTTGACGGCCAGGCGGAAGCAGACCACGGGCAGCGGGCCGCCGGCGCACAGTTCCAGTGCGGGGTGCTCCTGGACGCGTCGGCGCAGGTAGTGGGCGAGGTCCTGGTAGTGCTGGAGGAGGGCGATCACGCCGGAGCGGCCGAGTTGGCGCAGGGTGGCCCAGAGGGTGAGGGCGCGGGTGCCGGGCCGGGTGAGTTCGATCGTGTAGTCGGACATCCAGGGCCAGTCCTGGTCGCCGTCGAGGTAGGAGGCGCGGAAGCCGAACGCGTCGCGCAGCAGGGAGGGCTCGGTGACGAGGGCGGCGCCGCAGCCGACGGGGACGGACAGCGTCTTGTGCGGGTCGACGGTGAGTGAGTCGAGGTCGGCGACACCTCGGTAGAGGGGGGCCAGTTCGGGGACGAGGGCGCCGAGCCCGCCCCAGGCGCCGTCGGCGTGGTGCCACAGGCCTCGGCCGCGGCACACCCGGGTGATCGCCTCGATCGGGTCGACGGCGCCGCTGGCGGTGCTGCCGAGGTTGGACACGACGCAGAACGGCAGCAGGCCGCTCGCGCGGTCGGAGTCGACCATCGCCCGCAGGGCTTCGACGTCCATCCGCCGCTCCGCCGTGGTGGGCACCGCACGCAGCCGCCACGGCGGCAGACCGATCACGGCGGCGGCCTTCGCGACCGACATGTGGGCCTGGTCGCTGTGATAGACCGTCAGACGCGCGTGGGCCTGGTCGTGGGCGGGGCCGTCGGTGGCGCCGTGGCGGCGGAGGAACCAGGCGCGGGCGGCACTCAGGCAGAGGAGGTTGGCCATCGAGCCGCCGCTGGTCAGCACTCCGCCGGTGGTCGGTGCCATGCCGGCCAGCGAGGCGAGGTCACGCACCACGCCGCGTTCGAGGTCCATCAGGGCGTGCTCGCCCATGCCGCAGGTCGCGTTGACCGCGGTGGCCAGCAGTTCGGCGATCACCCCGGCCGGGGACGGCGGTGAGTTGATCCAGGCGAAGAAGGCCGGATGGCCGTTGCCGGTCGGGTACGGGGCGATCGCCCGGTCGACGAACTCCAGCAGGGCGCCGAGGTCCTGGCCCTCGTCCGGCAGTGCTCCGGCGGCCAGGGCCTGCCGGTGCGCCGCCGGGAGGGGCCGGGCCACCGGCTGCTGCGGGATCTGCCCGAGGTAGTCGGCGACCCAGCCGGCGGCGGCCGCCAGTTCGTCACGGAACACCTTCGGGTGCACGGCCAGCGGCCCGGTGCCGCCACCGGGCCCCGGCCGGTCCGAGGACGGGCGGGGCGGGCGGCTGGTCTTCGGTGGTGTCGGCATCGGGTGGTCGCGCTCTCGCTCGGGAAGTCGGCCGGACGGCCGTGTTCCTGAACGACTGCCGCCCCCGTCGGTCACGGTCCCGGCCCGGCCCGAGTCCGCCGACCCGGGCCGGCGGACCCGGCAGCAGGCTCAGTCGTGCGGCACGACGGCGACCGGCGCCTCGGCGTGGTGGAGGACGGCGTGGGCGATCGGTCCGAGCCTCATCCCGACCTCGTGGCGGCGCCGGCGCCGTCCGACCACCACCAGGGCGGCACCGGCCGACACGTCCACCAGGACCGACGAACCGGTCCCGATCCGGCAGTCCTCGACCACGGTCACCTCCGGGTACTTCTCGCGCCGGCCGGCCAGGGCCTCCGCGAGCAGCTCGGCCTCGATCGCGCGGAACTGCTCCGCCTCGGCCATCGGGGGCACCCAGCCGGCGTAGCCCCAGACCGGGGGCGGCGTCCAGCCGTGCACCGCCCGCAGAGTGGCTCCGAGCCGGGCGGCCTGCTGGAACGCGAAGTCGACGACCTCGTCCGAGGGGGAGCGGGTGTCGACGCCGAGCACCACCTCCGTGCGGTCGGGACGGCCCGTGCCCTCGGCACCGGTGGCGCGGACCAGCACCGTGGGCACCTCGCAGCGGGCGGCGACGGCGAGGCCGAAGGAGCCGACCAGCAGGCCCCGGAACCCGCCGAGGCCGCGCGAGCCGAGCACCAGCAGCTCGGCCGCGGTCGCCGCCTCGACCAGGGCGTCGGTCGGCTCCCCGTCACCGACCAGCTCGGCACGCACCTCCAGACCGGGGTGGGCGGCCAAGACCTCCTGGCGTGCGTCGTCGAGCATCCGCCGGGTGAGGCCGCGCACGTCCGTGGGCCGGACCTGGTCCGCGTGGACGTCGTCGAGCCAGGTCTGCGCGTGGACCAGCCGCAGGCCGACCCTCCGGCGGGCGGCCTCGTCGGCCGCCCACCGGGCGGCCGCGGTGCTCTCCGGGGAGCCGTCGACACCGGCAAGCAGGTACTGCGTCATGGGAACCGTCCCGGGGGAGTGGATGGTGGCGCCGGCCGGTTCGGCCCGGGGCGCCGGGTGCTCCACCAGACTCCGCCGTCCGGCGTGCGGCGGGTTAGGGCCGAGCAGTCCCGGGAGCAGGGCCGCAGGTCCCGGATCGCACCGCTCGTCCGGGGCCCGGTCGGCCCTGTTCCGGACCGTGCCCGGAGCGTGACGATGAGTCAGGAACCGGCAATGCCCGACGAGTCCTAGGAGAGCGCCGCCATGCCCGCCGCCCCCTGCCCGCCTTCCGCACCGCTGTCCGACCAGGAGCTCCGCTCGCTCGACGCGCACTGGAGGGCGGCCAACTACCTCGCGGTCGGCCAGATCTACCTGCTGGCCAACCCCCTGCTCAGCGCGCCGTTGACGCCCGGTCAGATCAAGCCCAGGCTGCTCGGCCACTGGGGCACCTCGCCCGGCCTCAACCTCGTCTACACCCACCTCAACCGGGTGATCAGGCAGCGTGACCTGGACGCCGTCTGCGTCTGGGGCCCGGGACACGGTGGTCCTGCCGTGCTCGCCAACTCCTGGCTGGAGGGCAGCTACACCGACACCTACCCGAGCATCACCCGTGACGCCGACGGCATGGCCGCACTGTTCCGGCAGTTTTCCTTCCCCGGCGGCGTCCCCAGCCACGTGGCCCCCGAGACGCCCGGCTCGATCCACGAGGGCGGCGAGCTCGGCTACGCGCTCTCCCACGCCTACGGCGCGGCGCTGGACAACCCCGGCCTGCTGGTCGCCTGCGTGATCGGCGACGGAGAGGCGGAGACCGGACCGCTGGCGGCCTCCTGGCACGGCAACAAGTTCCTCGACCCGGTGCACGACGGCGCCGTGCTGCCGGTCCTGCACCTCAACGGGTACAAGATCGCCAACCCCTCGCTGCTCGCCCGCCTGCCCGAGGCCGAGCTCGACGCCCTGCTCCGCGGCTACGGCCACGAGCCGCTGTACGTCGGCGGCGAGGACCCGTTGACGGTCCACCAGGACCTGGCCGCCGCCCTGGACACCGCGCTCGACCGGATCGCCGCGGCCCAGCGCGCCGCCCGCGAGGACGGCGTCCGCGACCGCCCGGTCTGGCCGATGATCGTGCTGCGCACCCCCAAGGGCTGGACCGGCCCCGGCGAGGTGGACGGCGTACCCGTCGAGGGCACCTGGCGTGCCCACCAGGTCCCGCTGGACCAGGTCCGGGACGACCCCGCCCACCTGGCGCAGCTGGAGGCCTGGCTGCGCTCCTACCGCCCCGAGGAGCTCTTCGACCGGGACGGCCGCCCCACCGAACAGGTGCTGGCCTGCATACCCGAGGGCACCCGCCGGCTGGGCGCCAACCCGCACGCCAACGGCGGGCTGCTGCTGCGCGACCTGCCGCTGCCGCCCCTGGAGCGCTACGCGGTGCCGGTCGACAAGCCCGGTACGACCCTGCACGAACCCACCCGGGTACTGGGCGACCTGCTGGAGCGGCTGATGGCGGACACGGCGCAG
This sequence comes from Kitasatospora sp. NPDC001664, assembly GCF_053596675.1. Classification (NCBI taxonomy): domain Bacteria; kingdom Bacillati; phylum Actinomycetota; class Actinomycetes; order Kitasatosporales; family Streptomycetaceae; genus Kitasatospora; species Kitasatospora sp. NPDC001664. The sequence goes on from NZ_JBSFGS010000064.1 coordinate 7,458, forward strand.
CGCAGGGACTTCCGGCTGGTCGGCCCGGACGAGACCGCCTCCAACCGCCTCCAGGCGGTCTACGGAGCCACCGGCAAGGCCTGGCAGGCAGCCCTCCTGCCCACGGACGAGCACCTCGCCCACGACGGCCGGGTGATGGAGATCCTCTCCGAACACACCTGCCAGGGCTGGCTGGAGGGCTACCTGCTGACCGGCCGTCACGGCCTCTTCTCCTGCTACGAGGCCTTCGTCCACATCGTCGACTCGATGGTGAACCAGCACGTCAAGTGGCTGTGCACCACCCGCCGCATCCCCTGGCGGGCCCCGGTCGCCTCGCTCAACTACCTGCTCACCTCGCACGTCTGGCGCCAGGACCACAACGGCTTCTCGCACCAGGACCCCGGCTTCGTCGACCACGTCCTCAACAAGAGCCCCGAGGCCGTGCGGGTCCACTTCCCGCCGGACACCAACACCCTGCTCGTCGTGGCCGACCAGGTGCTGCGCAGCCGCGACCGGGTCAACGTGATCGTGGCCGGCAAGCAGCCCGGCTTCGACTGGCTCTCCCTGGAGGAGGCCCGGGCCCACTGCGCGCGCGGAGCGGGCATCTGGGAGTGGTCCGGCACCGACGACGGGATCCGGGAGCCGGACGTGGTGCTCGCCTGCGCCGGGGACGTCCCCACCCAGGAGGTGGTCGCCGCCGCCGATCTGCTGCGCCGTCACCTGCCGGACCTGCGGGTGCGGGTGGTGAACGTGGTGGACCTGGTCCGGCTGATGCCCGCGGAGGAGCACCCGCACGGGATGCCGGACCGGGAGTTCGACGCCCTGTTCACCCGGGACCGGCCGGTGGTGTTCGCGTACCACGGCTACCCGTGGCTGATCCACCGCCTGGCCTACCGCCGCGCCGTCCACCCGTACCTGCACGTGCGGGGCTACAAGGAGTCCGGCACCACCACCACGCCCTTCGACATGGTGGTCCGCAACGACCTCGACCGCTACCGCCTGGTGATGGACGTCATCGACCACACCCCCGGCCTCGCCGCCCGCGCCGCGGCCCTGCGCCAGCAGATGGCCGACACCCGTACCCGGCACCACGGTTGGATCCGCGCCCACGGCACCGACCTGCCCGAGGTCACCGACTGGAGCCGGCAGACCTGACACCCGATCAGCCGACAACGAGGAGCTGAGCACCATGGACCTGCCCGTCGCCGTGGGAGTGGACACCTCCGCGGCCAGCCTGGCGGCCGCGCACTGGGCCGCGGAGGAAGCGGCCCTCCGGGACCGGCCGTTGCGCGTCCTGCACGCGCTGCCCCTGATGCCGCACCTGCTCCCCAGCGGCACCGCCCGCTCACCGTTCGAGGGGAGCGCCCTGCTCCACGCCGTCCGGCACGTCCTGGCGGTGCGGCACCCCCAGCTGCGCACCCGCACCGACGAGGTCCACGACGTCGCCACCGCGGCGCTGGTGGCGGCCTCCGAGGACGCCGAACTCCTGGTCCTCGCCGTGCGCGGCGACGGCGGCTTCCCCGGACTGCGGGTCGGATCCACCGCCCTGCACGTCGCCGCGAGGGCCGCCTGCCCGACCGTCCTGGTCCCCGCCGAGGAGGCGGACGCGGGCCTGCGGGACCGGATCGTCGTCGCCGTCGACGCCCGCCGCCCGCACGGTGCGGCGCTCGACTTCGCCTTCGACACCGCCCGCCGGCACGGCCTGCCGCTGCGCATCCTGCACGCCTTCCCGGCGACGGGGGTGCCCGGATGGGACGGACGGGCGAGGGAAGCGGACCTGCTGGCAGCGGCCCTCGGACCGTGGCGGGACTCCCACCCGGAGGTCGAGGTCACCGAGGTCGCCGAACCCGCAGGCCCGGGGCTGCTGTTGGTCGAGGCCTCGGCCAAGGCCCGGCTGCTGGTGCTCGGGCGACGACCCGCGGCCTCGCCGGGGCGGATCGGCCCCGTCGCGCACGCCGTACTGCACCATGCCGTCTGCCCGGTCGCGCTGGTGCCGGGCACCTGAGGCCGTGCGTCGGGACGTCGGGCTCCGTCCACCGTCTTCGAACGGTGGCTCGACCGGGCCGCCGGCGTTGCCGGCACTTGGGAGCAGGCGGTTCTGACTGATCGGCAGGTGATTGCGGCCCGTTGCCTCATGCACGCGCCCGGTCCTCGCTCACGGGTACGACCCGGATCACCCGATCGGACAGATCTTCCCGTGTACGGAGTGATTGGTATGCTGCCGGGCGGGTGAAGGCGCCACGGCTGACGATCTTGGCGTTGCTAGCGTCAGCCGACGTGACACACACCCCCTCCCCCTCCCTCGCCCGCGCCACGATCGGCGGTCCGCTGCACCCGGACGACCCCGCCGAATCGTTCCGTCCCGTCCTGCTCGATCCGGCCTCGGCGGACCACGTCGGCGTGCTGAAGGAGCTGTTGGACTCCCCGGCGCTGCGCGAGGTCCACGACCGGGTCGACGAGCAGTTGGTCGAGCTGGTCCGCTGCCTGAACCCCGGAGAATCGTTTCCGCCTGCTGTGCTGGAGCGCGCCCTGGACGAGGCCCGCGGCGGCCTGCTGCCCGACGAGTACGGGACCTGGGCCTGGTACCCGTGGTCTGGCCGCCTGGTACGGGTCCTGCCCGAGGCCGCGTTCCGGCTGGTGCGCACCGACCGCAACCGCGACAAGATCACCCGCGAGGAGCAGCAGCACCTGCTCAGCCGCCGGATCGGGGTGATCGGCCTGTCGGTGGGCTCCAGCGCGGCGTTGACCTGCGCGATGGAGGGTGTCGGGGGCTCGTTCCGGCTGGCCGACTTCGACCGGCTCAGCCTGTCCAACCTCAACCGGTTGCGCGCCGGGGTGCACGAGATCGGCCTGGAGAAGACGGTCATCTGCGCGCGGCGGATGTACGAGCTCGACCCCTACCTCGACATCACCGTCCACCGGTACGGAGTGACCGAGGAGAGCATCGAGGAGTTCTTCGCCCCGGGCGAGGACGGGGAGCGCGGGGTGGACCTCCTGGTCGAGGAGTGCGACACCCCCTGGGTGAAGACCGCGGCCCGCGAGCACGCGCGGCGCCGGCGGGTGCCCGTCCTGATGGACGCCAACGACCGCGGTCTGCTGGACGTCGAACGCTTCGACCTGGAGCCCGGCCGGCCGCTCTTCCACGGCCGGGCCGGGGATGTGACGGCCGCGGACGTGGCGGCGATGGACCCCGCCCAGCAGCTGAGCTTCCTGCTGCAGGTCGTCGACCGGGACCGGCTGAGCCCGGCGATGACCGACGCCCTCACCCGGATCGGCAGCAGCCTCTCCAGCTGGCCGCAGCTGGCCAGCGGCGTCATGCTCGGCGGGGCCCTGGTCACCGACACCGCCCGCCGCATCCTGCTCGGCCGGCCCGTACCGTCGGGGCGTTCCTATGTCGACCTCGAAGCCCTGATCCCCGCGCCGAAGCGGAAGGAGCCGGCGCGGTGAGCCGGGTACCGGACCTGCGCGGCGAGCACCTGCGCCTTCGTGAACTGCGCCCCGCCGACTACCCCGTCCACGAGCGGATCGTCACCAGCCGCATGCTCACCCGCTACCTCGGCACCGACCGGATGGACACCGGACAGGCCCGGGACGCCTTCGCCTCCGCCCTCGCCCAGCCCCTCACCCGTCCCCGGCGCAAGTACACCCTCGCGGTCTGCGCGCCCGAGGACGACACCATGCTCGGCACGGCGGGCCTGCTGATCGAGGACTACGGCAGCAACGCCATGCTGACCGGCGTCGTCCTGATCCCCGGGTCGCCCGTCGTCGGCCACGCCCACGAGACCGGCCGGCTCCTGATGGCCTACGGCTTCGGCCCGCTGGGCCTGCACCGCATCTGGGCCGGGCACCGCACCGACCACGACCACATGCCGCCGGTGATGCACGCGGCGGGACTGACCCGCGAGGCGACGCTGCACCAGCTCTTCCGGACCCAGAGCTGCTGGCACGACGTCAGCACCTACACCGCCCTCGCCCCCGACTGGAAGCGCCAGGCCACCCCCGGCGAGCTCGCCATCCTCGACGCACCGGCCCCGGCCGCCGTCTGACACCGCACTCCGGAACCACGCTTCGGTGGGGCCGCCCTGGTGCCGGCCGAGTCGCAGCCGTTCGGCTCGGCCGGCACCAGGCGGTCGCCTCGCCGCCGGTGCGGGCGGTTCGTCGGAGGGGGCGTCGCGCCCTCGTCCTCACGTTCGTCCGCACCGGATCGGCCGGGGCGGGGCCGCAGTTGGTGGCGTAACCGAGCCACCGCGGTTCCCGGTCCTGCCCTCCGCCGACAGAAGTCCGTCCGCGAGGACCCGCCCGTCGGTGAGCAGCACGGTTCTGCGGTGCCCCTACAACCGGTGCGCCGCACTCGGAATCGGCGCGTGCGCTGGGTCGCCCGTGCCGTGCTGCACCACGCCGCCCGCCCGGTCGCCCTGCGGTCCGGACAGGTGAGCCGTAGCCGGGACCTTCGGGACCGCGTCGGGGCTGATCGGCCCTGGGCCGGGCCGGTGAGGCGGCGGGAGAGTGTCGGAAGGCGACGGCCGCGCGAATCCGCGTCGCGGCCGGCCTTGATGACGGAGGTTCAGCCGTGAAGCGCTTCGTGGTGGTGGGGATCGACGGCTCCGTGCAGAGCGAGTCGGCGGCGCACTGGGCCGCCGAGGAGGCCCTGCAGAGCGGACGGGCCCTGCGCATGGTCCATGTCGCACCGGGCGAGCGCGGTGGGCTCGCGTCGGAGGACGCCCCGGAGGAGCGGCTGCCGGCCCCGGTGGCCGCGATCCGGGACCGGGTCGTGGCCGCGCGGCCGGGAGTGGACGCCTCCTGCGATCGGACCACCGGGAACCCCGCGTACGTCCTGGCCGCCGCAGGGGAGCGGGCGGGGCTGCTCGTCGTCGGCTCGCGGGGGTTGGGCGGGGTCGTCGGTCGGCTCGTCGGCTCGGTCGGGCTCCGCGTGGCGGCCCACGCCCGCTGCCCCGTCGTCCTGGTCAGGGACGGGGACGCCGGGACTCAGGGCGAGGTCGTGGTGGGAGTGCAGGGTGACCGGCCCTGTGACGCGGTGCTCGCCTTCGCCTTCGACCAGGCGGCCCGGCGGGGAGCCGCCCTGCGGGCGGTGGAGGCCCGGACCCTCGCCTCCGGGCCGTACCTGACGGAGGCTCAGGTGGAGCAGGCGGACATCCAGGAGGGGCTGGCGGCCGACCGGCTGGTGCACCTCGAGGACGCCCTGGGCCGCTGGCGGGAGAAGTTCCCCGGGGTCACCGCCCGGGCCGAGGTGGTGGTCGGCAGCGCGGCCGACGTCCTGGTGGCCGCCGCGCACGGCGCCGCCCTGCTGGTGCTGGGCCGACGGTCGCCCGCGCACCCCATGGCCGCCCCTCGCCTGGGGTCGGTGGCGCACGCCGTCCTGCACCACGCCCACGGCGCGGTCGCCGTGGTGCCGCACGACTGAGGACCCGGAGCGACCGGCACCGGCCGTGCCGAGGACAGGGGACCTTCGGCCCGAAGGACTACCCCGAACGGCCGACCAACGGAGGCCCGGACGGCGGGAAGCTGTGTGCCGGGTGCCAACGACAACAGAGCGCGCGACCCCGCGCGAAGACCTGAGAGGTGGTCCGCGATGTCCCGTCGCCCACAGACCGTGAGTCGCACCGAGTCGACCGAGACCCCTGCCCCGTCCGAGGCCGCGGCAGCGGTCGACATCCTGGTGACCCGTGGTCAGGAGGCCCTGCGGGAGTACGCGGGCTTCACCCAGGAGCAGGTCGACCACATCGTCAAGAAGGCTTCGCTGTCCGCACTGGCGGCGCACACCCGGCTGGCGGTGATGGCGGTGGAGGAGACCGGGCGCGGGGTGTTCGAGGACAAGGCCGTGAAGAACATCTTCGCGTGCGAGCACGTCACCCATTCGATGGCGGACATGAAGACCGTCGGGGTGGTGCGTCGGGACGAGATCGACGGGATCGTGGAGATCGCCGAGCCGGTCGGCGTGGTCGCCGGCGTCACGCCCGTCACCAACCCGACGTCGACCACCATCTTCAAGGCGCTGGTGGCGCTGAAGACCCGCAACCCGATCGTCTTCGGCTTCCACCCCTCGGCGCAGGGCTGTTCCGCCGAGGCGGCCCGGATCGTCCGGGACGCGGCGGTCGCGGCGGGGGCTCCGGCGCACTGCGTGCAGTG
>NZ_JBSFGS010000065.1:0-13392 GCF_053596675.1 Kitasatospora sp. NPDC001664
CGACGACGATCTTCGCGGAGGTGGTGGCGCGGCTGGGGGCGGCCGCGTTAGAGCTTGCGAAGTCCACTGAGGACCCTTTCGAGCAGCGTGACGTCCGGCGTTCCGCCCGACTCTCCGGCGGCGGCGGGCTGGTGGATGGCGACGAGACCGGCCTCGGCCAGGTCGGCGACCAGGATGCGGGCGACCCCGAGCGGCACACCGGCCAGCGCGGAGATCTCCGCCACGGACTTGACGTCCCGGCACAGGTTGACGATGCGGGCGTGCTCCGGCAGCAGACCGCCGGTGCGCTCGGCGGCCGTGGTGGTGGAGATCAGGGCCTCGATCGCCAGCTGGTACCGCGGGCGGGTGCGGCCGCCGGTCATCGCGTACGGGCGGACCAGCGGCTGCTGCTCGTACCCGTCGGACTGGCCGCCGTAGCCGCTGCCGTACCCGTTGCTGCCGTAGGAGCCGCCGGGTGTCGGGGGCGGGGTCATGAGGGTCCTCCTGGATGCTCTGGTCAGTTGCCGCGCTTCGGGGTGACGGTCCGTCAGTGCAGCAGGCTGCCCTGGAGTTCGGCGCGCAGCGCGGGGGTGAGAACGGCTCCGGCGCGGTCCACCAGGAGGGCCATCTCGTAGCCCACCAGACCGATGTCGGAGTCCGGGGCCGCGAGCACGGCCAGGGAAGAGCCGTCGCTGATGGCCATCAGGAAGAGGAAGCCGCGCTCCATCTCGACCACGGTCTGGTTGACCTCGCCGCCCTCGAAGATCCGGCTGGCGCCGGAGGTGAGGGAGGTGAGGCCGGAGGCGACGGCGGCGAGCTGGTCGGCGCGGTCGCGGGGGAAGCCCTCGGACATGGCGAGCAGGAGCCCGTCGGCGGAGACCACCACGGTGTGGGACACCCCGGGGGTGCTGTCCACGAAGCTGGTGATCAGCCAGTTCAGGTTCTGTGCGGCCTGGCTCATCTGGGTCAACTCAACGCTCCTGCTGGTTCGAGCCGTAACCGGGGTTGTCCTGCGCGCCGTGCCCCTGCGGGCCGAAGCCGTCGAAGCGCGGCGGACGGGTCGGCATGCCGCCGCCCTGCGAGGCGGCGTCCGCGCCGGCCTGGCGGCCCTGCTGGATGCCGCGGCGCAGGTTGGTCAGCCGGCCGCGCACCTCCTCGGGGCTGCGGGAGACCTGCGGGCCGGTCAGCGGCGACGCCTCGGCGGTGCCGGAGACCAGGTTGGCCTGCGGGGTCCGGCGGGGGAGGCCGGACAGGGTCAGCCCGTCGCTGGAGGGCTCGCGGACCTGCTCCGCGCGGCGCCAGCGCTCGTCGTTGGCGGACGGGCGCCACGGCGCGTCACCCGGGCCCTCCTGGCCGGGCTGGCCGGGCTGGCCCGGCTGCGGGCGGCCCTGGGGCTGCCCCTGCGGCTGGGCCTGGGCCTGCTGCGGGGCCTGCGGGCGCTGGGCCTGCGGCTGGGCCGGAGCCTGCTGCGGGGCCTGGGCCTGGGCCTGGGGCGCCCGGGCCTGGGACGGCGCCTGCGGGGCCTCGGGCCGCTGGGCGGTCCTGGCCGGCTCGCCGAAGCCCGGAGCGGAGGTGCCGGGGCGCTGCGGCTGGTACCCGCGCGGACGGGCCTCCTCGCGGCCGCGGCCCGGCAACTCCTGCCCGGGGGCGGGCTGCTGACGGGGCGTCCGCTGCGGAGCCGGGGCGCCGAAGCCGTCCTCGGGCCGCTGCCACTGCACGGTGTCGTCGAGACCGGGACCGGTCGGCAGCGCCATCGGCTGGGCCTGCGGGGCCACCTGCTGCTGGGGCTGCTGGACGTGCTGCTGCCCCTGCTGCTGGAACGAGGGCTGCTGCGGCACCGGGTTGGGCACGCTCGGCAGCACCGGCTCGACCAGACCGAGGCCCAGCGGGTCGCGCGGGTCGATCTCGCTGGCCTCGAAGCGCGGACGGGCGAACTGCGCGGTGGACTCCGCCGGAGCCTCCAGCGGGGCCGGGGCCTGCTGCTGGAACATCTGCGGCTGGGCCTGCTGCGGGGCGGGCGCCTGCTGCTGACCGGGGCCGGACGGACGGCCCTGCGGCTGCGGACGGCGTCCGGCCTCGGGGTGGCCGGCCCGGCCGTGCTGCGGCTGCTCGTTCCAGCCCTGGGCACCCTGGCCGGCCGGCTCGGGGCGCGGACGCTCCTGGCCGAAGCCCGGCTGCGGCTGGCCCTGCGGCTGGCCCTGGCCCGGACCGCGGCGGGGGAGCCCCGCACCCGGAGCGCCCTGGCCCGGCACGCCCTGAGCGGGAGCGCCCTGACCGGGAGCACCGGCGCCCGGGGCACCCGAGGCGCCCGGAGTACGGCGCGGCATCAGGCCCTCGGCCGGGTTCTCCCGGGAGGGCTGGCCCGCGTCGCGGGTGGGCAGGCCGCCCGCGGGGGCGCCGGCGGCGGGGCCGCCGAAGAGGTTGGGGGAGCCACCGGGCGCACCGGCCGGGGCACCCGGACGGCCTCCGCCCTGCGGACCCTGGCCGAGCTGCGGCCGGCCGGCCGGAACACCGCCGGGGCGGCCCTGCGATCCCTGCGGGCCCTGGCCGAGCGCGGCCGCGCCACGGCCGGCCAGCGCCTCGGCGGCACCGGGACGGCCCTGCTGACGCGGCGTCGGACCGACCCCGCGCTGCGGCGCCTTGCCCGGCCCGCCCGGACGGCCGCCGCCCCGGCGGTCGCCGGAGGTGGTGACGTCGAGCGGGAGCATGACGAGGGCGGTGGTGCCGCCGGAGTCGCTGGGGCGCAGCTGGATGCGGATGCCGTGTCGCAGGGACAGGCGGCCGACCACGAAGAGGCCCATGCGGCGGGAGACCGAGACGTCGACGACCGGGGGGTTGGCGAGGCGCTCGTTGATGTCCGCGAGGTCGTCGGGGGAGAGGCCGATGCCGGTGTCGTGGATCTCGATCAGCACCCGGCCGTCCGGCAGCGCGTGGCCGGTCACCCGGACGCGGGTCTGCGGGCTGGAGAACGAGGTCGCGTTCTCGAGCAGCTCGGCGAGCAGGTGGACGAGGTCGTTGACGACGCGGCCGGCCACCTCGGCCGACGGCACCGAGGCCAGCTCGATGCGCTCGTACTGCTCCACCTCGGAGGCGGCGGCGCGGAGCACGTCGACCAGCGGGACGGGGCGGGTCCAGCGGCGGCCCGGGTCCTCGCCCGCGAGGACGAGGAGGTTCTCGCCGTTGCGGCGCATGCGGGTGGCGAGGTGGTCCAGCTTGAACAGCGAGGCCAGCTGGTCCGGGTCGGCCTCGCGGCTCTCCAGCTCGGAGATGAGCGAGAGCTGACGCTGGATCAGGCCCTGGCTGCGGCGCGAGAGGTTGGTGAACATCGCGTTGATGTTGCCTCGCAGCAGCGCCTGCTCGGCGGCGAGGCGGACGGCCTCGCGGTGCACCATGTCGAAGGCGTGCGCCACGTGGCCGATCTCGTCCGCCGAGTCGACGCCGACGGGTTCGACGGTGACGTCGACGTCGTGCGGGTCGCTCTCGGAGAGGGTCTTGACCAGCTCGGGCAGCCGCCGCTCGGCGACGTCCTCGGCGGCGACCTGCAGACGGGTCAGCGAGCGCACCATCGAGCGGGCCACCAGGGCCGCGCCGGCGATGGCGACGATGAGCACGACCGCGATCAGCGCGCCGTTGACCAGCGCCTGGGTGTCGGCCTCGTCCTGGAGGTCGCCGGCCCGGCCGTCGAGGTCCTCGAGCAGCTTCTTCTCGATCTTCTGCTCGGCGGTGATCTTCGCCGTGGCGCTGTCGTACCAGTCCTTGTAGCCGCGGGACTCGGTCTGCTTGATGCCGTTCGGGTTGAGGACGGCCTTGCTGTACCGGTCCGCGTTGGCGATCTCCTGGTTGCGGGTCAGGCCCTGGCGCAGCACCTGCGCCTCGGAGTCGCCGTAGATGGCGGTGAAGTTGGTGAGGGCGTTGTCCTCGGAGGTCTTCAGGCGGATGCCGAAGGTCTCGTCGGAGGAGGACAGGTCCGGCCCGAGCGGGTTGGCGAGCGCCGCGCTGATCAGCGCGCGCTGCATCGAGGTGTTCTCCTTGGCCAGCGAGAACTGGTAGAGCGCACGGGTGATCTTGACCAGCTCGGTCGAGTTGGACGCGATCGCGATGTCCTGCGTGATGGAGAGCAGGTTCTTGATGATCACGTCGTAGTTGGTGATCGTCGCCTGGATGTTCTTGTGGTCCGTGTAGGCGTTGCTACGGGCCTCGGAGAGCTGGTTGAGGTCACGGCGGACCTGGAGCAGCAGGGCCTTGCCACCGGCGAGGTCGAGGTCGTCGAAGTTGTCCGCGCTGGCCGCGAAGGCCTTGCTCAGGGTGTCCGAGACCTTGCGGGCGTTGGCGACGTCGTCGTCCTTGGCGCGCTCGGGACCGCCGTTGGTCAGCGGGCCGGCGCTGAGGTCGCGCTCGGTCTGCAGGGCGTTCGCCAGGTCGGTGGCCTTGCGGGCCAGGTCGGCCAGGTTGGCCATCTGCGAGAGCTGGTGCGAGTTGTCCAGCGAGGACTGCACGCGCAGACCGCCGAGCGCGAGGGCGACCACCACGGGGAGGAGCAGCAGCGCGATCAGGCGCGTGCGGATCTTCCAGTTGCGCATGGCGAACCGGCTCAGACCGGTGGCCCGGCGGCGGGTCAACGAGGTGCGCAGGCGGGAGCGACCGCTCGGCTTCTCGTTCTGATCGGTGCCTTCGGCACCGTCCTGCGGCTCGGGCTCGCCGCCGCCGACTATCTGCTCACCGGGGCCCGTGAGCGGCGCTGCCTGGTGGGGGCCTGCCACGGGCTCACGCGACTCCGGGTCTCCCGCGGCGCCGCTGCCCCTCTTGAAACGTCCCTGCACTGGCGTCGCAACCTCTGGACCGGGCGCCCCTTCCCGCTGGCACGGTCAGGGGCGGTGTCGAGTTTTTCCGTCGCATTCCAGCACAGCGTGGGAACTCCAACAAGGGGCGTTACCTGTCAGTGTCCTAGACCACCCAGCGCGCGCACCGTCTCACTGACTGTGCGGTAACAGGCCGGGAATACGGCGCTTTTCGGACACTCGCCCGATACATGCCAAGTCAGCCCTCGATGGCGCGATGCGGAGGAGCTCCCGAAATGTCCGAGATACGGATTTTGAGGCGATCTCCGCAGGGCCGTGAAATGTCCATGATGCGGCATTTCCCCGGCAATTTGTGAGCAAAATCACAGCGGAATGTATAGCTAAGATCACGGCGCCTGTGGAAGAAGATCGGCTCCCCTCAGGGGTGGACCGTCTACCCTTGTGCGCTGTGCCAGGCGTCAGCCTGCCCGGAATCACCCCCGCCGACTCCTGTGGATCGGCCCCGAACCCAAGGTGTGACGCAATGTCCCAGCTCCCGAACGGCTCGACCGCCAACCCGCGCCGGACCACGCTGGCCTCGGTCGCCGACTTCGGCCAGCTGCTCGGCTCCCCGGCCGACCGCGCGGTCGAGTACGCCTCCGAGCTGCCCGCCAGCACGGCCAACCCGCGCCGCACCGTGCTGATGACCGCCCCGGCCCCGCGCCTGCCGCAGGACTGACGAGCGCTCACTCCCGACCCGAGGGGCGCCGGACCGCCATCAGGCGGTCCGGCGCCCCTCGCGTCATATCCTGGGAGCCGTTCCAGACAGGGCCCGGTCAGGCCGGTGCCCGACCGACCGAGAGGCTCTCCACCGTGCGCATTGCCAGGTTCTCCGTCCGGGAAGGCAGCCCTGCCGCCGGCAGCGTCTCCTTCGGTGTGGTCGAGGGCGATCCGGCCCAGCCCGAAACCCTGGTGGTGCACGCCCTGGCCGGCCACCCGATCGTCTCGCTCCAACTGAGCGGCGAGAGCTACCGGATGCAGGACATCCGCCTGCTCTCCCCGATCCTCCCCAACAAGGTGGTCGCGGTCGGCCGCAACTACGCGGCGCACGCGGCCGAGCTGGGCCACGAGGTCCCGGACGTCCCGCTGACCTTCTTCAAGCCGTCCACCTCCGTGATCGGCCCCACCGAGGCGATCGCGTACCCGCCGTTCTCCTCCGACGTCCAGCACGAGGCAGAACTGGCCGTGGTGATCGGCCGGATGGGCCGCGAGGTCCCGGTGGACCGGGTCCCCGAGGTGATCTTCGGCTACACCTGCGCCAACGACGTGACCGCCCGCGACGTCCAGCAGCGCGAGGGCCAGTGGGCCCGCGCCAAGGGCTTCGACACCTCCTGCCCGCTCGGCCCGTGGATCGAGACCGAGCTGGACCCGAGCGACCTGGCGATCACCTGCACCGTCAACGGCGAGCTCAAGCAGGCCGGCCGCACCTCCCAGATGGTCCGCTCGATCGCCGAGCTGATCGTGCACATCTCCGAGGCCATGACCCTGCTCCCCGGCGACGTCATCCTCACCGGCACCCCGGCCGGGGTCGGCCCGATCCAGGTCGGCGACGAGGTCGCCGTCACCGTCGAGGGCATCGGCACCCTCTCCAACAAGGTGGTCAAGCGTGGCTGACACCGCCCTGGACCCGACCGTCCGGGTCCGCTTCTGCCCCTCGCCGACCGGCAACCCGCACGTCGGCCTGGTCCGCACCGCCCTCTTCAACTGGGCCTTCGCCCGCCACCACGGCGGCACCCTGGTCTTCCGGATCGAGGACACCGACGCGGCCCGCGACTCCGAGGAGTCCTACGAGCAGCTGCTGGACGCCATGCGCTGGCTCGGCTTCGACTGGAACGAGGGCCCCGAGGTCGGCGGCCCGCACGCCCCCTACCGGCAGTCCCAGCGGATGGGCATCTACGCCGAGGTGGCCGACAAGCTGCTGGCCGGCGGCCACGCCTACCGCTGCTACTGCTCCACCGAGGAGCTGGACGCCCGCCGCGAGGCCGCCCGCGCGGCCGGCAAGCCCTCCGGCTACGACGGCCACTGCCGGGAGCTGACGCAGGAGCAGACCGCCGCCTTCCTCGCCGAGGGCCGCGCGCCGATCGTCCGCTTCCGGATGCCCGACCGCACCATCGCCTTCGACGACCTGGTCCGCGGCACCCTCAGCTTCGAGCCCGAGAACGTGCCCGACTACGGCATCGTCCGGGCCAACGGCGCCCCGCTCTACACCCTGGTCAACCCGGTGGACGACGCCCTGATGGGCATCACCCACGTGCTCCGCGGCGAGGACCTGCTCTCCTCGACGCCCCGTCAGATCGCCCTCTACGCCGCCCTGGCCGAGATCGGCGTCGGCAACGGCACCACCCCGCGCTTCGGCCACCTGCCGTACGTGATGGGCGAGGGCAACAAGAAGCTCTCCAAGCGCGACCCGCAGGCCAGCCTCAACCTCTACCGGGAGCGCGGCTTCCTCCCCGAGGGCCTGCTCAACTACCTCTCCCTGCTGGGCTGGTCGCTGGCCGAGGACCGGGACCTGTTCTCGATGGACGAGCTGGTCGCCAACTTCGACATCGCCAAGGTGAACTCCAACCCGGCCCGCTTCGACCTCAAGAAGTGCGAGGCGATCAACGCGCACCACCTGCGCGAGCTGGCCCCGGAGGACTTCGTCCGCCGTCTGGTGCCCTACCTCCAGGCCCCCGGCCTGCTCCCGGCCGAGCCCACTCCCGCCCAGCTCGACCTGCTGGCGAAGGTGGCCCCGCTCACCCAGGAGCGGATGGTGGTGCTCTCCGAGATCGTCACCATGGCCGGCTTCCTCTTCGTCGACCCGGCCGACTTCGCGCTCGACCCGGACGACGCCGCCAAGGTGCTGACCCCGGACGCCCGCCCGGTGCTGGAGGCGAGCATCGCGGCCCTGACCGCGCTGCCCGACTTCACCCCCGACCCGATCCAGGCCGCCCTGCGGGAGGCCCTGGTGGACGGGCTGGGCATCAAGCCCAAGTTCGCCTTCACCCCGCTGCGCGTCGCAGTCACCGGCCGCCGGGTCTCCCCGCCGCTCTTCGAGTCGATGGAGCTGCTCGGCCGCGAGGAGACGCTGCGCCGTCTGGGAGCCGCCCTGGACGCCGTCCCGACGGCCTGACCGGCCGGTGCCGGGGGGCTGCGTGACCAGCCGCGCAGCCCTCCGGCACCCTGCCTGCGGTTATGGATTTTGGAGCAGGGCCGGGAGTCGGGTAATGTTCTTTCTGCGCCGCCCGGGAGGGACAGGGCGAGGGACCAGAAGCCTCGTCAGGAAGCAACCAAGCGGCCGCAACGCCGAGTGAAACCCCGTCAGGGGCTCAACTCTGGTGGGGTATGGTGTAATTGGCAGCACGAGTGATTCTGGTTCATTTAGTCTAGGTTCGAGTCCTGGTACCCCAGCGCAGTACGAGCAAGACCCAGCAGTACAAGCCCCCGTTGTGTAGCGGCCTAGCACGCTGCCCTCTCACGGCAGTAGCGCCGGTTCGAATCCGGTCGGGGGTACGCACCACAAGAGAACAAGCCCCCGTTGTGTAGCGGCCTAGCACGCTGCCCTCTCACGGCAGTAGCGCCGGTTCGAATCCGGTCGGGGGTACCAGATCCTCTCCACTGTCCCCGTCGGACGAGTTCGCAACCCCGGCACGGACGAAGCACAGGATCGCCAGTTTGCCCCCGTTGTGTAGCGGCCTAGCACGCTGCCCTCTCACGGCAGTAGCGCCGGTTCGAATCCGGTCGGGGGTACCAGAGCGAAAGGCCGGTGGGCTTCACAGCCCACTGGCCCGATGCTTTGTTGGGGTATGGTGTAATTGGCAGCACGAGTGATTCTGGTTCATTTAGTCTAGGTTCGAGTCCTGGTACCCCAGCCAGTGAGAAGCCCCGGATATCCGGGGCTTTTTTGCATTTCCGGGCGAATGCGCGGACGAAACGAGAACGGCCCCCTTCCGGGGGCCGTTCTGCATTTCGGACGGATGCTCGGCGGTCAGCCTCTGCGGAGGGCTTCGGTGAGGCGGTTGGCGGCCTCGATGATGGCCTGGGCGTGCAGGCGGCCGGGGTGGCGGGTGAGGCGCTCGATCGGGCCGGAGACCGAGACGGCGGCCACCACGCGATTGGAGGGGCCGCGCACGGGCGCGGAGACGGAGGCCACGCCGGGCTCCCGCTCGCCGATGGACTGGGCCCAGCCGCGGCGCCGGACGCCGCTGAGCGCCGTCGCGGTGAACCGGGCGCCCTGGAGGCCGCGGTGCAGGCGCTCGGGCTCCTCCCAGGCCAGCAGGACCTGGGCGGCGGAGCCGGCCTTCATCGGCAGTGTGGAGCCGACCGGGACGGTGTCCCGCAGGCCGGACAGCCGCTCGGCGGCGGCCACGCAGATCCGCATCTCGCCCTGGCGGCGGTAGAGCTGGGCGCTCTCGCCGGTGACGTCGCGCAGGTGCGTCAGCACCGGCCCGGCGGTGGCGAGCAGGCGGTCCTCGCCCGCCGCTGCGGAGAGTTCGGCGAGCCGGGGGCCGAGGATGAACCGGCCCTGCATGTCCCTGGTGACCAGGCGGTGGTGTTCGAGTGCGACGGCGAGACGGTGGGCCGTGGGGCGCGCCAGACCGGTGGCGGCGACCAGCCCCGCCAACGTGGCGGGGCCCGACTCCAGTGCGCTGAGCACCAGAGCGGCCTTGTCGAGAACGCCGACGCCGCTAGTGTTGTCCATGCCCTAAGACTGCAGTCTCAGTCCGCGAGACGCAAGTTCAATTTCCCGAGAAACGCGCCACTCTTGGTGGAGCAGCCCGGAAGACACCCAGGATCCAGCCTTACCAGGCTGTCCACATCCTGGACAACAGAGACGAGCGGCCGGCAACGCGGCCGGCTGGAGGGAATCCGATGGGACGGACACTTGCGGAGAAGGTCTGGGACGACCACGTCGTCCGGCGCGCGGAGGGCGAGCCCGACCTGCTCTACATCGACCTGCACCTGCTCCACGAGGTGACCAGCCCGCAGGCCTTCGACGGCCTCCGGCTGGCCGGTCGCAAGGTCCGCCGGACGGATCTCACGATCGCCACCGAGGACCACAACACCCCGACGCTGGACATCGACAAGCCGATCGCCGACCCGGTCTCCCGGGTCCAGCTGGAGACGCTGCGGAAGAACGCCGAGGAGTTCGGCGTCCGCATCCACTCGCTGGGCGACGTCGAGCAGGGCGTGGTGCACGTGGTCGGCCCGCAGCTGGGCCTGACCCAGCCGGGCACCACCGTGGTCTGCGGCGACTCGCACACCTCGACCCACGGCGCCTTCGGCGCGCTGGCGTTCGGCATCGGCACCAGCCAGGTCGAGCACGTGCTGGCCACCCAGACGCTGCCGCTGGCCCCGTTCAAGACCATGGCGATCACGGTCGAGGGCGAGCTGCCCGAGGGCGTCACCGCCAAGGACCTGATCCTGGCCATCATCACCAAGATCGGCACCGGCGGCGGCCAGGGCTACGTCCTGGAGTACCGCGGCTCGGCGATCCGCAGCCTCTCCATGGAGGCCCGGATGACCATCTGCAACATGTCGATCGAGGCCGGCGCCCGGGCGGGCATGATCGCCCCGGACCGCACCACCTTCGACTACCTGGAGGGCCGTCCGCACGCCCCGAAGGGCGCCGACTGGGACGCCGCGGTGGAGTACTGGTCCACCCTGGCCACCGACGAGGACGCGGTCTTCGACGCCGAGGTGTTCATCGACGCCGCCGCGCTGACCCCCTTCGTCACCTGGGGCACCAACCCGGGCCAGGGCGCGCCGCTGGGCGCCAACGTGCCGAACCCGGAGGACTTCGAGGACCCGCAGGAGCGGACCGCCGCGGAGAACGCCCTCAAGTACATGGGCCTGGAGGCCGGCACCCCGCTGCGCGAGGTCAAGGTGGACGCCGTCTTCGTCGGCTCCTGCACCAACGGCCGGATCGAGGACCTGCGGGCCGCCGCGGCCATCCTGGACGGCCGTCAGATCGCCGACGGGGTAAGGATGCTGGTCGTCCCCGGCTCCGTCCGGGTCGCGCTGCAGGCGGTCGAGGAGGGCCTGGACAAGGTCTTCACCGCGGCCGGCGCCGAGTGGCGGCACGCCGGGTGCTCGATGTGCCTGGGCATGAACCCCGACCAGCTGGCTCCCGGCGAGCGCTGCGCCTCCACCTCGAACCGCAACTTCGAGGGCCGGCAGGGCAAGGGCGGCCGCACCCACCTGGTCTCCCCGCAGGTCGCCGCGGCGACCGCCCTGGTGGGCCGCCTGGCCGCGCCGTCCGACCTGTCCGACCGCGCTTCTGTGGAGGTCTGAGCGCCATGGAGAAGTTCACCACGCACACCGGCCGGGCCGTCCCGCTGCGCCGCAGCAACGTCGACACCGACCAGATCATCCCGGCGCACTGGCTGAAGAAGGTCACCCGCTCCGGCTTCGAGGACGGCCTGTTCGAGGCCTGGCGCAAGGACGAGACCTTCGTCCTCAACCTGCCCGAGCGCCAGGGCGCCTCGGTGCTGGTGGCCGGCCCCGAGTTCGGCACCGGCTCCTCCCGCGAGCACGCGGTCTGGGCGCTCCAGAACTACGGCTTCCAGGCCGTGATCTCCTCGCGCTTCGCCGACATCTTCCGGGGCAACTCGCTGAAGAACGGCCTGCTCACCGTGGTCCTGCCGCAGGAGACGGTCGAGCGGCTGTGGGCGCTGACCGAGGCCGACCCGACGGCCGAGATCACCGTCGACCTGGAGGCCCGGGAGGTCCGCGCCGAGGGCGTGACCGCCTCCTTCGAGTTGGACGACAACGTCCGCTGGCGCCTGCTCAACGGCCTGGACGACATCAGCATCACGCTCCAGAACGAGGGGGACATCGCCGAGTTCGAGGCGACCCGACCCTCCTTCAAGCCGCGTACCCTGCCGGTCGCCTGAGGCTCCGAAACCTGACGCTCCACCGGATGGCCCACCCCTCTCGAGGGGTGGGCCATCCGTCTGTTCCGGGCCCGAGTTGAGCTCCGGATAAACCCCCGCGCAGCGCAACTCCGCACAGATGGCACAATCGTTGCATGCACCGGCACCATGAACCTCCGTACGGGGATGGCGAACCCGCCGCCTCGGAGGGGATGGACACCCCGGAAGTCGCCGCGCTGTACGCGCTGGTGGCCGAGCGGTTGAAGCTGGCACACGACCGCGTTCATGCGCTGAACGTGTCAACCGAGGCAAAGACCGCTCTCACTCGTCAGCTCTTGATCGTCACCGAGACCGCCAAGCGTGATCTCCCGGGGGCGGCAAGGAGGTTGGCGCGCTTTGTCCAAGACCTCGACGAGGGGCACCCGCCGCTCGGATGAGGCGCCGAACGCGCAAATCCATTGCGACACTAGGGTGATTCGCGCGTTTGGTAATTGAAACTCCGCAGATACATACCTAACGTGCGAAAAGAACGGATGGAATCATCCGGCGCCCGTTTCCGAAGGGGAAGACGTGAACAAGGCTCAGCTTGTCGAAGCGGTGGCCGAGCAGCTGGGCGGTCGCAAGGCTGCCGCAGAGGCCGTCGACGCAGTGCTCGACACCATGGTGCGTGCCGTCGTGGCGGGTGACCGCGTGTCGGTCACCGGCTTCGGCACCTTCGAGAAGGTCGACCGCTCCGCGCGGTTCGCCCGCAACCCGCAGACCGGCGAGCGCGTCAAGGTCAAGAAGACCGCCGTCCCGCGCTTCCGCCCGGGCCAGGGCTTCAAGGACCTCGTCGCCGGCAGCAAGAAGCTGCCGAAGGACGGTCCGTCGGTGAAGAAGGCCCCCAAGGGCTCCCTCACCCCGGGCAAGACCGGCACCACCGCCGCGGTCAAGCGCGCCGCCACCAAGCGCGCCACCACCGCCGCTGCCGCCGCTCCGGCCAAGCGCACCGCCGCCAAGAAGACCACGGCGGCCGCCGCCGCTCCGGCCAAGAAGACCGTGGCCAAGAAGACCACCGCCACGGTCGCCAAGAAGGCCACCGCGGTCAAGAAGACGGCTGCCGCCACCAAGGCCGCCGCGACCAAGGCCACCGCCACCAAGACCGCTGCGGCCAAGAAGGCCACCCCGGTCAAGAAGACCACCGCGGCCAAGGCCACCCCGGCGAAGAAGACCACCGCCGCGGCCAAGAAGACCACCGCGACCGCGAAGAAGACCGCGCCGGCGAAGAAGACCACCGCGCGCAAGACCACCTCGCGCCGTTCCACCGCCAAGTAATTCCTGACGGAAGGTCAGCCGACGGCGGGTCAACTGCCGTGAGCCGTGGCGGCTCGCATCCGGGGAATCCCCGGAAGCGGGCCGCCACGGCTCTTTCGTGCCCGGAGGCGGCTACGACTCAGGATTCCTGACGGACGATCGGGAGTTCGTAGGTGATCTCCCAGCGCGAGTCCGGGATGACCAGGTCGGCGGTCTCCACGGCCCGGCCGTCGCCGTCGAGGTGGGTGCGCTCGATCAGCGTCACCAAGTCCCCGGCCGAGACGCCGAGCAGGACCGCCTGCTGCGCGGTGGCCCGGGCCGGGCGCGTTCGCTCCACCGCGCGCTCCACGTTCACCCCGATCGCCGCCATCCGCCGCACCACGCCCTGGCCGGCCAGCGGGCCGTACTCGGGGCAGATCACCGGGGAG
>NZ_JBSFGS010000066.1:0-12295 GCF_053596675.1 Kitasatospora sp. NPDC001664
GGTCGGGCGGTGGCGACAACTCCTCTCCCTCCCCTCTCCTTCGCCTCCGTGATGCTGCCGCTGTCGAAGACCGGAGCAGCACGGAGAAGAAGGAGAGGGAGTGGAAGCGCGGATCGACCGCCCCGGTGCGGGGCGGCGTGCTGGCCGCGCTCGGCCTGTTCCAGCGGGCCACCCCCAGGGAGCTGTGGCCGCTCGTCCTGCCCCACCAGCGCTCCGACCGCTCCATCCGCGACGCCCTGGGCGACCTGGCCGACGCCGGGAAGGTCCGCGAGGAGCTGCGCCTGCCGGACGGCCGCAAGCTCTGGTGCCTGACCCCGGCCGGCCGCCGGGAGGCCGCAGCTCTCCTCCCGGCCGGGACAAAGCTCGCCGCGGCCCGCCCCGTACGGGAGAAGCGAGCGGCCGCCTACTCCGAGCACGCCCTGGACGTGGTCGCCACCGCCGGGCTGCTCGCCAAGGCCGGCATCGGCCACCTCGGCGCCTACAGCACCGAGGTCGAGCACCGCCTGCCCGGCCGCCGCTCCCTCTTCACCGACCTGGTGCTCCGCGACCCCGGCGCCGACGTGCCGGTCCTGTGGGTGGAGGTCGACCGGGAGAACGAGGGCACCGGCACGCTGGTGGACAAGTTGACCGCCTACCGGGCCTGGTGCGAGCTGCCCGCCCGCGGAGCCAACCGGAAGGAGTTCGAGGCCGCCCTCGCCAAGCCCGGGCCCGCCAGCAACGCCCTGCGTCTGTGCTCCGCCCTCTACCCGGCGACCGGCCGCGAGGGCCTGCCCCCGGTCGCACTCGTCCTGGAAGCCGGCCGCAAACGCCCCCGCCCCGGCACCGCCCCTCTCACCCCCGCCCAGAAGAAGGCCAAGCAGGAACGCGACGACAAGCGGCTGCTGCGCCGCATCGAGGCGGTGGAAGCGGCCTCCGAGAGCATCTGGGCGCCCCGGCCCGTTCCAGTGAAGGGGGTCACCGCCCGCGACTGGCACCAGGCGCTGCCCGTGGTGGCGACCACCTTGTCGCACCTGCGCCGCTTCGGCGCGGACGCCGAGATTTGGGTCCGCTTCGGCCGCCCCGGCTGGCACACCCTCGCCGACGCGCTCGACAACGAGGACGGCGACCGGCTGCTGGAGCGCCAGCTCGCGGCCCTGCGCCGGCAGGAGGCGGCCGAGCGGCAGCGGTTGGAACGCGAGCGGGAGCAGGCGGAGCGGGAGCGCGCGGCGGCCGAACGGGAGCGGCGGGAAGCCCAGCGGCAGCGGGAAGCGGCCGAGCGGGAGCAGCGCCGCCCGGCCTGCCCGCGTTGCAAGGAGAAGCTGTCCGACGAGCGCTGGGAGCAGAAGGAACGGGCCGGCCACTGGGACGAGGGCGTCTGCGCCAGGTGCCGCCAGGCCGACGCCGACCAGCAGGCCCGGGAGAAGGCCGCGCGTGCGCGGGCCGCCGCCGAAGCCGCAGCGGCGGCCGAGGCAGCGGAGGCGGAGGCGGCGAAGCGGGCCGCCTCCTGGTGGCGCCGGGGTTGACCGTGGTGGTCCGGCCGGGTGAGGGCAGGTGGGCTGGCGGGCGCGGGTGGGCACAGGAGAGAGGTGACGACCTCCTCGATCAGCCCCTGGCGGGCCCGCCGCTGGCGACCGCGCACCACCACCGCAGTGGGCGCCCCGCCCGCCTCCTCCGCCAGGGGCGGGCGGGCATCAGCCGCGCCGGGCCGCTCGCCCGGGTGCTGCCGGACCTGGACCAGCGAGCACCGCCTCCTGGGCGGGGCCGTCGTCAGCACGGCCTGGCACCACCCGGCCTGCCTGGACCCTCGGCCCGCTGATCAGTACGATCTCGCCCCCGGCGCGGACACCGGGCGGTAGCGTGCCGGGATGAGCGAGAGTCTGACCGCGCCGCGGCCGCGTACGACATGGGAGTACTGCCTGGAGGCGGCCGACCGGATGGCACAAGGTCAGCTTCTGCCCGGCGACGACCGGCACAAGCAGCTGGTCCTGCTCCTGGCAGCGGTCCTCGCCGGCTGCGCGGACGACGCGGAACTCGTCGGCCCCGACGTGGCGTTGGTCGACCTGGACGGACCGGACGGCTTGCTGGAGCTGCTGCGCTCCCGTGCGCGGCTCGCGGTGCAAGCCTGTCCGGCCCTGCCGGGACTCGGCGCCGAGCAGCGCGAGGCGCTGCTCGCGCTCGACCGCGGAGCCTTCAGAGCGGTGCAGGCGCTGGCAGAGGACACGCTCGTCGGCCACCTGATGCTCGCCGGCGGCCGCGTGCCCACCGTGCGCGAGGCCGCCAACGCCACGATCCGGGTCCGTCTTCTGCAGGGCGCCCAGGCCGCGCTCGCCACGGGCACCGAGGACTGACCCCGTCCGTCGGCCCGATGATCGGTTCGATCTCGCCCCCAGTACGGACACCGGGCGGTAGCGTGCCGGGATGAGCGAAAGTCTGACCGCGCCGCGCACCACGTGGGAGTTCTGCCTGGCCGCCGCCGACGGCCTGGTCCAGGGCCACGCCCCGGCCGACCTCGAGCAGCACAAGCGGGTGGTGCTGCTGATCGCGGCGGTCACCGCCGCAGCCGCGGACGCCGGTGGGCAGAGCGAGGCCGGGATCGGTGACGTGCTGCTGGACGGCCAGCCCGGTGTGCTCGACCTGCTGCTGGTCGGCGGCCGCCCGTGCGTGCGCGCCTTCCCGGGCGGCCCGGGCCAGGGTGCCGAGCAGACCGAGTACCTGCTCGCCTCCGACGAACGGACCTTCGCCGAGGTCCGGTTCCTCGCCGAAGGCGTCCTGCGCGCCCACCTCGCCGCTTCCCCCCACGCGGTGCCGACCGTCCGCGCCGCCCTCACCCGGGCCGCCCACGCCCGGCAGCTGGCCGACATCGGCGAGGCCCTCGGCATGAGCGTGGAGGACTGACC
The DNA here is from genome assembly GCF_053596675.1 of Kitasatospora sp. NPDC001664. NCBI lineage: Bacteria > Bacillati > Actinomycetota > Actinomycetes > Kitasatosporales > Streptomycetaceae > Kitasatospora > Kitasatospora sp. NPDC001664. Next base: position 2,877 of record NZ_JBSFGS010000066.1, read on the forward strand.
GGTGACACCCGACGAGATCCTGCGCGTCCTGGCCGCCCTCGAAGCCGCCTGGACCGGCGACGACCAGGCGCTGGAGAGCCTGGCCACCACCGGGCCCGGCGAGAAGCCGCTGCACGCCGCCATCGCCGACTACGCCGACCTCGCCCTCCAGAGCCTGACCGCCGCCAACCACGGTATCCACGACGGCCTGCCGCCCGACCAGCTGCAGGCGCTGGTCGCGCAGATGGGCGCCGACACCGGTACCCGCATGACCAAGCTCCTCGCCCAGACCTTGCAGCTGTGGGCCGGGCAGCCGGCCGGACCGACCACGGTCGACGACATGGCGCACGTCGTCATCAGCGCGGTCTTGGCGTTCACCCCCGATGGCGACCAGGAGCAGGTCCTGCCGATCCTCGCCCAGCTGCGCACGGCCGCTCTGGCGAACCGCCGCTGATCCCGGCCGGGCCGTTCCGTCCCACCTTCGAGTGGACTTCCCGCTCTGTGGGCTGGGCAGGATCCGGTGGTGACTGACACCGACCTGCTCTTCCAGCCCGGCACCACGGCGCTGCGCCGCGACGTCCACGCCGGGCGGGTGTGGACCGCGATGCCGCAGCGGGTGGTCGCCGACACCGGCCACGTGCTCACCCTGGCCTACTGGCCGGGGATCGAGAGCCTCGCCCCGACGGCCTGGATCACCTCCACCCGCACCGGCGACCAGTCCGCGCGCGAGGGGATGCTGGCCGAGCTGGCGGCCGGCACATGGGCCCTGGACCGCTACCGCTGGACCGGCACCACCCTGCTGTCGCACTTCCTGGCGGGGGAGTGGTTTTCGGTCCACTGCTTCCAGGACGCCGCCACCGGCGACCCGATCCGCTGGTACGTCAACTTCGAGAAGCCCTTCGTCCGGACGACCGCGGGGATCGACACCTTGGACCTGGGCCTGGACCTGGTCGTCACCCCCGACCTGTCCGGCCACCACTGGAAGGACCGCGCCGAGTACGCCCAGCTGCGCCGCCTCGGCGTGATCGACGACTACCTCCACCGGCAGGTCGAGCGGGCCCAGGGGCGGGCGATCACCATGCTCGACAACGAGAGCGGCCCGTTCGCCGGCGGCTGGCCCACCTGGAGCCCGGACCCCGCCTGGCCGCTGCCCGAACTCACCGCCGACGCCGACCACGTCCCCGACCAGGCCCTACGGTGACAGCCCCGACGCCCGTGCTCGTGCGGGTGTGCGCCGCCCTGATCCACGACGGCCACCTGGCCCTGATCCGACGCGAACGCCCCGGCGGTGTACAACACTCGCTGCCCGGCGGCCTCATCGAGAACGGCGAACACCCGCTGGCCGCGCTGCGCCGCGAGCTCCTCGAGGAGCTCCGCCTCGACCTGGACGACCTTCCCGGCCCGCCGGTGCTCCGCTTCGCCCAGGACCAGGAGACCGCGCGGCCGGGCGAGAGCGCCCTCTTCCGCCGCCGGCACCTGGTCTTCACCGCCCACCTGCCCGACCACCTCCACCAGGCCGTCGCCACCTCCGAGCAGGACGACCCCGAGCGGGCGCCCGTGGTGTGGCTGCCACTCGCCGCGGCCGCCGGTCTCCACCTCTACCCGGCCGTCGGCCCCGTCCTCGACCAGACCACCCAGGCCGGCTCCACCGTCGGACCGCTGCCGCTCCCGCCGATGACCGACGTCACCTACCGGTGGCGCTGAACACCCAGGCCCGGCCCGTTACGGTCGAAGCATGGACGACCAGCACCGCCCCGCCGATCACCCCGGCAGCTCCGCCGCCGCGACCGACGCAGGCCAGGCGCTGTGGGACAGCACCGTGGCCGCGCTCGCCGCGGCCGGCATCGAGGTCGTCCAGGCCGGGGACGGCCGCCCCGGCGCGGTGCTGCAGGCCAGCCCGAACGGCCTCGCGGTCGCGGTCCGCTGGCAGCCCACCGAGCAGCACCTACTGCCCGGCGGGGCCCTCTCCGCCCGGGCGTGCCGCAGCGGCCCGGTCCCCGCCCGCCAGATCTACAACCTGATGCTCCAACACCGCCTCGACGACGCCGGGCTGCGCACCGTGTACGCCGACGAGGACCTGGTCGTCGCCCACCCCGACTTGGAGATCCCAGGCTGGCCCTGGCCCCGCCCGGTACGGTCCGCCACCCTCAGCGCCCCCGGCCACCCGGCCGCTGACCCGGCCGTCCGGGAGCGGGGCCCGGGTCGCTGGCCGGCCCGGTGGCTGCGTCGCGGACGGTGAATTACCCGCGCCTTGTCCGCGGGCTCGGGTAGTGTGCGGCCATGGGCTGGATCGCGGCCTTGCCGGGGGCGGCTTCGGCTGCTCGGGAAGGCAGAACTAGCGGTGGAAGAGGGGCGGCCCGTACGGGCCGCCCCTCCGCCGTTCCCGGGACCGGGGCGGCCCGGGCCACCTTGATGGTCACCCCGCGCCCCGGCTGCACACCTTGATGCTCACCTTGGAAGGCTCCGCCGGGAACCTTGGAGAGCCTCCCGGAAAACCTTGGAGACGCCCCCGCGACCGCCTCCGAAAACCTTGGAAGCCGGGCAACGCCCCAGGTCAAAGTATTGGTGACGGTCAGCCCCCCGACACCTTGATGGCCCGCCCGGAACCTTGGACGGGGCATCAAGGTGTCCGGAGCGGGTCAGGCCTGCAGCTCGGTCCAGCCGACCGGTGGCCGGCCTTCGCCCGACAGCGGGTGCCACACCGGGGCGGCGGGCCCGTGCTCGATGAGATCCTCGAGGCGGGCGGCGCCGGCCGGGAGGGCGGCCAGCAGCTCGGCGGTGGCCGGGTTCTCCTCCGCGGCCAGCAGAAGGTCCTCCACCGCCCTCTCGCCCTCGGCGGCCCGGGTGCCGGTCAGGACGACCAGCAGGGCCGGAAACGGCCGCCAGCGGTGCTCCCGTGCCCAGCCGGTGCCACCAGGGCCGGGCTGGCGCCAGAGCCGGGCACAGGCGGCCAGCTGCTCGGCGGTCTGCTCGATGCCCGTGCTGGGGCGGTGGAGCTCGATGAAGGCGCGCAGCCGCCGCCGGCCGGTGGCGGTGCTCGCGGTGTAGGCGAGTTCGGCGGCGGGCCGGTAGGCCGGTCCGGCCGGGGCCGCCAGGTCGACGGGGTGCGCGGGTGCGGGGGTCAGGTCGCCCGGGCCGCAGTCCTCGCCCCGGGCGCGCGCGTCGGCGACGAAGGCGCAGTGCACGTGGCCGAGCGTGAGGAGGTGGCCGCGGCCGAAGCGCAGGGCGGCCTGCTCGGGTGCGACCAGTGGGTCCGGGCGGCGGGCGGCGGGGAAGGTCGCGGTGACCGCCGCGCCCTGCTCCGTGAGGTGCCAGGCTTTCGCGCGCCCGGCCTGCGGGAGGGTGACGAAATCAGTGACGCCCTCGGTGCGGAGGCGTTCCATGCGTTTCTGGGTCTGCTTGATTCCGGCCCGCCCGCCGTGGAGCTGATGGAGCTGTTCGGCGGTGGCCAGCGAAAATCGGGCGAGCGTCACCAGGACGTCGTGGTCGGTCTCCAGTTCCCCGTTCACGGATGAACTCCTCGGGCTTCCAGCACGGGCCGCTCCCGTGCTGGAGAGATGAAACCCCACGAAACTCACCGGATTTCTCACCATCAAGGAATCCAAGGCATAACGGTTTCATAACGGTCCGTTCCAAGGTATCCAGGGTCCTAACCGGTCCGAAAACCGGTCCGAAAACCCGTCCGCCATCCCGTCCCATCCAACCTTGGTGAGAACCTTGGATCGCACGTCTCTGACCTGCACTGATATGCCATCAAGGTGCCGGTGAGTTTCCTTGGACGGGCCATCAAGCAAACTCACCGGCACCTCGATGGCCTGGTTAGTTCGACGGTGCGCTACCGCCGCCCCTACCGCCTCCCCTGCCACTGCCCCTACCGGGCACTTCGCGTCCAAGGTGGGAAAACCAGCAGTTCAGGGCCCGGATCGGGGCCGTTCCCCAGTCCTGACAACCCTTCTTTCCCGTCTTTCTGCTTTGGCTGTTGTAGTTGCTGTTGTAGTTGTCGGTTGGTCAGTTGGGTTCGGCACCTGCGGTGGGCTTTCTATTTTCTGCGTCCGGCTGGAGCCGGCCGCGCGGAATGGGGAGAGCGGCGCGCGGCGCGGGCCCTTTCGGGCCGGGTGGTGGGATGGGGTGGAAAAGGGGCTGGCGGCTGTCGGAGCGGCGGGATATCCCTCGGATCAGAGCAGTTCACCGCCGACCCCGGGAGAAGCCCGTGAGCACCCCGCAGCGCCCCGCCCAGCCGCACGACAGCGCGCACGACACCGACGGCCAGGAGCACGCCGCCGAGCCGGCCGCACCCGCCGAGCCGGCCGAGCTGGCCGAGCAGGACAGGCTGGGCTGGCGGCCCCGGCCGGGCCGCACTGCCTACCGGCGCGGCAGGCTCTGGCCGAACGGCTCGACCGCCCCGCTGCGATCCGACGTCCTCGGCGCGCTCGGCGTGCTCAAGGTCGCCACCGCCGACCAGCTCCAGCGCCTGCTGCGCCCCGGTGCCGGGTCGAACACGGTGATCCGCCAAGGCCTGCGGGACCTCGCCCTGCACGGCCTGGTGGCCTCCGACGGCAACACGAAGACCGGGCACAAGACGTGGCGGCTGGAGGGCACGGCCGGGCTGGAGGCGGCCGGGCAGGTGCTGGGCCTGTTCCGCTCGGAGATGGGATCGACGGCCCGGGGCGCCGGGCGTACAGGTGCGCAGCACGCGATGGCGGTCAACGAGACCGTGCTCTCCTTCGTCCTGGGCGGCACCGCCCCGGACGCTCCGGGCGGCGTCGGCACACTCGCGGACTGGGCCACCGAGGTCGAGTACGTGCTGCCGGGCGGCCGGCGCAAGGTGCGCCCGGACGCGGTGTGGCAGGCCCCCGAGATCGGGGTGCCGGTGCTGATGGTGGAGGTCGACCGCTCCACCATGTCGACCGAGCGGCTAGCACGGAAGTTCACCGCCTACCGCGAGCTGTTCCGCACCAAGGTGAAGAGCAACGACCCGGCCCTGGCCGACGAGGAGCCGGCCGACCGGATGGTGCACTGGTGGCTGCGGGACTGGCCCGGCCACACCCGGCCCGGCTACCCGCCCGTCGCCCTGGTCGTCACCGACGCCTCACCCACCGCCCTGGCCAACCGGCAGCAGAAGGTGGCGGACCTCGCGCGCGACGCCTGGGGCGGCGGCTGGTGGACCAGGCGCGACGACAACGCGGACGGCGACGGCTGGCGCGAGTACGACGACGCGGTACCCGTCATCGCGACCACGCTGGAGCTTCTGGCCGAGCACGGCCCGCTCGGCCCCATCTGGTGGCGCTACGGCCGCGACGACGCCCGCTACTCCCTGCTGGACGCGCTGGAGAGCCCGGACACCCGCGAGGCGTACGACGAGCGCCAGGCCGCCCGCGAGGAGAAGCGCCGCCAGGAGCACCGCGACCTGATGGAGACCCTGGCCTGCGCCGACTGTGAGAACGTGCCGACGCAGGAGAGCACCTCGGAGTACGGACCGAAGGGGCGCCTACGGTGGTTCCGCCGCCCCGGGGGCCGCTGCTGGGACTGCGAGGAGAAGGACCTCAAGCGCCGCGAGAAGGAGAAGAAGGCCAAGGCCAAGCAGCAGCTCGAAGCGGCCCGCGCGGCCAACGCGAAGCTGCGCCCGTGCTGGACGTGCCGGGGCTCGATCGGAGGGAAGGCGGGCTCGGTCCTGGAGCTGACCGAGGAGGCCGGTCCGAACCGGCTGGAGTGCCCCAGTTGCGTCAGCGACCGAGAAGACCAGGAACTCGGTCCGCTGGTGCTGCCGCTGCCCACCCTGCGGGAGACGCTGGCCGCCCGCGTCTCCACCCCGGCCGACCCGTGGTGGAACCTCCGAGTCCAGCACGCCACGCTCTACCCTGCGAAGGACCGGTGAACGGCCCCGCTGCCCCTGTCGCGGGGGCTGTCGCGCCCCCTGTCGCACTGGGCGCTGTCGCGCCTCGTGACCTGCGCAGATACCTGCCAACCCCCGCGTGAGACCCGGACGCGACAAGGCCCGGGCGACAGGCCAACCGCCTGCCGCCCCGGGCCCGCCACACCGGCCGCCCTACTCCCAGCGCATCCCCAGCTCGGTCAGCCGCTCGGCCCGCTCGGCCGGGATGGTGGCCCGCCGCAAACGGCTGTTGGCGATGAACAGACCCAGGCTCACCTCGACCACGGTCCCGTCGTCCAGCACCAGCCGTTCGGGGTGCTTACGGCTGACGTTCAAGTGGCCCTCCCGCTCCCGGTACTGCGCAGCCGCCAGCAGGTTCCGCCGCTCCTTCTCCGCGTGGCTGACCTTGACGGGCGGCAACTCCTCCACTGCCAACGGCTCCAGCCCCAGCACGTGCTCCACCAGCCACTGCTGCGCCGGACCGAGCTTGGCCCACCCGACCCGCTGCGCCCGCGCCCACCCAGTCAGGTCCTCGCCCTGGACGACGACGGCACCCGGGTCACCGTCGAGCGTGCCGCCGGCCTTCACGTGCCGCCAGGCGAGAGCGAAGCACCTCTGCCACTCCACCGACCAGGCCGGGCACCACCCCGGGTCGATCTCGTCCAACGCCGCCTTCCGCTCCGCGCTGAGCGCCCCGGCCCAGTCCAACCCGCTCTCCCCGGCCTCCGCCCGCCGCTCCAGCGCCTCGGTCCGCCGCTGCGCCGTGCGCAGGTTCTTGAGGATCGTCCCGACCGGCCGCCCGTCCCAGATCGCTTCGTTGGGCGGGCAGGCGTGACCGTGCTCGGCGGCGTACCCGGCGACCGCGGTGAGGTTGTCAGTGAAGGCGCTGTCGAACGCCGACCACACGAACCCGAGGTCGGCCAGCTCCTTGACCCGCTCGTCGTCGAGAACCCCGGCCGCCTTGTACCGGCGCTGGTCGGCCACCCACGACCCCAGCCGGTACCCGGACGGCGCGGCGTACGCGTAGGCGACCTTCACGTCCCCGTGGGTCTTCTTGTACGCCAGCAACTCCTCCAGCCCGCGACGGAACTCCTCCCGCTCCGGTTCCAACACCCGGGTCCGCACGAACGCCGCGATCACCGCCGGATCCCGCACGGTGGAGAACTGCAGCAGCTGCTCCCCGGCCGGGCCGGAGCGGCGCTCGTCCGGGTCACCAGCGTGCCTCGGCTCCCGGGCCGGCCGCGTCTCGGACTGGGGGAGGGCCAGGCGTTCGACGGCGGCGGCGTCGTGCGAGCGGAGCGCCATGAGGAGCTTGGCGAGCCCGTCGAACGCCTTGGACGAGAGCAGCTCCGCGCCGGTCTCGCCGGGCCCGAGGATGACGGGCACCACGATGGTGGCGACCTTCCCGCTGTCGGGCTTCATCCGCAGTGCCCGCCCGACGGCCTGGACCAGGTCGACCATCGACCCGCGTACGTCCGCGAAGAACACCGAGTCGCAATCGAACGTATCGACGCCCTCGCTCAAGACCTTCACCGAGGCGAGGACATACCGGAGCAGCCGCAGTCCGTCGTCGGCGATCAGCGAGGAGAAGGTACCGAGCGTCTTCCGGCGCTCGGCCACGGTGTGCTCGGACTCCAGCCAGCTCGTGCCGACCAGCGCAGGGTCGGGGTGGAGCGCGGAGTCCTGCTCGCACAGCACCTTCGCCACGTCCCGAAGGCCGGTGCTGAGCGCCCGGGCCTCCGCCACGAAGTGGTGGAAGCTGAGCACCCGGGCCAGGTCCCACTCAGCGGCGGCGGTCAGCACAGCGGTCTGGAGGGCCGCGAGGCGGGCGCCCCGGTACTCCACCGACCGCTCGTCCGCACCGCGCTGCACCAGGCCCTGGAGCACCGGATCGGCCACGTCCACGCACACGATCCTGTACGGGGCGATCACCCCGTCGGACACCGCCTGCCCGAGCGGATAGCTGTGGGCGATCGGGCCGAAGGCCGACAGGCTCTCGTCGTCCATGCTGGCGATCAGCTCGGCCGTCTCGATGCCGGCCGACGCCGCCCGCTCCTGGTCCCGTTCCTTGACGGCCCACACGCGGGCGGTGGCCGTCATGAACAATCTGCGGTCACACGGGATCTTGTTGTTGTCCAGGATCGCCGCCCACGGCTTCCCCGCCTGGCCGGAGACCCGGTGCGCCTCGTCCACCACCGCGAGGGAGAAGGGCGGCAGCCCGGCCTGGTGGGCCTTCTCCAGGTGCCCCAGCCCGAGGCTGGCGTAGGTGGCGAAGACGGTGACCTTGCCCGGCCCGGCCGTCCAGCGGATCAGCTCGGCGGCATCGGTGGTGCACGCGATCCCCGGCTGCTCCGACCCCTTCAGCGAGCAGAGCCCCACCATCCGGCCGCCGTACCCCTCGGCCTTCCACACGGCCACCGTCTGCTCCAGCAGCGGCAGCGAGGGCACGAGCACGAGGGTGCGCTCGGAATGGAGACGCTCGGCCACGTGTACGGCCGTCAGCGACTTGCCCGAGCCCGTCGCGGCCCGCACCTGACAGCGGAGCCCCTCCGGCGGGAGCAGACCCGACGCCGGAGGCGTCAGAAGTCGTACGGAAGCGTCACACGCCTCCTGCTGGTTAGGGCGAAGCTTTTTCGGCATGGCAGGCAATTCCTTTCCAGGGAAATATCGGAGTCACGTAACGGCGATCTCAGCGGGTCATTTGAATTCCCCGGAGATTCAGTAGGGGTTCCTCGGCCCGGAGGTCACAGCGACGGCGGGGACCTGGACCAAGCCGTCACCGCCGCTCTCGACGTGGTCCGCCAAGACCTCCAGCAGCCGCTCGATCCCCACCCCCAGCCCGGCCGCCAGGGCCACCAGCCGCTGCTCCGTCTGCGGGGAGATCCCCACCCGCACCTGCCGCTGACTCCCGCGCATCTGCCGCTCACGCCGGGACCGCTGGACCTTCTCCTCCTGCGCGGCCTGGCGGTCCCGGTGCTCCGTCAGCCAGACCTGAGCCTGCTCGTCCTCGGCGACGTCGTACACGGCCAGGCCCCGGGCCCGGACCAGCTCCACGATCCGCCCCCACTCCTCAGCCTCCTCCGAAGCCGCCGACCCGGAGTCCTCCACCCGGCCGGCCTGCCGCTCCCACCAGCGAGCCTCCTCCGACTGCTCAGCCAGATACTCCACCGATTTCCCCTGAGCCTTACGACGTACAGCGGACCGAGCGTAATAGACGGAATTGGCACCCATCGAATTCCCCTTCGCTGCCGTCACCCCTCAGTCGAGGAGCAGGAGGCCCACCGAAAGCGAGCCAGCAGCCCAAAGTCTAGCGGCTTGCTCAGTTTGATGCACTGCCTTCGGGCGAAGCCCGCCCCTCTCCACTCCTTCGAGTGACCCCACCACCTGACCACCCCTCATCACCACCCCACCCGGGCCCGCCCACCACCCCCACGCCAGCACCCGCCACCACACCGCACCCACCACCAGGCCGGCCCCCAGCCCCCCGCTCACTCGGGCCGAAGGCCCCACCCGCCAACGGCCCGTCAACTCCACGGGCAAAGCCCGGAGTTGACCCCAGCACGGCCCC
>NZ_JBSFGS010000067.1:0-10268 GCF_053596675.1 Kitasatospora sp. NPDC001664
ACTGCGCGAGTACGGAAGGCGGACCAGCGCTGGATCGGGGCAGGCGAGCCAGTTGCACGTGCTGCCGTTCCCCTGCGCGCAGTTCCTCGCGCCCCCGGGTCGCTGCCCTGCCGAAGGTCAGCCGGCAGGCACCAGTCAGCAGGCCCCGCCGCGCCCCCGCCACCCCGTGACCGGCAGCGCGAACTTCGCGACCAACCGGTCCGTGAACGGCGCCCGGTGCAGCCGGGCGAGCCGCACCGGCGTGCTCCCCCGCCGCACCTCCACCCGCGCCCCCGCCGGCAGCTCGAACGAGCGCCGCCCGTCGCACCAGAGGATCCCGTTCTGCGTCTTCGGCTGGACCTCCACCGCCAGCACCGAGTGCGGCGAGGTCACCAACGGCCGCGCGAACAGCGCGTGCGCGGAGATCGGCACCATCAACAGCGCCTCCACCTCCGGCCACACCACCGGCCCGCCGCCCGAGAACGCGTACGCCGTCGACCCCGTCGGGGTGGAGAGCACCACGCCGTCGCAGCCGAAGTTGGACACCGGCCGCCCGTCCACCTCGGTGACGACCTCCAGCATCCGCTCCCGGGACGCCTTCTCGATCGAGGCCTCGTTCAACGCCCAGTCCTCGTACAGCACGTCCCCGTTGGTGCGCACCACCACGTCGAGGGTCATCCGGTCCTCGATCTCGTAGTCGGCGTCCACCACCCGCTCGACCACCACCGCGAGGTCGTCCCGCTCGGCCTCCGCCAGGAAGCCCACCCGGCCCAGGTTGATGCCGAGCATCGGCAGCCCGGACTCCCGGGCCAGCTCGGCCCCGCGCAGCAGCGTGCCGTCCCCGCCGGCCACCAGGATCAGCTCGCAGCCGTCCGCCGCACCGTGCCCGCCGCCGACCAGCTCCACCCCGTCGGGCAGGTCGAGCCCGACCGCCTCGGCGGAGAGCAGGCGGATCCTGATCCCCGCCTTCAACAGGCCGTGCACCAGCGCCTCGACGCTGCGCAGCGCGGTCTCCCGGCCGGTGTGCGCGATCAGGAAGACCGTACGTTCGTCGCTCATGCTGCTGCCCTCTCCCTCACACCTGCCCCCGCTGCGGCGCAACGGACCGGACGCCTGCGGAGCACCCTATCCGGGCACCCGCCCACCGGAAGTGGTGAAACCGGCCACGCGCGCCCTACTGCGGGCCCTCCGCCACCGCCCGCTCCGCGTCCGCCGGGTCCAGCTGCGGCGCGTCCCGGCGCATCCAGAGGAAGTACTCGACGTTCCCCGAGGGCCCCGGCAGCGGGCTGGCGGTCACCGCGCGCACCCCGAGCCCCAGCTCCCAGGCGTGGCCCGCCACCTGACGGACCATCTCGGCGCGCAGCTGCGGGCTGCGCACCACCCCGCCGCTGCCGAGCCGGTCCTTGCCGATCTCGAACTGCGGCTTGACCATCAGCACCAGGTCGGCGTCGGGCGCGCAGCAGCCCGCGAGCGCCGGCAGCACCAGGCCCAGCGAGATGAACGACAGGTCGCCCACCACCAGGTCGACCGGCTCGCCGCCGATCTGTTCCAGCGTCAGCTCCCGCACGTTGGTGCGGTCCATCACCGTCACCCGCTCGTCGCTCTGCAGCGACCAGGCCAGCTGCCCGTAGCCGACGTCCACCGCCAGCACGTGCCCGGCCCCGCTCCGCAGCAGCACGTCGGTGAACCCGCCGGTGGACGCGCCCGCGTCCAGCGCCCGGCGGCCCTCGACCACCAGCCCCTGCGGCACGAAGGCCGCGAACGCCCCGGCCAGCTTGTGCCCGCCGCGCGAGACGTAGTCCGGGTCGTTCTCGTCCTTCGCCACCACCACGGCCGCCGCGGTCTCCACCTGGGTGGCGGGCTTGGTCGCGGTGGTGCCGCCGACGGTGACCCGCCCGGCCGCGATCAGCTCGCTCGCGTGCTCACGCGAACGGGCCAGCTTGCGGCGGACCAGCTCCGCGTCGAGTCGGCGTCGTGCCACTGCCACTGGGGTTCCATCTCCTACTGCCGGTCGAGCGCGGCCAGCACGTCCGCCAGCCGCTGCTGTACATCTTCGTACACCGCGACCCGCTCCCCGGTCTCCGCCCCGGCCGACTCGGCGAGACGGGCCAGCTCGGCGTCCACCTCGGGGAGCCCGGTGGGGTCGTACGATTCGTCCTCCAGCACCGCCGGGTCAGTCATCGGCGGGCTTCTTCTTGGCGGGCGCGGCCTTCCGGGCGGTGGTCTTCTTCACCGTCGCGGTCCGCTTCACGACCGTCTTCTTGACCGCCGTCTTCTTGGCCGCCGCCTTCTTGACCGGAGCGGTCTTCTTCGCCGCCGCCTTCTTCGCCGCCTTCTGCACCGGAGCGGCCACCACCTGATCCGGCTCGGGCTCCTCGTCCTCACCCGGCACGAACCACGCGTCCGGTCCCGGATCGGGCTCCTCCTCCAGCTCCGGCTCCGGCTCCCACTCGGGCTCCGGCCGGCGGACCTCCTGCTCCCACCCCTGGTCGAACAGCCCCGCCGCCCTGGGCTCCTGCGGCTGCTCGGGCTCCGGCGCCTTCTCCGCCTCGGCCCCGCCGACCAGCTGCTTCTCCAGGTAGCTCAGCACCACGCCGACCTTCACCACCTGGTCGCCGACCTTCTCGAAGACCTTCTCGGCCTCGGCCCGGGTCACCCCGACCGCGAGGTCGATCCCGGCCCGTCCGGCCGTCACGGCCTCCCCGGCCAGGGTCTCCACCCGCTTCACCACCGGCGGCAGCTGCTCCAGCAGCACCACCGCCCGCTTGCCCGCCTCCTCGGCGACCTCGGTGGCCACCACGACCATCCCGCGCACCAGATCCCGCAGCATCTCCGCCTCCTCCGTGCCGTTCCCGCCCTCGCCGACGACGCTACCCGAGGGAGGCCGTCGGCACTGCGATAGCGTGGGCCGCCGAACCTGACGGGAGATCACAGCGATGGCCAGCACCGAGGAGTGCCGCACGGCACTGGAACAGCTCAGCCGCAACCTCACGGGCGCCGACGGCGACGTGCGGCAGGCCGCTGCCCTGGACCGTTCGCTCAGCTGCCGGCTCACCGACCTGGACGTCACCTTCACCGGCCGGCTGCGCGGCGGCGAGATCGCCGACCTCACCGAGCACCCCGGCCCGCCCGCCACCAAGGCGGAGATCCGCCTCACCATGACCAGCGACGACCTGGTCGCGATGGTCGGCGGCTCCCTGAAGTTCGCCTCCGCCTGGGCCTCCGGCCGGGTCAAGCTGGAGGCCGGCTTCCGCGACCTGCTCCGCCTGCGCTCGCTGCTCTGACCGCGCCCCACCTCCGCGGCAAGCGCTTTCCCGGCCACCTGACGACAGCTCCGACGCGCCGTCAGACGGCCGGGACGATCCGCTCCACGGCGGCCGTGACCAGCCGCTCCCGCTCCTCCTCGGAGAACACCCCCGGCAGCGTCAGCTGCTCGACGATCAGCCAGTTGAAGGCCAGGTAGAGCAGCCGCACCGCCTCCGCGTCCCCGGGCAGCCCGGAGGCCTCGTGGTAGGCCACGTTGGCGGCCACGTCGGCCCGCACCCGCTCGGTCAGCACGTCCCTCAGCCCGGGCCGCCGGGTGGCCTCCAGGCGCAGCTCCAGCAGTGCCAGGTAGCCGGTCCGGAAAGCGCTTACCCGGCCCACCAGTTCCCGCATCAGCGCGGCGTACGTCTCCCGGTCCGGCTTCGCCGCGCGCTGGCGCGCCACGGTCTCCTCGTCGGGCTGCAGCCGCTCGTAGACCCGGGCCCCGGCCTGGGTGAGCAGGTCGTCCCGGTTGGCGAAGTAGTTGGAGGCCGTCCCGGGCGGGACGGCGGCCGCCGCGTCGACCGCGCGGAAGGTCAGCCCGCGCGCGCCCTCCGCCGCCAGCACCTCGATCGCCGCGTCCACCAGGGCCGCCCGCCGCCCCTCGTTCCTGCGCGCCATTGACACCACTCCATCCGTAGTACTACGGTCTGACCACTCCAGTCAGAGTACTCCAAAGAAAGTGGTACCAGTTTGCGCAAGCTCGTCTACTACGTCGGGGTCACCATCGACGGCTACATCGCCGGTCCCGGCGGCGAGTACGACTTCTTCCCGCTGAACGACACCTACAGCACCTGGATGAACGGCCACCTCCCCGAGACGGTGCCCACCCCGATGCGCGCCGCCCTCGGCCTCGCCGAGACCCCCGGCGCCCGCTTCGACACCGTCCTGATGGGCCTCGGCACCTACCGCCCCGCCCTCGACGCCGGCCTCACCGACCCGTACGCCCACCTGCGCACCTACGTCGTCTCCAGCACCCTGGCCCCCGACACCGACCCGGCCGTCACCGTGGTCAAGGACGACCCGCTCGCACTCGTCCGCGAGCTCAAGCGGCAGGACGGCCGGGACATCTGGCTCTGCGGCGGCGGCCGGCTGGCCGGCGCCCTGCTCCCCGAGATCGACGAACTGATCGTCAAGAGCTACCCCGTGCTGGCCGGCTCCGGCATCCCGATGGTGGCCGGCGGCTTCGCCCCCACCCTCTTCACCCCGACCGACCGGAAGTCCTTCGACACCGGAACCACCGTCACCTGGCTCACCCGCACCACCAGCTGACGGAACGACGGAACGACGGAGGGCGGCGGCCACCGGCCACCGCCCTCCGCACCACCGGGCCCCTCAGAGCCCCAGCTCCTCCAACGCCTTCCGCCCGTCCACCGGACGCTCCGCCGACCAGGCCGCGCCGCACAGCGCCCGCAGCCCGTCGTAGACGTCCTCGCCGCCCCCCGCCAGCCGCAGCACGCCGTCCTCCGCCCAGGCCCGCCAACCCCCGCACTCGAAGCCGCCGTCCACCGCGACCGCCTCCCGATGGGCCGTCAGCAGCCCGCGCAGGTCCGCCGCCAGGTACGTCGGCCGGTGCTCCGGCGGGGCCGCCAGCAGCAGCGCCGGGGTGGTCACACCGGTGAAGACCAGCAGGCTGTCCACCCCGCCGTTCCACGCCCCCTCGATGTCGGTGTCCAGCCGGTCACCCACCACCAGCGGCCGCTTCGCACCCGTCCGGATCACCGTCTCCCGGTGCATCGGCGGCAGCGGCTTGCCCGCCACCTCCGGCTCCACCCCGGTCGCCGTCCGCACCGCCGCCACCAGCGTCCCGTTGCCCGGCGCGATGCCGCGCGCCGTCGGCACCGTCAGGTCGGTGTTCGAGGCCACCCACGGCAGCCCCGAGGCCACCGCGTACGAGGCCTCCGCCAGCTGCGGCCACCCCACCGACGGGTCGTAGCCCTGCACCACCGCCAGCGGCTCCTCCTCCAGCGAGCGCACCGCCACCAGCCCGTGCTCGGCCAGCGCCTCCACCAGCCCGGCCCCGCCGACCACCAGCACCTTCGCCCCGGCCGGCACCTTCTCGGCCACCAGCCGGGCGGCCGCCTGCGCCGAGTTGATCACGTCCTCGGGCGCGGCCGGCACGCCGAGCTCGGTCAGGTGCTCCGCCACCACTCGCGGCGGACGGGAGGCGTTGTTGGTCACGTACGCCAACCGCATCCCGCCCGCCCGGGCCACGTCCAGCGAGGCCGCCGCGTGGTCGATCGCGTACGGGCCCGCGTACACCACCCCGTCCAGGTCCAGCAGCGCCGTGTCGTACGCCTCGGCCAGCGGGAGCCCACTGCCCCCGGGCGCCGTCCGGGCCGTACCGTTCGCGGTCTGGGTCATGCTGCTGCCACCTCGTGCTCGTCGTCCTCGGTCCGTCACCCCGTCGCGCGGAGTCGTCAGGCGGAGTCCTGCCCCGGCTCCCGGTACCCGGGTGCCCCCGGCAGCAACGGCCCGTACGCCCCGGCACGGGCCGCCAGCGTCGCCTTGGTCTGCCGCAGCGCCGCCCGGTAGTGCTCCGCCTCCGGACGCATCGCCACCGCCAGCGCCAGGTGCTCGGCCGAGCCCTCGAAGTCACCCAGCCGGGCCGCCGTCAGGCCCCACCCGAACTGAGCGTAGTCGTCCGACGGATCGGCCTGCGCCACCGCCTTGAAGTTCTCCAACGCCTCCCGGTACAGCCCCGCCCCGTACTGCGCGCGGGCCAGTGCCTCCCGCACGCTCCGCGAGTGCGGCTCGGCCTCCGCCGCCCGCACCAACAGCTGCACCGCCGCCGCCGGATGCCCCTGCTCCAACAGCTGCGCCCCGCGCCGGTACCAGTCGTAGACCTCGCCCTCGGGCACCCCGTCACCGTTGCTCATACCGTCCCCGCTCCCTCCGGCCAGTGCACGAAATCTGACACAGCCTCCAGCCACTGTGATCACTCAACAGCACATACCCGGTTACCATGCCCAGGATGACGACACCCAGTGCACCCAGTGGAGCAGGTGTCCCGTCGGGCGGCCCCGGAGACCCCGGACAGGTCGCCACGGCGGGGCTGTCCCTGTCCCCGTTCCGCGCCCTCCGTTACCGCCCGGACCGGGTCGGCAACCTGGCCGCCGTCACCTCGCCGCCCTACGACGTGGTGGACCCGAACCGGCGGCTCGACCTGGAGACCTCCGACCCCCACAACATCGTCCGGCTGATCCTCCCCCGCCCCGAGCCCGAGGACAGCGGCGACCGCCCCGACCGCGACACCCGCTACCGCCACGCCGCCCGGCTGCTCGCCGACTGGCAGCGCGAGGGCGTGCTCGCCGCCGACCCCGAGGCCGCGCTCTACGTCTACGAGCAGACCGCCGGCGGCATCCTCCAGCGCGGCCTGATCGGCTCCCTCGCCGTCAGCGGCAAGGAGGCCGGCGTCGTCCTCCCGCACGAGGACGTGATGCCCCGTCCGGTCGCCGACCGGGTCGGCCTGATGCGCACCACCAAGGCCAACCTCGAACCCCTGCTGCTCACCTACCGGGGCAGCGGCGGCGCGGCCGGCGTGATCGAGCGCACCGTGCTCGGCGAGCCCCTGCTCACCACGACCACCACCGACGGCACCCACCACCGCCTGTGGGCCGTCACCGACCCGGCCGAGCTGGCCGCCGTCACCCGCGACCTGGCCACCTGCCGCGCCCTGATCGCCGACGGCCACCACCGCTGGGAGATGTACCTGCGCCTCCAGCGCGAGCACCGCCACCTCCCCCGCAGCCCCTGGGACCGCGGCATGGTCCTGCTGGTGGACACCGCCCGCTACCCGCTCCGGGTCCGCGCCATCCACCGCGTGCTCTACCGCCTGCCGCTCGCCGACGCCCTGACCGCCCTCGGCGAGCAGTGGCGGGTCAAGGAGGTCCCCGGCCCGCTGGAGCACGCCCTGGCGGCCCTCGCCGAGGCCAAGCGGCACGGCGGCAACGCCTTCCTGCTCACCGACGGCAGCGGCTCCTTCCACCTGCTCACCGATCCGGACCCGGCCCTGCTGGACGCCCACGTCCGCGCCGACCGCCCCGAGGAGTGGCGCCACCTGGACGCCACCGTCCTCCACTCCGTCCTGCTCGACCACACCTGGCGGGTGCCGGACGGCCCCGACGACATCGGCTACCTGCACGCCTCGGCCGCCGCCGAGCGCGAGGCCGCCCGCACCGGCGGCACCGCCGTACTGCTGCACCCCGTGGACGAGAGCGTGGTCCGCCGCCTGGCCGAGCAGGGCGTCACCATGCCCCGCAAGTCCACCTCCTTCGGCCCCAAGCCGGCCACCGGCCTGGTGATCCGCAGCCTCGAACTGGGCTGAACCGGCGTCAGGCCCCGGGCCCCGAAACGCAGAAGGCCCCGACCACCTCTCGGTGGCCGGGGCCTTCTGACGTTCACTCAGCCTCAGCGACGGTCGCCGCCGTTGCCCTTGCCGTCGCGGAGCTCGTCCTCGTCCGCCTCGTCGATCTCGAGGTCGTCCTCGTCGTAGTACTCCTCGACGTCCTCCTCGTCCTCGTAGATGACCCGGTCCTCGCCGGTGTCGTCCACGGAGACCCGGCGGCGCGGCTTCTCCTCGACCGGAGCGTCCTCGACGCCCTCGTCAGCCGCGTCGGCCGCGTCACCCTCGGCCTCGTCCTCGACCTCCGGGTCCATGGTGTCCGTGAACTCCAGGCCGTCGATCTCGGCGAGCCGCTCCGAGGCGTTGGTCGCCCCGTCGGTGTCCGCCTCGGCCGCCTTGGCGAACCACTCGCGCCCCTCGTCGGCACGGCCGGCCGCGATCAGAGCCTCGGCGTAGGCGTACCGCAGACGGGCGGTCCACGGGTGCACCGCGTTGGAGGCCAGCTCCGGGCTCTGCAGGGTCACCACGGCCGCGTCGAACTGGCCCATGTCGCTGCGGGCACCCGCCGCGACCAGACGCATCTCGACCTGACCGGCCTTGTCCAGCTGCTTCACCTCGGGCTCACCGGCCATCGCCAGCGCCCGCTCCGGACGGCCCAGACCGCGCTCGCAGTCCGCCATCACCGGCCACAGGTCCACCCGGCCGGTCATCCGCTTCGCGGCGCGGAACTCGGTCAGCGCCTCCGAGTAACGCTGCGTCATGTACGAGGCGAAGCCCGCCGCCTCGCGGACCGAGGCCACGCGGGAGGCGAGGCGGAGCGCCACGCGGGAGTACTGGTAGCCCTCCTCCGGGTCGGTGTCGAGCGTCCGGGCCACCATGACCAGGTTGCGCGCCACGTCGTCGGCGAGGGTCTTCGGCAGGCTCTTCAGGTCCTGGCGGACGTCCGCGTCCAGCTCGAAACCGGTCACGTCCTCCGGGATCGGCAGCCGCTTGACGGGCTCGTAGTTGCCCCGGCGGTCGTCGTAGTCCGACCGCTCCTCACGCCGCGGCCCACGGTCCCCGAACGACGGCCGGCCACCCCGGTCACCGTAGGACGGACGGCCACCGCGGTCGTCCCGGCGGAAGCCACCACGGTCGCCGCCGCGGTCGTCCCGACGGGGACGGTCGTCGCGGTTCCCGTACGACGGACGGTCGCCACCACGGTCGTCCCGGCGCGGGCCACGGTCACCATAGGAGGGGCGGTCGCCACGGTCGCCGAAGGAGGGACGGCCGCCGCGGTCGTCACGGTTGCCGTAGGAGGGGCGGTCGCCACGGTCGCCGTAGGACGGGCGGCCGCCGCGGTCGTCACGGTTGCCGTAGGACGGACGGTCGCCACGGTCGTCCCGGCGGAAGCCACCACCGGACGGACGGTCACCGTAGGACGGACGGCCACCGCGGTCGTCACGGTTGCCGTACGACGGACGGTCGCCACGGTCGTCCCGGCGGAAGCCACCACCGGACGGACGGTCACCGTACGAGGGACGGCCACCGCGGTCATCGCGGTTGCCGTACGACGGACGGTCGCCACCACGGTCGTCGCGACGCGGGCGGTCGCCGAAGGCCGGCCGGTCGTCACGACGCGGGCCACGGTCACCGTAGGAGGGGCGGTCGCCACGGTCGCCGTAGGACGGGCGGCCGCCGCGGTCATCACGGTTGCCGTACGAAGGGCGGTCGCCACGGTCGTCACGGCGGAATCCGCCACCGGACGGACGGTCACCGTAGGACGGACGGCCACCGCGGTCGTCACGGTTGCCGTACGACGGGCGGTCGCCACCACGGTCGTCGCGACGCGGGCCGCGGTCGTCGCGGTTGCCGTAGGAGGGGCGGCCGCCGCGGTCATCACGGTTGCCGTACGACGGACGGTCGCCACGGTCATCACGGCGGAAGCCACCACCGGACGGACGGTCACCGTAGGACGGGCGGTCGCCACGGTCGTCACGACGCGGGCCACGGTCGTCACGGTTGCCGTACGAGGGACGGTCACCACGGTCACCGAAGGACGGACGGCCACCACGGTCGTCGCGGTTGCCGTACGAGGGGCGGCCGCCGCGGTCGTCACGGTTGCCGTACGAAGGGCGGTCGCCACCACGGTCGTCGCGACGCGGGCCGCGGTCGTCGCGGTTGCCGTAGGAGGGGCGGCCGCCGCGGTCATCACGGTTGCCGTAGGAAGGACGGTCGCCACGGTCATCCCGGCGCGGACCCCGGTCGTTGGACCAGCCGCCACGCGACCGGGGCTCGTAGCCACGGCCGTCGTCGCGACGGTCCGGGCGGTCCTGGGGAGGGTTCGACATCGTGGTGACTCCTGTCTGCTGCTTCAGCTCAACCGCGCGGCCTGGACGGGACTTCCCGTCCGGTGCGGTCTGGCGGCGACCCGCGTGGCCACACACCAGCTCCATTGTCCGGCACCGGGACCGTCCCCGCTGTCGGGCGGGAGCCGGCTCGATGCCATCGGGAAAAACAAAAAGGCCGTGGCTCCAGCTATTCGCTGGGGCCACGGCCTTTGAAGAATTGTTCGGCGGCGTCCTACTCTCCCACAGGGTCCCCCCTGCAGTACCATCGGCGCTGTGAGGCTTAGCTTCCGGGTTCGGAATGTAACCGGGCG
>NZ_JBSFGS010000068.1:0-10062 GCF_053596675.1 Kitasatospora sp. NPDC001664
GCCGCTCGTGATCCGACAACACCAGCTCGGCCAGCCTCGGCCCAGGACGTCCCATGCACTGACCAACGACGGATCAAGGACTCAGGACACTAGCGGCCGGGCCCGTGCACCGGAAACACGGCGAGCCGCGGCCCGGGGCGGGTGGCTCCGCCGAGGGCCGGCGGTCGTGCCGACAGGCCGCAACTCCGGGCGACCGCACTGGCCGTGCCGTGGCGTCAGGTCCCTTGAGCCGCTGCCGGGGTGGCCGCGATCTCCCGGACGAACAGCACGGCGTCGGTCAGTGCGACGGTGGCCGGGTCGAGGGCGAAGGACGTCGGGTCGGCGGTGATCCGGGGCGGGGTGCCCGGAGGAAGGGCGGCCGCCAGCAGGGCCGGGTCGACCACGGCCCGGGCGTGCGGCTGCTCGGCGGCGAGCAGGCCCTCCAGGGTGTCCGGGGCGGCGATGTCGTGCCCGCGGGTGCCGAAGGTCGAGGCCGCGAAGGCGTAGCGGGGCCCCAGGCGCTCGGCCAGCAGCGCGCCGGTGCCCCACCAGGCCAGTTGTCCGTCGCCGAAGGGCACCACGCTCTTCTCGCGCTGGAGGTGGCGGTTGTGGGCGAAGAGCAGGGTCGGGCCCCGGTCGGCCTCGCGCTCCACCACGGCCCGGGCGTTGTCGGCCATCATCAGGTCGCGCAGGCCCATGATCGTGCTCATCCGGCCGGGCCCGTCGTCGGCCAGCGCGGAGTGGTAGCGCAGCAGCCCGCGGGCCGTGCGGGCGTACAGCCCGGCTCGCCAGAGCCGGTCCGGCGAGGTGGCGGCGGCCAGCAGGGGCGCCTCGGCAGCGAGCAGGGTGCTGAGGTCGTCGGCGGCCAGGCGCAGTCGGGCGGCTTCCGGGGTGCGGCCGACCGAGGCCGACGGATCGGTCAGCGCCGCGGGGTCGGACCATCGCTCCTCCGGGCCCAGCAGATCCACCAACTCCGCTCGGTTCCACTGCGGTTCGAGGTGCTCGGCGAGCAGGTCGTACAGCGCGAGCAGGGCTGGGCCGGGGCCCTGGGCGCCGGTGATCTCCAGAGGGGCGTCGACGCCGTGGAAGCGGAGGCGCTGATCAGGCGGGTGCGCGGTGTTCCAGGCCCGCATCCACTGCAGGAGCTCACGGTTGGCGGTGAGCGCGCCGAAGCCGTGGCTGATGCCGTGTTCGAGTGCGTGGTCCAGGCTGCCGGTGCCGTCGGCCAGGAAGGCGTCGGCGACGGAGGCGGACAGGGCGTCGCTCTCGAGTGCGACGGAGCGGTAGCCGTGGTGCTCGACCAGGTGGCGGAAGAGGTCGTTGCGCAGGTCCAGGAAGACCTCGACGTTGTGGGTGGGCTCGCCGAGGCCGAGCAGGCGGACGTCGGGCGGGAGGAGGGCGGCGAGCGCGGCGCCGTCGAACGGCCGGGAGGCCTGGTGGATCACTGAGGTCATTCGGGCACGCTATCCGTCCGTGCCGGTACGCACCATTGGTTAAACCCACTGGTACGGCGCTTCTGACGGTCCGTCCGTCCGCGTGTGCGCGGTCGCGTTGCCCGGCCCGGTGTCGGCTGGCAGGCTTGGTGGTCCGTGGTCGTCGGGGCGCGGCGAGCCACCGTGACGGCAGGGGGAGACGTGATGCTCGAGGCGGCGGGAAGCGTTCTGGCGGTGTTCGCGCACCCGGACGACGAGTCGCTGGCGGCCGGTGGCGTGCTGGCCGAGCGGGCCGTTGCCGGGGCGCGGACGGGGGTGGTGACCGCGACCTGGGCGGCGGGCACCGGGCGCGCGGCGGAGCTGGCGGAGGCGGTCGGCATCCTGGGGGCGGGGGAGCCGCGGCTGCTCGGGTACGCGGATGCGAAGGTGGCGGAGTCGGCGCCGGGGGCGGCGCGTTGGTGCGACGTGCCGCTGGACGAGGCGGTGGGGCGGTTGGTGGCGCACATCCGGGAGTTCCGGCCGGAGGTGGTGCTCACCCACGACGCGTACGGCGGTCTCACGGGCCACCCCGACCACCGCCGGACCCACCAGGTCACCCTGCTCGCCGCCGAAGCCGCCGGCCTCGGCCTGCTCCACCCCGAGGCCGGGCCCGCCTGGCGGCCGGCCGCCGTCTACGCGGCCACCCACCCGGAGTCCGTGGCGCGGGAGTTGGGCGGGCGGCTGGTGAGGCCGGGCCGGGCGGCGTACGCGATGCCGGACGAGCTGGTGGGGGTGGCCGTGGACGTCCGGCCGTGGGTGCGGACCAAGCTCTGCGCGATCTTCGCCCACCGCAGCGAGGTCGAACGCGGCGCCCTGCCCGGCCGGTTGGCCGCGATGAGCGCCGACGAGCGGGAGGCGCTGACCGGGACCGAGTGGTACGTCCGCCACCAGGTGGGCCCGGTCGGGGGGTGACACGGCGTCAGGGGCGGCGGTGGGAAAACCCCGTACGGCGACCGGGCGCTCGTCTAGGCTGTCGATTCGGACACCAACCAACGACCGCAGGAGGAACAGGCCATGAGTGAGCCGGAGTTCGTCAGCGCGCCCGCCCTGATCCTCCGGTCCCTCACCGGTGAACCGGACCGCGTGGTGCTCACCACCGCCGACGGCGTCGGGATCACCGCGGGCGAGTACGTCGCGGCGACCCACCGGCTGGCCCACGAGCTGATCGCCCGGGGCGCCGGTCGCGGCACGACCGTGTCCCTGCTCACCGGCAACACCCCCGAGGCGCTCAGCGCCCGGCACGCGGCCGGGGTCGCCGGCGCGCGGGTGGTCAACCTCTACGACGGCATGAGCGCCGAGGTGCTGGCCGAGATCGTCACCAGCGTCGACACCGCCGTCCTCCTGGTGGACGCCGAACGGTACGCGGACGCACCGGAGTTGCTCGCCCTGGTCGACGTGCCGACCGTCCTGTCCCTGGGTCCGGCCCCGAAGGCGGAGGGGGAGGCGATCGGCGAGGACGTGATCGCGGCCGCCGCCGGCCGGCCCGACGGGCCCCCGGCGGTGGCGGTCGGCCCGGACGACCACCTGGGCATCCGGCACACCGGCGGCACCACCGGCGTCCCCAAGGGCATCCTCAGCCTGCACGGCCCCTACCGCCGGGCCTTCGACGTCCCGTTCGGCCCCGCCGACGGGCGCCGCCCGCGCTTCCTGGCCGCCACCTCGCTCGCCCACCTCGCCGGTGTGCTCAGCGATCTGACGCTCCACCACGGCGGCGAGGTGATCCTCCAGCGCTCCTTCGACCCCGGTGAGGTCCTGGCCGCCGTCGAACGCGAGCGCATCACCGACCTCTGGGTCCTGCCCCCGCTGCTCCACCGCCTGCTGGACCATCCCGCGATCGGCCGCACCGACCTCTCCAGCCTGCACCGCGTCAGCTACGGCGGCAGCGTCGCCTCACCGACCCGCGTGCGCGAGGCCATCGGGGTGTTCGGGCCGATCCTGACCAGCGGCTACGGGATGTCGGAGGCGATGAACATCGCCGTCCTCGAGGCCCACGACCACGACCGGGTCGGCCCCGACGGCCGGATCCCGGTCGGGCGCCCGCTGCCCGGGGTGCAGGTGGTGGTCCGCGACGAGACCGGCACCGAGCTGCCGGCCGGGGCGGTCGGCGAGATCCACGTGCGCTCCTACGGCCTGATGGCCGGGTACTGGAAGCGGCCCGACCTCACCGCCCAGGTGCTGCGCGACGGTTGGCTGCACACCGGTGACATCGGCTACCTCGACCAGGACGGCTACCTCTACCTGACCGACCGCCAGTCGGACAAGATCATCGTGGTCGGCGGCCATGTCCACCCGTCCGAGGTCGAGGACCTGCTGCTCACCCACCCTGCCGTCGCCCAGGTCGCGGTGCTCGGCGTCCGCGACGCCCACCAGGCCGAACACGTCCACGCCGTGGTCGTCGCCGCCCCGGGCCGGCAGCCCGAACTCGAGGAGCTCCGTACCTACGTCACCACCCACAAGGGCCGCATCTACGCCCCGGAGGCCCTCCACCTGGTCCCCGAACTCCCGCTCACCCCGGTCGGCAAGCCCGACAAGAAGCGCCTGCGCGCCCTCCTCGCCGACTGACCACCGGCCCCACGGCCGGGACCGTGCCCGCGCACCGCCGTGGGGGCGCCGGACTGACCCTCGCACCAGTGGTGTTCATCCGTCGGGACGGGCCCGGTCGAGGCGCCGGGCCGCGGCCTGGCGGACCTCCGGGGTCTCCAACGGGTCGTCACGGAGCTGTTCCAGGCGCTCCCGTACGGCCGGCCGGTCCGGCGCTCCGGCGACGGCGAGCAGGCGGGCGTCGGCCTCGCAGTCCCAGAGCGACTCGGTGCAGGCCTCCTCCAGTCCCTCGGGGTCGATCGCGGCCAGGGCCCGCAGGTAGTCCGCGCGCTCGTACGAGTGCGGGGTGTTCAGCCAGTACCGGCGCAGGACGGGCACGGCTTCGGCGGCGGCGGGGCCGAAACGGGCCAGGCCCGTCGCGAGCGTCTTGGGGCCGCACCAGTTCCGCTGCCGGTACTCGGCGGTGAGGTGCGCGGCCAGCACCGGGAGGTCGACGTCCTCACCGTGCTCGGCCAGCACCTCCAGCCCGATCCAGGCCAACCAGTGGCGCTCGTCCGTCACCCAGGTGCGGGCCGCGGGCAGGGCGAGGGCGCCGCAGCGGCGGACGGCGGCGACCAGGAACGGGGCCGGGAAGGGCCCGTACGAGCTGCCCAGCGAAGGCACCAGGGGGAGCAGCCCCGGTTCGGGGGCCCGGTGGGAGAGCAGCCGCAAGGCCGGGCCCTTCTCGCCCTCGGGCGCGGAGGGGTCGGCGAGCAGCGCCAGCAGCCGGGCGCTCGACGGCATCACCTCGACGGAGCTCAGGCGGCGCGAGGGATGTGGCGTGCCGTCAGGTGCGAACAGGAAGCGCATGGTCTCCCGGGCGTCCTCGTCCTCCCGAAGCTCCTCGTCGCCGTCGAGCCTCGCCTGCGCGACCTCGGCCAGGTCCCGCCACCACTCGTCCGGCCAGCGGTCCGCGACCGACTCCAGGACGTCCAGCCAGTGCGGCCCCGTCCGGACGTGCTCCCGCAGCACCTCCCGGGCCTGCACCGAGCCCGTCAGCGCCAGCAACTCCAGTACCTCGGTGGCCCGTTCGCACGCCCCGCGGTCGGCGGACAGCAGCTCGACCACCGGCCCCAGCGGCAGCCCGAGGTCGCGGAACAGCCGCGCCAGGTACACACCCCGCTGGTCGACCGAGTCCCACCGCCAGTAGCGGCGGACGCTGTCGAGGACCGGCTCGGCCGCCGCCACGGGGTCGCGGGCCGCCAGGATCGCGCCCAGACCACGGCCGCGTTGGAGCAGGCCCTCCAGGGTGTCGGCCCGCGCGTACCTGGGCCCGTCGTCCGCTGACATCTCGCTCATCGGCGCGCATCCTGCCCGAGACGGCGCGCCGTTGTCACCGGGATTACCGGTGACGTCCTGGATGGAATGAAGCCTCCGTGTTCCGTGTTGTGGACCGACGACTCCGCACCCGCGTCTGACGACCCCTCTGGAGGCATTCGCATGAAGGTTCGCAATTCGCTTCGCTCGTTGAAGAGCAAGCCGGGCGCCCAGATCGTGCGCCGTCGTGGCAAGGTCTACGTGATCAACCGGAAGGACCCGCGCTACAAGGGCCGCCAAGGCTGATCCCCGTCCGACCTCGGCGACCGTCCGGTCCCTGCGGGGCAGCTGCGGGGCGGTTGCCGGTCAGTCGTGGGGCCGCCTGTGGCGCCGCGCCTGGGCCTGGCACGATCGTCGGTGCACGCGGACAGGCCCGTCCGGGTGCACCGACCACCACCTCGGAGAGCCATGACCAGCGCCGCCGCCCCCGGCCCCGCCGCCCCCATACCCGAGCGGGCCGCCGCACAGCGCCGCGTGCTGCGGGTGCTGGTCGCCTCGCAGATCCTCAGCGGAGCCGGTCTCGCGGCGGGGATCACCGTCGGCGCGCTGCTGGCCCAGGAGATGCTCGGCTCCACCGGCCTGGCCGGCCTGCCCAGCGCCCTCTTCACCGGGGGATCCGCGCTCACCGCCGTCGCGGTCGGCCGCATCTCGCAGACCGGGGGCCGGCGGCCGGGCCTGGCCGGTGGCTACCTGGTCGGCGCGCTGGGCTCCGCCGGGGTGATCGTCGCGGCGGTCCTCGACCAGCCCGTGCTCCTCTTCCTCGCGCTCTTCGTCTACGGCGCGGGCAGTGCCACCAACCTTCAGGCCCGCTACGCCGGAGCCGACCTCGCCGCCCCGGACCGCCGCGCCCGCGCCGTCTCCACCGTCCTGGTCGCCACCACCCTCGGCGGCGTGGCCGGGCCCAACCTGGCCGAACCCACCGGACGGTTCGCCGAGGCGCTCGGCATCCCCGCCCTGGCCGGGCCGTTCCTGCTGTCGGGGACCGCGTACCTGCTGGCGGCGACCGTCCTCGCGGTCTTCCTCAAGCCCGATCCGCTGCTGCTGGCGCGGGAGGCGGCCGCGGCGCAGCCCGCTGACGGAGCGTCGGAGCCTGGGCGGGCGGAGGGCCCCGAGGGCGTGGCCGGCGGCTCGGGCGGGCTGCTGCTGGGCGTGCTGGTGATGGTGGTGACCCAGCTGGTGATGGTCGCCGTCATGACGATGACCCCCGTCCACATGCACGACCACGGCCACGGCACCGCCGCCTCCGGCCTGGTGATCGCCGTCCACATCGGCGCGATGTACCTGCCCTCCCCGCTGACCGGCTGGCTGGTGGACCGCTACGGGCGGATGCCGCTCGCCCTCGCCTCCGGCGCCACCCTGCTGGCCGCCGGACTGCTCGCCGCCACCGCCCCCGCCGACTCCGTCGGCCTGCTGGCCCTCGCCCTGGCGCTGCTCGGCATCGGCTGGAACTTCGGCCTCGTCACCGGCACCACGATCATCACCGACACCGTCCCGCTCGCCACCCGCGCCCGCACCCAGGGCATGGTGGACGTCACCATCGCCCTGGCCGGCGCCACCGGCGGCATCACCTCCGGCCTGATGGTCTCCGCCACCAGCTACCCCGCACTCGCCCTCACCGGTGGCGTCCTCTCCCTGGCGATCCTGCCCGCCGTCGCCCTCTCCGCGAGGAGTCGGTGAACGTCGGGCCGATGAACGGCGCGGCGGTGAGCGGCGCGGCGCCGTCCGGCCGGGTCCTGGTCGTGGACACCGCGCCGCCTGACGAGGCGTGGGCCGAACTGGCGGCCTTCGAGGCGATGGGCCTGCTGCCGACCGTCAACCTCCGCCGCGTCACCTACCCCGCGCTGCGCACCCGGATCGCCGCGCGCTGGCCCGTCGTCGACTTCGACGGCTTCGACGCCGACCAACTCGCCGTCCACCTGGAGGACGGCGGCCGGGGCCACCAGGCCCTCAAGTGCCGGGCCGGCATCCCGCTCACCCGGACCGTCCTCTCCCGTGCCACCGCACCGGGGCTGCGGCGCAGCCTGACCGTGGCAGGGCGCGCGGCCAGCGGCTCCGAGACCTTCGACCACGCGGCGGCCCGAGAGGTCGGCGTCACCCTCCTGACCACCCCCGGTGCCAACGCCGCCGCCGTCGCCGAACTCACGCTCGCGCTCGCCCTCGACGCCCTGCGCGGCGTCTCGCGCCGCTCGGCCGCCCTGCACGGCGGCGACTGGGCGGGCGCGGTGGCCGGCCTGCCGGTCGGCGGCCTCGCGGGTGCGCGCTTCGGCCTGGTCGGCAGTGGGGCCGTCGCCCGGCGGGTGGCCGGGTTGGCGGCGGCCTTCGGGGCCGAGGTGCTGGTGCACGGCTCGCCCCGGTTCACCCCCGAACGGGCGGATGGGTGGCCGGGGCGGCGGGTCGGCTCGCTGGCAGAGCTCCTGACGGAGTGTGAGGTGGTCTCGGTGCACGTCCCGGCCACGGCGGAGACCGCGGGTCTGCTCGGGGAGGCGGAGCTGCGCCTGATGCGCCCCGGGTCGGTGCTGGTGAACACGGCGCGGGCGAGCGTCGTCGACGAGGCGGCCCTGGACCGGGTCCTGCGCGATCCGTCGGCCGGTCTGGCCGCGGCCGGTGTCGACGTCTTCGAACGGGAGGGCGTGGCAGCTCACGAGTCCGCGCTCGCCGGGAACCCGTTCTGCACGCTCTCGCCGCACGCGGCGGGGATGACGCGGTCCGCGATGCGGGACGCCTCCCGGCGGTTGCTCGCCGCGTTCGCGGAGTTCCTGAACCCGACTGAACTCCGCTTGCCGAACTGAACTTCAGCAGTGGGCAGTTCGGGGCCGCGGCGCTGCGGGAATCCTTCGGTGAGGACGTCAACGGGGGGCGCATGGGGGAGACGGCGAGTGCCAAGGGCACCGAGGGGGACGTCGGCCGGCTCGGCGTGACGATGGCCTGGGGCGGGGCGGCGGGTGTGGTCGCGGGGGCCTGGCTGTCGTTGCGGTTCGGCGCCCCGGTCTTCGGCTGGTGCCTGGCGGGTGGCCACGGGGCCGCCTTCCTGCTCCTGACGACGGACCGGGTCGTGCGGCGGTGGGGGTGGTGGCCGGCGGTGGTGTTCGGCTTCTTCTGGACCTTCTGGTGGCCCGGGAGGCTCGTGGTCGAGGCGGTCGTCCGGGCACTCGGCGCGTTGTTCGGCGCGTTGCTGAAAGGGTTCTGACGGTGTCGGCGGGCCAGGCCGGTGGCGAGGACCGGCACGAGGAGCACTCCGACGCGGTGTGGGACGGCGGGAAGCACATCCAGTACGCGCACCTGGGGCTGGTGTTGGTGGCCACGGTCTCGCTGGGCACGTGGTGGGCCGGGTACCGGGCGTTCACGTCGTGGTTCCTGGTCGCGCACCTCCCGATCGCGGTGCTGACGATCGTGCGCGGCATCCGGCGGCACCGCGGCCCGCGCGAGATCGCGCGCCGCACCTACTTCTTCACCTTCGGTATCTGGTTCCTGTTGCTGGACTCGCTCTGACCCTCCGTCAGGACGGATGAGCAAGCGCCGCCCGGGGCCGGTGGTGGCATCGGAGCATGAAGATTCGCCGCATCACCCGGTCCGAAGCCGTCCGCGCCGCCGCGCACCTCCTCGACAGTGCGCCGCTGCCCGAGGCGACCGCCTCGATGGAGGCTATTCGGACGGGAGTTGCTCCCGCTCGTGCCCGCTCCGTTCGTCGACTGAGGTCCTGGCCTGCCTGCGGTAGGCGCCGGGCGGGGTGCCGAAGTGGCGTTTGAAGGCCTTGGCGAAGGCGAACTCCGAGGTGTAGCCGGTGCGTTGGGCGATCGTGCCGAGGGAGGACGGGGACCGCTGGAGCAGGCGGGCGGCGGTGGCCATCCGCCAGGTGGTCAGGTAGGTGAGCGGGGGTTCGCCGACGACCGAGGTGAAGCGGCGGGCGAACGCGGCGCGGGACAGGCCGGCGCGGGTGCCCAGGGACTCGACGGTCCAGGGGTGGCCGGGGTCGTCGTGGATGGCCTTGAGGGCGGGGGCGACCGCCGGGTCGGTGAGGGCGGCGGCCCAGCCACGGGTGCGGTCCTTCGGGAGATCGGCGTACCAGGACCGCAGGACGTACAGGAGCAGCAGATCGACCAGGGCCGTGACGACCGCGTCCGAGCCCGGCTGCGGTGCGTGGAACTCGGCGCACAGCTGGTCGACCGCCGAGCGCAGCACCGGGTGGCGGCCGGGGACGGCGGGGAGGTGGATGACCTCGGGCAGGTCGCCGAAGAGGGGGTGCGGGCGGTCGACGTCGATCGCGTACGCGCCGCAGACCAGGACGGTGCGCGGCCCCGGGCCGTCCACGGTGAGCCGGCCGATCGGTGAGGAGCGGTCCACGCGCTCCGGTACGAAGTCCACCGGTCCGCGGCCCGGCAGGTCGCAGAGGACGTGCCCGCTGCCGCGCTGGAGGAAGACGATGTCGCCGGGGCCGAGCGCGACCGGCCGTCCGTCCGGGGGCAGGAGGTGGCAGTGGCCCTCGACGACCACGTGGAAACCGGCCCCGGAGATGGGCCGGAACCTCAGGGCCCACGGGGCGTGCGCGTCGGTGCGGGTCACCATCGGGCGTCCCGTGCGCAGGACTTCGAGGGTGTCGCTCAGGATGTCCACGGCGGCGTTCTAGTGTCCTGAGTCCTTGATCCGTCGTTGGTCAGTGCATGGGACGTCCTGGGCCGAGGCTGGCCGAGCTGGTGTTGTCGGATCACGAGCGGCA
>NZ_JBSFGS010000069.1:0-9191 GCF_053596675.1 Kitasatospora sp. NPDC001664
CCGGTGGCCGTCTCACGTTCTCAGGCGACACCCATCACCGGGACGAAACCCCCGGAACGGGTGGAACCCGTACACCACTCCCCTGGACGCAACCCGATCGACGACGCGGTGAGGGCTACCGATCCGCGCCGGACTTGGCGAGGTTGGCGGGCGGTACCGGTGACCGTTCCGGCGCGAGTGTCCCTCGGCGCTGTCGGCACCGGCCGCGGTGGGTCGCCCGCCCGCATCCCGGGCGGTCACGCCGTGGTTGCGCCGGTCGGAGCAGTGGAGCGGTCGGTCCCGCGACCGCCGGGTGGGAACGGTCGTTGGTGCGGACGTGATGACCGACTCTGAATCCGCTGCCCTGGCTTCGGCCGGGGTGGTCGGGCGGATCGCCGCCTTCGACCTCGCGCTGGCCGTCCTCGAACAGGACGGCCCGGCGGTCGCCCGTGTCATCGGGCGGCTGCGGACGTGCGGGCAGGCCGAGCAGGCGGCGCACTGCTGCGAACTGCACCTGAACGCATTGCTGACCCGCGCGCTCCAGCAGGCGGGGGTGCCGGCGGGGGCGGTCGCCACGTCCATGCCGGCCGAGGCCCTGGCAGAACGCATCTCCACACTGCTGGACTTCCTGTACTACCCGGTGGAGACCGAAGAGGTCGTCGCGGCCTTCGTCGCCGGTGACCTCGGGCCGCTGCGGGGCTTGCGGGGCACGCCCGGCCTGGTGGCCCGGGCTGTCGCGGCGGTGGGTCTCGGCCTGGTCGTCCGGTCGCAGTCCAGGTTGAAGGCTCTGCTGGAGGCCGACCGGGCCCGGCACGTCCGTCACCAGGAGTGGAACGGCCAGTGCCCGCCGGGCCGGTCCGCCAGGTCCATGCGCCTGCGTCAGCAGGAGATCACGCCGGTCGTGGGTCAGACGCCGTGACAACCCGGCGCGCTCCCACGGCACGGTCTTGAGCCGGGGCCGCAACGTCACCCACCCCCCTTCGCACTCGACCCCGTTGGGCTTCGCCGCTCCGCGGGACCTGCGCCGACGTGACGCCGGGGACGGCGTCGTACCGGCTCCCGGGACAGCGCGGCGCGACCTCCGCCGCCCGCCGCGACACCGCCCGCCACCGAGATCGCGGCCGACGGCTCCTGAGCGGAGCGTCGGCCCGCCCGGGGGATCCGGCCGGGCCGCGGAGCCCCCGGATGCAGGAGTGCCGCGTCGCCGTCGTGCTCGTTGAGATTCCCGTGAACGCCGATCCGCCGCCCGCTCCGTGGGAGCAGAACCGATCCGCCCTCGACCGTGCAGGTGGAGCATGAGGAGCGGGAGCCTATTGCGAGCCGCAGGCCGACCCAGGTCCGAGGCGGGCTGCGCCGTGCCGGTGATGCTGCGCCTGGTGCCCTCCCCGGGGGAGCGCGTACGACTTCCCGGTCACCTGCGCTACGCCGCGGCCGACCCCTACGCGGTCCGGCTCGACTGCTGGGCCGGACCGGGGGCCGAGGCGGTCCGGTGGACCTTCGCCCGGGACTTGCTGGCCACGGGTCTGCGCGAGCGGTCCGGCGTCGGGCGGGTGACGGTTTCGCCGCCCACCGCCGTCCACCCGGAGCACCTCGTGATCGTACTCAGGGGCTCCGCGTCCACTGCGGCCCTGCTGGTACCCGCAGCGGTGGTGCGGGAATTCCTCGCCGTGACGGAGCGTCTGGTGCCCACCGGTACGGAACACCGGTACGCGAAGCGCGCGTTGCGGCTGCTGCTCGGGCCGAGCCGGTCCGTCATCGACCGGACGCGGCCCTGCGGCTGGGCGGGGCGCCGCCGAGCGCGGGCCGGTTCCACCACGACGGGCGCCGCCGCGGGCCACCACCCCTCCGACGAGGTCGCGCCGTCCGCGGGCCGGCACCGGGGGAGGTGAGCCGGGCCGGGGTGCCCGCGCGGGCCCACCGGTCGGCGGGCACCCCGGTGACCACGTCTCGCCCGGGCGGCAGTGCGGCGTGGGCGCCGCTTCGTGGAGCGAGCGTGTGCGCGCCGACGGCGCTCTCCCCGGCACGCCCGCAGCGCCATCGCGCGAACGGTCGTCAGGGAAGCGGGCGGACGGCGTCGAGGCAGGCGGTGACCACGACCTCGACGCGGGTGCCGTCCAGGCCGGGGCGGCGGCCGAGGCCGTGGGTGACGCGGGCGCGGACGGCGCGGGCGGTGGCGGCGGCCTGGTGGCCGGGCCGGACCGCGAGCCAGACCTCGACCGTGGCGGGTTCGGTCGGGCGCAGGCGTACCCCGGCGGCGGTGCCGGGCCGGGA
Source organism: Kitasatospora sp. NPDC001664 (assembly GCF_053596675.1). Taxonomy (NCBI): domain Bacteria; kingdom Bacillati; phylum Actinomycetota; class Actinomycetes; order Kitasatosporales; family Streptomycetaceae; genus Kitasatospora; species Kitasatospora sp. NPDC001664. The sequence goes on from NZ_JBSFGS010000069.1 coordinate 2,251, forward strand.
GGTCAGACGGTCGGTCAGGCGGGGGCTGAGGTAGGCCACGCCGGGGAGGCCCGCGACCCAGCCGGCGATGTCGGCTTCGAGCGCGCGGCGTTCGTCGGGGGTCATGAGGCACCGTCACTCTCGGGGAGGAGGTCCCGGACCGTGACGTCGACCCGGCGCAGTTCGAGGCCGAGGCGGACGGCGGCGGCCTCGGTCACGGCGGACCGGACCAGGGCGGCCGTCTCCGGGAGGGGGCGGCTGAGGTCGGCGAAGACCTCGACCGCCGCGAACAGCGGGCCGGGCGCCAACCGGCGTGAGGAGAAGGTGAGTTGGCCGCGCTGCTGCGGCGCGTCAAGGGGGGCGATGCGGCAGCTGCCCGCGCACACACCGGGGAGCGCGTCGACGGCGGAGCGCAGCACGGCCGCCGCCGCGGAGCCGGTGACCCAGTCGTCGCCGTCCGGGTCGAGCGGGACGAGCGGGCCCGGGCGCAGTTCGGTCCGGACCGCGGTCATCAGCCGTTCGAGGAAGGCCGGTTCGTCGGGGAGGTGCAGGTCCTCGTCGAGGGCCGCACGCACCGTCAGCTCCAGACCCTGCCGGGCGTCGAGGGCGGCCGCGCAGTCGGGGCAGTCCTCGTGCCCGGGGGCGGGACGGCCGTTCTCCCAGAGCAGGGCCAGGTCGGCGCCGCAGGTCAGGGTCTCGGAGCCGGCCGGGTCGAGGTCCGCCGGATCGGCGCCGGCCGTCGCGGCGTCGCGGCCGTCGGGGTGGTCGGCGTCGTCTAGCGCCATGGTGCCATCGCCTCCGTCAACTGTCGGCGGGCCCGGAAGATCCGCCCGCGTACTGCCGGTTCACCGATCCCCGTCACCTCGGCGATCTCGTCGTAGGTCATGCCGTGCAGTTCGCGCAGCACCCAGCATGCCCGCTGCTCCGGGGTGAGGGTGGCCAGCGCGGCGCGCAGACCGTCCACCGAGGCGTGCGACTCGGCCGCCCGCTCCGGCAGGTCGGCCGGGTCGGTGCTGGCCGGTTCCCGCGCCTCGTCCAGCGGCACCTCGGTGCGGCGGGCCCGCAGCGCGTTCAGGCAGCGGTTGGTGACGATGCGGTAGAGCCACGTGCCGAAGGCGGAGTCGCCGCGGAAGTCGGGCAGCTTGCGCCAGACCGCCAGACAGGCCTCCTGCACCTCGTCCTCGGCGGCCTGCCGGTCGTCGAGCATCCGGGTGGCGAGGGCCAGCATCCGCGGGGTGTGACGGCGCATCAGTTCGGCGAAGGACTCCTGGTCGCCGTCCCCGGCCCGGGCGGCCAGCACCTGGTCCGGCAGCGCGGCGAGGGAGGGCCCGGGTCGGGCCTGAGGGGTCGGTGGGGACTCGGGCATGGCGGATCCGTCGCTCCGGGAGGTGGTCGTCGCGGCAGGCGGGCGGGGCGTCGGCCGCCCCATCCGGGCAAACGCCCACCGGCGTCAGCGGACACGGGTGGACGGCGTCTGCTCCTCCTCCTCGTCCTCGTCCGGGAGGTGGACGTCGACCACGTTGATGTTCACCTCCACCACCTGGAGGCCCGTCATGCGCTCGACGGCGCCGATCACCTCCTCCCGGACCTCGGCGGCGAGGTCGGCGATGGCGACGCCGTACTCGACCACCAGGTCGAGGTCGACGGCGGCCTGCTTCTCCCCGACCTCCACCTTGACGCCCCGGGTGACGCCGTTGGAGCGCCCGCCCGGGACCCGGTCGCGCACCGCGCCCAGGGCGCGGGTGAGGCCGCCGCCGAAGGAGTGGACGCCGTCCACCTCCCGCGCGGCCATGCCGGCGATCTTGCCGACCACCTGGTCGGCGATGGCGGTACGGCCTCGCTCACCCGACGGCGGAACCGGCCGCACCGGCCGTGCGGACTCGGCGGGGCGGACGTCCTTGCGGGCGATGGTCTCGGTGACGGACACGGTGGCCTCCGGTGCTCGTGGTGGTGGTTCGCCGTCTTGGACAGCGGGCGGCGCGGATTCCTCACGCGGGGCGCGGGAGGAATCCCGCGCTCCGCCCGTCCGGGGGAGCCGGAGGCCGGGTCCGTTCGAAAGGTTCGGAGCGACCGCGTGAGGAATCAGCGTCCGCCGGTGTCGAACCAGGCACCGGAGCGCGCACGGCGCACCCCGTGGAAGGAGAGCACCGCCATGACGACCCTGCTGCCCGTCGTTCGGGTCGACCACGTCCACCAGGGCTGCGCCGGCCCCTGTGAGCAGTTCCACTGCGCGGTCGAGCGCCGCGACGGCGGCCTGTACCTCGCCCCCTGCGGTGACCTCGACGTCCTGACGCTGCCCCAGCTCGCCGACCCCCTGTGCCTGATCGGGCCGGGGACGGCGTGGGTGCGGCTGGACCTGTCCGGGGTGGGCTTCATGGACAGCAGCGGCCTCCGGCTCCTCACCCGGGTGCGCGAACGCTGTGCCCGGGCCGGAGCCCGGCTGGAGGTCTGCGGGCTGCGTCCCGGACACCGCCGACTGCTGGCCCTGCTCGACTACACCCTGCCCGGCCAACGGCCGGCCGACGCGCCGCCGGAGCCGACGCGGCCCCGGAGCTGACGCACCATCGGAGGAGGAACCGCCGTGTCCCACACCCACACCGGCCTGATCGCCGGCCTCGCCCTCGGCCTCGTTGCGGCCTTCGGCGGCTTCACCGCCTTCCTGCTGGTCGCCGCCCTCGGCACCCTCGGCCTGCTGCTCGGCAGGTGGGCCGACGGCGGCCCCGGCCCCGCCGAACTCCTCCACCGGGGGGAGCGGCGATGAGCACCAGGTCCACCTTCGCCCCGCCCCGGGAACGCGGCGGACTCCGGATCACCGACCGGGCGCTGTCACGGATCGCCACCCGGGCCGCCGCAGGATCGGCGGCGTCCGGCGCTGTGACCTCCCGTGGCCGGGTCCGCCGCCACCGGGCCGGCGCCGACGCGGCGCTCCGACTCGTCCTCCGCTACCCGGGACCGCTGGCGCGGGAGGCCGGGCAGGCCGTCCGGGCGGCGGAGCGGGCCGCCGACGCCCAGGCCGGCGTCCGGCTGCGCCGCACCCGGGTCCGGGTGGTGTCCCTGGAGCCGCAGGACGGGGCACCCGGGCTGCCGCCCGGACCCGTCGCTTCGGCCGGGCACCCCACCGCACCCGCCAGGGCCCGCCGCGCCGCGCACCGGTGGACCGCCCGCCGGATCCCCGCCGCCGTGCTGTCCACCGTCGGGCTCCTCGCGGCGACTGCCTGGTGGTCGGCCCGGGTACGGGGCGTGCCCCACCCGGCCGCCGTGCAGCGGGTCCTGGACCAGCTCGCCTCGGCGCGGGTGGGCGGCCTCCCGGTGCTGGCCGCCGCCGTGGCGGCCGGGATCCTCGGGCTCTGGCTGGTGCTGCTGGCCGTGACCGGCCGTCGGCCGTCCGGCTGGCGGCTGCCCGCGGCGCGCGGCACGGCGGTGGTCGAGGTCGACCGGAGGCTGGTCGAGCGCGAGGTGCGGCAGGCGGTCGGAGCGCCCGGCCGGTTCCGGGTCAGGGCCGCCCGGACGGTGCGGATCACCGTCCGGGCCCCGGTCCCCGCCGACACCGTACGGGCGGCCGCCCGGGACGCCTACGCCCGCCTCGGCTTCGACGGCCCGCCGCGGACCGTCGTCCGCGTACCCCGGCCCACCGGCCCGGCCGCCCGTACCGGCACCCGCGACCAGAGCACGGAGGAATGATGCGACGCACCGTCAACCGCGCGGCCCTGGCCCTGGCCGGACTGGCCCTGCTGGCCGCCTCCGGAACGATCCTGTCGGCCGCGGCCGGTCTCCTGCCCACAGGAGCCGAGCCGTCCTGGCTCCCGCGCACCTCCGACTCCCCGCTGCTCACCCCACAGCTGGCGAACGAGCTGTCAGTGGAACGGAGTTGGGACCATCCAGTGGCCCTCGCGAGCGCCGCCGCCGGGCTGCTCTGCCTCGTCCTGCTGCTCGCCCAGCTCCTCTCCCGCACCCCGTCGACCCTGCGCCTGCGCACCGGCGGACCGGGCACGGGGGACCTGCGCACCACCGCGCTCACCGAGGCGGTCCGAGCCCGTGCCCTGCTCGTCCCGGGCGTGGCCGATGGCGTCGCGCGGCTCACCCGCGGCCGTCGCCCGGCCCTCGAACTCACCGTCAGGCTGGCCGGGCCGACCGCACCGGCCGCCACCGTCGACCCACTGCTGGCCGTCCTCGCCGAGGCGGCCGACAGCACCGGGCTGCCCCTTCGGCTGCGGTTGCGCCTCGCTCCGGCCCGCATCGGACGGCGGCACCTGCGGTGACTCACGGCTGACGGATGATCAGGACCGGCCGGAACCGGTACCGCTGGGCGCAGGACCGGTGCGGGCGCCCGCTGCGGGATCGGACGCCGGGCTCGTGGTGGACGCGGCCGAGCACGCCCTCGGCGGTCCCGGCCGTCGGAACCGGCCGCGCCGTCGGGACCGGTCACATCGGGTACGGAGGACCGAACGGGCGGCTTCCGCACCGCTGCGGCGCGCCGTTCGGGGACCGGGCCGCCTCGGGCGCGAGGGTGGGCACGTGTTGAGGCCCACGCGATGATGTTCGTGCTGTTGCTGTTGCTGCTCTCCCTCGCGACGGTCGAGATCGTCTGGCTCGGGTCGCAGGGACGGCACCGTGGAGCGCGTCAGGTGCTGCGTGACGGCTCGAAGCCGGTGCTGCCCGCCCGCCACCGCCGGGATCGCCACGGTCCCGACGCCGAGGGGGAGTTCGGGGGGATCGTCCGGCCGGGGAAGGAGACCGTGCGGGTGGACGCGTGGCGTGTTGCGGGCTCCGGCTCCGTAGGGCTCGGCCACACTGGGCGCCACTACCGGTGATCCGACCCGAGGAGGGTCCGCATGGCCGTTGCCGTCCGCCTGGCACAGCGCCCCGCGGCCGACGAGTTGCTCGGACGCAGCCCGCTCGCCGCGCTGGTGGGCGTCCTGCTGGACGAACGCGTCCCGCTGGACTGGGCTTTCACGGCACCGCTGTTGATCGCTCGGCGGTTGGGGACGGACGGCCTGGACGTCCGGCGGATCGCCGCGTGCGACCCGGGGCGGTTCGCCTCGCTGTGCAGGGCCGACCCGGCGATCCACAGCCAGCCGGCCGCCATGGCCAGGAAGGTGCAGCACCTCTGCAAGGCCCTGGTCGCGCGCTACGACGGTGAGGTCACCGGGCTCTGGGCCGGCGCCCGGAGCGGGGCCGAGGTCTACGACCGCCTCCTCGCCCTGCCCGGGTTCGGCCCGCAGAAGTCGCGGGTGTTCGTGGCGCTGCTCGGAAAGCGCTACGGGATCAGGCCCGAGGGCTGGCGTGAGGCGGCCGGCGTGTACGGCGAGGACGGCGTCCGCCTCTCGGCCGCCGACGTCACCGGACCGGAGTCCCTGGCAGCGGTCATCGCCGCCAGGTCGGCGATGCGGGACGGCGCGAGGCGGGCGAGGGCGGCGGCCACGGCTCGCTGAGCCGGAGGACGGGGCGAGGTGTCTCCCGGTCGGGCCGGTGTCCCGGACGTGGGCCGACCGGGGTTCACACCTTCGTGTGCATCCCGCCCGGTGGGGCCGACGGCGGGCCGGGGGCCACGCGTTTCCGTCCGGCCCACGGGCCGGGGTCCGTCGGCGGACGCGTGGTGCGGCCGGATGACGTAACGGCCCGTCAACCACCCGGCGGTTGCCCGGGCGCGAGCGGGCCGATCTGGGGTACAAGTGTCCGGCCCAGCCTCCAGCGGGGCCGCCGTCCGCCCGTCGTGGAAGTGTGCCAGTGCGTCGAGAACCCGTGGTCCAGTCGCTCGCCGCGGCGCTGGTGGCGCCGTACCCGCCCGAAGTCGAGGCCCACCTCGAGTACGTGGCGGCGGACCCGTACGCGGTCCGGCTCGTGCTCGGCACCCGGTGTGCCCTGAACGAACCGCCGGTGACCTGGGTGTTCGCCCGGCAGCTGCTGCTCGACGGGCTGGATACCGTTGCCGGCCTCGGCGACGTGCGAGTGTGGCCGCGGACTCCGGAGCGCACGGCGGTGGAACTCCGGTCGGCGGACTGCTGCGCCGTCGTCGACATCGAGACCGCCGGCATCCGGGCCTTCCTGGGCCGCAGCCTCCGCCGCGTCCCGTCCGGCGCCGAGGGCCGCCTGATCGACTGGCAGGCGGTCGTCGCCGAACTGCTGGGCCGCCGCGCCTGATCCGGGCCGCCGCGGCCGGTGCGGGCACCGTCCGGAGTGCGTGTCGGGGGCGAATGCCGGGACGACCGACGGGTGTCCCTCCGCACCGGTCGTCCCGATGTGCCGCCCTCCGGCCGCCGCCCTGTGCCGTGGGGGCGGTCAGCCGACCGGGCCGGGAGAACCGGCCCGGAGGCACTCGCGCTGCTCAACGATTCCGCGTGGTCGAGGTCACGGCGGAAGGCCGGCCGGACTCCGTTCGGACGCGGTGGGGGCGGCCGTTCGCAGTAATTCCGCGATATTTGCGCCGAATGCCCCCGATCCCTCTTCCGGGTCGGGGGCATTCGGCTGCCGTCCATTTCGGTGCGGGCTCAATGAGCGTCCGTCAGATGGGCGAAAAGAATGACATTGCTGGTGTATTCGTGCTCGGCCCGGTCGAATCGTCCGCCGCAGGTGATGACGCGCAGTTCGGCGGCCTGGGTGGGGCCGTAGACCAGCGCGTTCGGAAAGGACTTCCGGGGGAAGGTGCGGACCTCGTCCACGGTGAACACCGCCGTGCTGCCGTCCAGCCGGGTGACCTCCACCAGCGCTCCCGCCTTCACGGTGGACAGCGCCCAGAAGACCGCCGGGCCGTCGAGCGTGTCCACGTGCCCGGCCACCACCGCGGCGCCCTGGGCACCCGGGGTCGCGGAGTCCCGCAGCCAGCCCGCCGTGCCCGGCATCGAGTACGGCGGCAGCTCCGGACGCCCCTTGTCGTCCGAACCGAGGGCCAGCAGCGGGGCCGCCACGCCGATCGCGGCGATGGTGAGCCGGATCGGCGTGGACGGGGCGAGCGGGGCGTGGCC
>NZ_JBSFGS010000070.1:0-9074 GCF_053596675.1 Kitasatospora sp. NPDC001664
GACCCCCGGCCCTACGTCTGGACCAAACCCGCTGACCAGATCCTCGAATCCCTCGCCGGATACATCCGACGGATCAAGGACTCAGGACACTAGGGTGTGCTCGCCCACCTCATGATCGGAGCTCACGGTGCCGCCAGAGCCGAATCCGGCCACGCTCTATCCCGACGTGGCCGCGCACGGGAGCCTCGCGGCGGCGCTGCTGGCCCTCGCGGGTGGCGCCGGCACCGTGGTCGAGCTGACGGCCAGTGCGGCGGATCCGCTCTGCCAGGCCTCCGCCTCCGGCGGGTTGGCGCACCGGGCCGAGCTCGCCGTCTCCGCGTCCCGGTTCGAACGGCGCTGGTCCGTCACGGCGTTCGGGACCAACGGGCTGCTGCTCTCGGGCAGCACGGACGAGCTCGGCCACCTCCCGCCCGTGATCGAGGCCTGGCTCGCGGGCGAGCCCCTGGACGTGCTCGCGGCGAGGGCGCGGTTCGACGTGCTGAGCGGACGGCCGGAGGTCGTGGACGGCACCGCCGCGGACCTCGTCGCCGCCGAGTGGGCGTGGCTGCTGAAGCAGGCCAAGGACGCCGACTGGCCCGAGTACCTGGCCCTGGTGGAGGCCGCCCACGCCGAACCGCAGCTGCGGGCGCTCTACCCCTTCACCAGCCACTGGGCCCTGAGCTTCGCCGCCGGACCGGACACCCCGCCGGACGTCCCGCCGTTCCTCTCCCTCCAGGCTCCGCACGGGACGCCGCACTACACGGTCAAGGAGTCCTGGAACGGTCCGACCCTCACCCAGGTCGGCAGCCCGGCCGAGGTGATCGCCTTCGCCGTCGCCAGGCTCCCCGGCTGGCGCACCCTCGTCTCCATGCTCTGAGACGCCGACGGCCCGCCGGTCGCGAGGACCGACGGGCCGCCTGTTGGCCTGCCGTGCTTGCCTGTTACAGGGCCTACTTCAGGCCGGTGTTGATGGCGGAGACCAGCTCACCGTTGGAGGTGTCGCCGCTGAACTCCCAGAAGAAGGCGCCCTTCAGGCCCTGGGCCTTCGTCCAGGCCATCTTGGAGTTGATGGTGGCGGGGGTGTCGTAGCTCCACCAGTTGGTGCCGCAGTGGGCGTAGGCGGTGCCGGCGACCGTGCCGGTGGCGGGGCAGCTGTTCTTGAGGACCTTGTAGTCCTCGATGCCGGTCTCGTAGGTGCCGGGCGCCGCGCCGGTGGCGGTGCCGCCCGGGGCGGACTGGGTGACGCCGGTCCAACCGCGGCCGTAGAAGCCGATGCCGAGGAGCAGCTTGCTCGCCGGGACGCCGATGGACTTGTACTTGGCGATGGCCTCGGCGGAGCTGAAGCCGGCCTTCGGGATGCCGTCGTACGAGGTGAGCGGGGAGTGCGGGGCGGTCGGGCCCTTGGCGTTCCACGCACCGAAGAAGTCGTACGTCATGACGTTGAACCAGTTCATGTACTGGGCGCCGCCCGCGTAGTCGGCCTTGTCGATGTTGCCGCCGGTGGAGGCATCGGCGGAGACGGCCGCGGTGATGAGGTCGTTGCCGAACTCGGCGCGCATCGCCTGCATCATCTTCTTGAAGGAGTCGGCGCCGCTGGTGTCACAGCTCAGACCGCAGGCGTTCGGGTACTCCCAGTCCAGGTCGATGCCGTCGAAGACGTCGGCCCAGCGCGGGTCCTCGACCAGGTCGTGGCAGGACTTGGCGAAGGCGGCCGGGTTCTGCATCGCCTGGCCGAAGCCGCCGGACCAGGTCCAGCCGCCGAAGGACCAGATCACCTTGATGTGCGGGTACAGCTGCTTGAGCTTGCGCAGCTGGTTGAAGTTGCCGCGCAGCGGCTGGTCCCAGGTGTCGGCCTTGCCGTCCACCGCGAGGTCGGCGGTGTAGGCGCGGTCGTAGTCGGCGTACGCGTCGCCGATGGTGCACTTGCCGCCCTGGACGTTGCCGAAGGCGTAGTTGATGTGGGTGATCTTGGCGGCGGAGCCGGAGGTCACCAGGTTCTTCACGTGGTAGTTGCGGCCGTAGACGCCCCAGTTGGTGAAGTAGCCGAGCTTGATCTTGTCGCCCGGGTCGATCACGGTGCCGGCGGTCTTGATCGGGCCGGCCGCGCTGGCCGGGCCGGTCAGGTCCTCGGTGTCGCGGGCGACGACGGTGTAGTTGTACGTCGTACCGGCCGTCAGGCCGCTGTCGGCGTAGGTGAGTCCGGCGACGGTGGCGATCTTCACGCCGTCCCGGAAGAGGTCGTAGTTCTTGACCCCGGCGTCGTCGGTGGCGGCGCCCCAGGTGACCTTGAGCGAGGTCTCCAGGATGTCGGAGCCGGTCGGGGTGCCGGGGGCCGAGGGCGCCTTGTTGCCGCCCGGGTTGTCGGTGCCGTCGCAGGAGCCGCCGTTGAGCTTGCAGCCGCTGGGGTTGCCGGGGCCGACGCCGTTGAAGCCGAAGGTGGCGGTGGCGCCGGGGGCCAGGGTGCCGTTCCAGCCCTTGTCCTTGGCGGTCCAGTGGGTGCCGGTGTTGGTGACGGTGGCGTCCCAGGCGGAGCCGACGCTGGTGCCGGCGGGGAAGTCCCACTCGACGGTCCAGGAGGTGAGCGTGGTGGTGCCGGTGTTCTTGATGGTCCACGAGCCGCCGAAGCCGCTGCCCCAGTCGGAGCCCTTGGTGAAGGTGGCGGTGGCGGAGGACGCGGCCTGGGCCGGGGTGGACAGACCGACGACGGCGGCCAGCGGAAGCACGAGTGCGGTCAGGCCGGCTGCTGCCGCTCTGAACCTGCTCCTGGGCATGGTGGTTCGAGTGCTCAACGGGGCTCCTCGACGTGGGGGAACGGACGAAAGGAGGTGGGGAGTCCGAGCGAGCCGCACGGCCGTCGCGGCTGCTCCGCCGACCTTAGAAAGGTCCGTACCAACTCGTCAATAGGTCCAGACCACTTGGCCTTTACTCTCGCTTTGCCGTGCTCCGCCGCCTCCCCGCGGGCCCTGACGGCCCACCAGCACCGGCCCTCCCCGGGTCCGTTCCGGAATTCCGGCACCGTTCCGGCCGGGGGGACGGAATGCAGAGGAGGGGGCGGATATCACCGGAAGATCCGTTTCCCGGCCGGCGTCGTGACTGCTCAGCGGGCCCGTGGGAATTCCGGTGCATCGCCCGCCAGCACGGCCCGGCACCGGATGAATGCGAACCGGCCCGGCATTCCCGCGCCCTGACGACCCCTCGGCCCGAGGGCCCCGGCCGGACCCCTGGGGAGCGGACTGTCCGTCCGAGCCGCTAGCTTTGCCGCAACACCGCACGGAGTGTCCGACTCCCTCCGTCTTCGCGGTGGTTTTCGACGACTTGACACGTACGTGGCACGAGACCGAGGTGTGGAGCGCATGGGCTGGCTGGCAGCTGGCGAGGGGTACGAGATATCCCTGGTGGAGGGCAAGGTGACGGCACGTTCGACGTCCGGACGCGCGGCGGGGCGGGAGCTGAAAACCCTGCCGAAGGCGGTCCGCGAGCATCCCGAGACGGAGAAGCTGCGCCGCTTCGCCGAATGGCTGGATCGGCACGCCGCGTCCTGCGTGGCGCAGGCGGACGCCTGGATGGTCTCCTCCCTCCCGGTCCCGACCGGCCTGCTGGCCCGGGTCTGGCCGGACTCCGCCTGGCAGGCGGCGCTGCGCGACCTGGTGGTGGTCGGCGCCGACGAGACCGAGGTCGGCCTGCTCCGCGACGTCACCCCCGAGGGCGAACTGCGGCTGGTGGACCTGGACGGCGAGACCGTCCGGATCTCCCCCGCCACCGTCACCTTCCCCCACCCGGTGCAGCTGCCGGACCTGGAGGACCTGCGCGAGTTCGCCGCCGAGCTCGGCGTCGTGCAGGGCGTGGAGCAGATCCACCGGGCCACCTGGGAGCGCCCGGCCGAGTTCGCCGAGAACACCACCGAGGTCAGGGACTTCGCGGGCGGCCGCTACCCGTCCCGCTTCGGCCTGGCCGCCCGCGCCACCGCGCTCGGCTACAAGGTGACCGGCGGCTACGCCTCCGCCCGGATCCGGGACGGGCTGCGCACCCTGGAGGCCAACGTCTGGATCGGCGAGCCCTACTGGGACGGCGACTCGGAGACCGGCGGGCTGAGCTGGCACGGGGAGGACGGCCGGGCGCTGCCGCTGGGCGAGGTCGGCGCGGTGGCCTGGTCGGAGGGGATGCGGATGGCCGCGGCGCTGTACGCCGGGCGCTCCGTGCAGCAGGAGGGGGAGGACGCATGAGCGGGACCATCACGGAGGACGGCACGGCCATGGACACGGTGCTGACGCAGGCTCAGGCCGAGGAGCTGCTGCTGGCCGGTGCGGTGCTCCCGCCCGGCACCAAGGGGGCGGGCCGACGGGCGGTCCCGCTGACCGCGCGCACCTACCACCACCCCGCCGTCGAGGGCCGGGTCGTGGTCCGCCTGGTGGCCGCCGAGCTGGGCGCCGCCGAGGACCTGGCGGGCGGCTACCTCGGCCTGGAGCCGCAGGGCGAGCCCGCCGAGGTCGGCCTCGGCCTGCGCCAGGCGCTCGGCTTCCCGGAGTGGGTGCTCGCCCACCACCCGGAGGACGGGCACCACGCGCTCGGCGTGATGCCGGAGTTGGAGAAGATCGCCCGGCAGGCGAAGTCCAAGCCGAAGGCCGCGCTGGACGCCTACCAGGAGCTGGCCGGGCGCCTGGCCGCCGCCGTGCCGCACTTCCTGCCCACCTTCTACGAGCAGGCCGGCCGGGTCTTCCTCGGGGTGGAGAACGCCACCTACGCCTCGCAGATGTTCACCAAGGCCCGCCGCGCCGAGGCGCAGCACGGCCTGGCCCTGGACGAGGAGCGCCTGGACGCGGTCTTCCTGGAGTTCGCGCTGGCGGGCGCGCTGCCCGTCAAGGTGCTCTCCGGGTACGGCAAGGAGCTGTCCGCCCGGGTGCCCGCCGAGGAGGCCTTCACCCGCTTCCGCGAGCTGTGCGTGCGGCGGACGGCGGGCGGCCTGCAGCCCTCCGCGCAGATGGCGACCGACCTGCGCCGCCTGGCCAAGGCCGCGGGCCTGGACCCGGACGACGCCGAGGGCGCGTACCTGGCCGAGCTGCTGGAGCTGCCCGCCACCCTGCGGGCTGCGGGCGGCTGGTGGAAGGGGCACCGGAGCGCGCTGATCGCGCTGGCCCGGCGGGACGCGGCGGTCCGCGGCCGGCTGCTGAACCTGATGCCGACCGGCGACGACTACGAACTCCCGGGCCTGTGGGTGGAGGTCCTCTCCGAGTCGGGCGCGGACGCGGGCCTGGTCGACGTCTCGCTGCCCGAGGCGCAGCGCCCGGCCGACGGGAGCGCGGGCTGGTTCCGCCGGTTCACCAAGTGGCGGGACCGGGGCTGGTACCAGGTGGCCCGGATCCCCGCGCTGCACCCGCTGACGGAGCGGATCGCCGAGGTGCTGCGGGCCGAGCTGGCGAGCACCGGGGAGGCGCTGCCGCTGCTCCCGTCCGACGTCGACCTGGTGGACCAACTCCTCTCCCTGGAGCTCCCGTTGGAGGAGCCGAAGGAGAACACCACGCTGTTCCTGGAGGCCTGGGCGCAGCAGGAGGAGGGCCGGCGCGACCTGCTGGCCCTGGCCGCCGACGAGCGGTTCCACCCGGCGTTCCGCCGAGGGTTGAACCGGATCTCGGACGACCGCGAGGGCCGGATCGCCCTCTCGGTGCTGGCCGCCTCCCCCGGCGGCCGACCGCTGCTGGCCGAGTGGACGGCCGCGGTGGCGAAGGCCTCGGCGACCGCCGGGCTGCCCGGGCTGCCGAACGCGCTGTCCCGGCTCAGCTGGCTGCCGGGCGAGGTGCTGGCGCTGGCCGAGGAGGAGGTCCGGGCGGCCGCCGCCTTCGACCTCGGGGAGATCGTGGCGGAGGCGCTGCGGGCCGGTCTGATGGACGAACTGGGCTGGGACGCCTGGGACTCGGCCACCTCCGAGCTGGTGCCGCGCAAGGACGTCGACGAGATCATCGTCGCCGACGCCTGGCCGTACCTGATCGCGGCCGGCCCCTCCCAGGCCCGGGTGCTGGGCGCGGACGACGCCGTGCTGGTCCACGACCTGCGGATCCCGGCCGGCGACACCAACCACCGGGACCGGGGCTACCTCTACACCGACGGGTCGCTGCTGGTGCAGTGGGAGTCGCGCGCCAACAACCACCAGCCCACCGGCTACTGGCACACCGCCGCCGACCGGGTCTTCACCTTCGCCGAGCGCACCGAGGTGCGCGGCATGCGGACCACCTACCTGGGCACCCTGCGCAGCCACGGACTGCCGATGGCCGGCGGCGGGTTCACCACCGGGCTGGGCGTGGTGCAGGTCGGCGACACCGCCCTGCCGGGCGACCGGGCGGTCATCTCCGACGGCACCTCCTGCTGGGTCTGGGCCGACCCGGGCGGCACCGACCCGTACACCTGGCTGGAGTACGACCCCGCGACCAACACGACCGGCCGGGCCTCGCTGCCCGCCTTCCTGGCCGACGCGGCCAAGGACGACCCGGCCGGCAGCCGCCGGGTGGGCGGCTGGCTGCTGCCGGACCCGGACGCCGTCGCGGGCCCGGCCGGCGGCCCGGCGGGCGGTCTGGTCGGCTGGCGCACCGTCAAGCTGGCGGACGGCCGGTTCCGGGGCGAGGACGTGGCGGGCCGTCAGGTCTTCCTGCCCGAGGACGCCGAGGCGCCCGACGCGCTGGTGGTCTTCCCGGGGGCCGAGCGGCCCGTCGCGGTGACCCGCAGCAGCTACCGGGCCCAGCTCCGCCGCGAGGACGGCCTCCTGCTGGCCGAGCTGCGCACCGACGACCTGCCGGGCGAGTTCGCCGAGGGCACGCCGCTGCTGCCGCCCATGCGGTTCTGGCACCACCTGCGCCCGCGCGACGAGGCGGGCTCGCTCGCGCTGCGCGCGATGGACCGGGCCACCGCCTCCTCGCTCCTCAAGGTGGCGGTGGCGGCCGACGGTGACCGGCCGGGTGACCTCACGGCCGCGCTGGCCGTGGTGCTGCCCCAGGTGACGCACCACGCCCTGCGCTCCGGCCTGGCCGGCGTGCTGCGCTACGCGGCCCGTCAGCAGGCGGTGCTGGACCAGGTGGCGGTGCGGCTCACCGAGCAGCTGGACGGCGGCGGCGCGGCCGAGGCCGCGCCGAGCGGCCCGGCCGACGAGCTCCTCTCGAGGGCGCTCAGCGGCACCGGCCTGCTCTCCCGCTGGTGGGGCCGGAACGCCACCCACTACGTGGCGGGCCAGTTCGCCTTCCTGACCGCGGCCGCCCTCCCGGAGTCGCCCGCGCGGCCCGCCGGCACCCTGCACGTGGACGCCGCGGAGGCGCCGTACGAGTCGGTGGACTGGCTGCGGCTGCCGGAGCTCGCCGAGGCCGCCGCGGTGCGGGCCGCCACGGCACCGAACGCCGAGCAGCGGGAGGCGGCCGCCTGGTTCGCCGGGCAGTTGGCGGGGCTGGGCCTGACCGGCACGGCGCCGCAGTGGCGCAAGGCCGTGCTGGAGCTGGCGGGCAGTCAGCTGCTGGACTCCGACGGGAGTCACCGCAGCGGCACCGGCGACGCGCTGCTGGCGCTCGGCGGCGGGGCCTTCCTGCTGTTCGCCGACAGCACCCAGCGGACGGACGGGTCGGCCCTGTCCACCGTGCTGTTCCACGACCCGGCGCAGCGCTTCGAGGTGCCCGCGCCGTACGAGGTCCGCTCGATCGGCGCGGTCGGCACCGGCGGCCCGGAGGGCACGGTGGCGGCCGTCCTCGCCCTGGCGGCCGAGCGCGGCCCGGCGCCCTGGCGGCCGGAGACGGCCGAGCGGTTCGCCGAACTGACCGGCGTCACCCCGACCCTGGCCGCCCTGGTGGTGGCCGGGCTGCCCCAGGTGGACTCGCACGACCGGAACTTCCTGGACGGCGAGGCCCGTGCCCTGCTCGGGCTGAAGGTGGCCGAGGCCGCCGTGGCCCGGGACGAGCTGCGGGCGGTGGCGACGGAGACCCGTCAGCACCTGATCCGCGCCCTGCTGCCGGCCGACCCGGCCGCGCTCTGGGAGGGCGGCCCGGACGTCGAGGCCGTCGCGGCGGTCTGGGTGCAGGCGCTCGGCCGCCGGCTGGCGGTGCCCGAGGCACTGCTGGCCGACGCGGCCAAGGGCCTGCGGGCCCCGTGGGCGGCCAACCAGGCGATCGCGGCGGTGCTGGAGCCGCACGCGGCCGAGGAGTTGACGAAGGACCTGGACTGGACGGTGCGCGGCGACCGCTGCGTGCCGGTCGAGTCCGGTGCGGCCGGCTTCACCGCCAACGTGCTGACCGGCGCGCTGGCCGCCGCCGCCTGGCTGGCCCACCGGCTGCCCGCCGGTGACCCGCTGCGCGCCGCGCTGCCGGCCGCACTGGCCGCCGTCCGGGCCCGGCTGGCCCACCCGGGGCTGATCCTGGACTTCGGACGGTACGTCAGCCTGCCGGACTTCAAGAAGTCGGCCGGCGCGCCGACCGAGGTCGGCGAGGGCTACGAGCGCTACGGCGCGGTCATCATGGCGACCCACGACAGCCAGCCCGCGCCGGGCATCCGCACGGCGCTGCTGGACGCGGCCGGGCAGGACCCGTACCTGCCGGTGCTGCGCGGCGACGGCAAGCCCTTCGCCGCCGAGGTGGCGCTGCGGCTGGCCGCGTCCGCGGACTTCGCCGCGCTGCTGGCCGACCAGGGCGCCCCGGCGGCCGGCGAGGCGGGTGCGGACGGCACCTGGTGGCCGCAGGACCCGTCCCGTTCCGTGCCGGAGCTGGTGGCCGAGGTCCGGGCCGCGCACGGGCTCGGCGAGGACGCGGCGGTGCTCTACCTGATGCTGCTCGCCATGCCCGATCCGACGGACAAGAACACCGCCCGCTGGACCGGCTGGCGCCCGGCCCGGATGAAGGCGGCGCGGGCCGAACTCGCCGCCACCGAGCTGGTGGTGACGGCCACCCGGACCAGGGCGGGCCGCTCGCTCTTCCTGCCCGGCGCCTGGACCGAGCGGCGCAGCCCGTACGTGCCGCTGGAGACCTGGAAGCTCCCGCTGCTCGGCGTTGGCGGCCAGCCAGATCGCGGCGCGGTTGCCGTGGCCCTGGTCGTCCTTGTCGTGCTGGCGCTGGGAGTCGTGGACGGCCGCCGCG
>NZ_JBSFGS010000071.1:0-8929 GCF_053596675.1 Kitasatospora sp. NPDC001664
CCGACCCCCGGCCCTACGTCTGGACCAAACCCGCTGACCAGATCCTCGAATCCCTCGCCGGATACATCCGACGGATCAAGGACTCAGGACACTAGTGCCTCGACGGCGAGACGTTCTGACAGGGAATCAAGACCTGAGGGCATTCAGCGTCTCGGCAGTGCGGGCATACGTTCGTTCCACGGCGGTCGCCGAACCCCGGCGCCGCATCGACGAAGGAGTGCACCCGTGTCCCTGGCCGGCAAGAAGATCGTGATCATCGGCGGAACCTCCGGCATCGGCCTCGCGGTGGCCCGGCAGGCCGCGGCGGCCGGTGCGGAGGTCGTGGTCGCCTCCAGCAGCCGGAGCCGGGTGGACGCGGCGGTGGAGCGCCTGGGCGGGGCGGCCGAAGGGCACCGCCTGGACGTCGCGGACGGCGATGCCATCGCCGGGTTCTTCGAGCGGGTGGGGGAGTTGGACCACCTCGTCTACACCGCGGGCGAGTCACTGCTGATCAAGCCCGTGGCCGACACCGCCCCGCAGGAGGCCAAGGCGGTCTTTGAACGGCGGTTCTGGGGCGCGTTCCTCTCCGCCAAGTACGCCGCACCGAGGCTGCGCGAGGGCGGCTCGATCACCTTCAGCTCCGGCGTCCTGGCCGTCCGCCCCCTGCCGGGGACCGCGCTCGCGGCCGGCATCACGGGTGGCGTCGAGGCCCTGACCCGCGCCCTCGCCGTCGAACTCGCCCCGCTGCGCGTCAACGTGGTCCAGCCCGGGGTGATCCGCACCGAGCTGTGGGACGGCAGCGTGCCGGACCCGGAGGCCTTCCTCCGGGGCGCCGGGTCCGGGCTGCTCACGCGACGGGTCGGCACCGCGGAGGAGGCCGCGGCGGCCTACCTCTTCGCGATGGGCAACGGCTACGTCACCGGCGCCACGCTCGCGGTGGACGGCGGCGCGGCGCTGGTGTGAGGCGGGTGCCGGGCGTTGGTCGGCGCCATCGGCGAGATCCCGCGCGGTGTCGTGTCCGACGGCGGTCCACTCCCCGGTCGGTTCTTCGACGAACTGCACGGGCACGAACGCCCGGACGCGTGCGGGACGCCGGTCAGTTGTGGAGCGGTGGGGTGTGGAGGGTGAGGTGGACGGCTTCGTCGTGGAGGGCGGCGGTGCTGGCGACGGCCACCGTCTCGGCGGCGATGGTGGCGATGGTGAGGACGTGGTCGCCGTGGGTGAGGCGGCGGCCCTCCACCGCGCTGCCGTCGACGAAGAGCCAACCGGTGCCCGTGGTCGGGGCGAGGACCTCGGAGGGGGAGGTGGTGGCGAGGAAGTCGAGGAGGAGGGCGGTCGGGTCGGGGGTGAGGGGAACGCGGAGGTGGGGCGGGGGGACGCGGTGGGTGGTGACGCGGGCCAGGACGGTGTGGTCCTCGTAGTAGTCCAGGCTGAGCTGGTGCGTGACGCCGTTCGTGCCGGAGGCGTCGGCCCGGTGGAACCAGGTGGGGCGGGGGCGGGCTAGGGCGGCGGCCGGGCAGCCGAACTCCCGCAGCAGTGAGGGCCAGTTGGGCAGCTCGGGGAGCGGGGGCGGGGCAGAGCTGCGGAACATGACGGCTCCTCAGGCGGGTGCGCGGTGGGTGCGACGGCGGTGCCCGGACAGCATGGCAGTTCGGGGACGGTTCATGGGCGGGAATTCCCAGGTGGAGCGGCACGAGCGGTGGGTGGCGGACCGGATTGCCGGGGGTGGGGCTGACGGCGCGGAGTGGCCGGGCGGGGGTGGGGGGCTCGGCGCTGCGGAATGGCCGCCGCCTCGGATCTCGAATGCGGTCTCGGAGACCTGAACGGCCGGTCCGGGAGCAGCCCTTCACCCGGCCACGGACCGGCGGAGGGCCGTCCCGGGCTGCCGCGTGCGCTCCGGGGCGACGCGGAGGAAGCTGGTTGCGCGGGAGCCTGCCGGCCGACGCGCTGCGGGAGCCGCTCCGCGGGTCGGCCGAGAGTAGTGAGGCGGGGAGGTCAGGGACCGAAGACCTCGTCGGGGGTGAGGCCGTCGGCGGTCGGGCGTCCGGCGTCGACCCAGCTGCGGTAGGCCGGGGAGGCCAGGCGGTGCGCGCGGTCCAGGGCGTCGCCGTGGTGGCGGTCGGCTGCGACGAGGCCGGTCAGGTACTCGGCCGTGCTGAGGCCGGCCTTGGCGGCGGTGGCTTCCAGCCAGTCCGCGAGGTCGGCGTCGAGCAGCAGCGGGTCCAGTTGACGCAGCGTCATGGGACCACAGTACCCGCGTGACGGAGGCGAAGGCAGGGATCGGGGCCAGGGCCGGGTGAGAATGGCGGTCCGTGGAGCGATCGAGGAGGTGGGCGGAGCGGTGGAAGGGCGGAAGCCGGGGATCGACCGCGCGGCGGTGAAGGCGAGGATGGCCGCGATGCAGCGCGAACACGAGCGGCTGCGGACGGTCGAGGGCCTGGCGGAGTGGTGGGCGAAGCACTTCGACACCCCGTTCCGCCTGCTGGGCGCGGTGCAGAAGGACGAGCCGGAGGGGCTGGAGGAGCTCGGGCCGGTGG
Organism: Kitasatospora sp. NPDC001664; assembly: GCF_053596675.1. NCBI lineage: Bacteria > Bacillati > Actinomycetota > Actinomycetes > Kitasatosporales > Streptomycetaceae > Kitasatospora > Kitasatospora sp. NPDC001664. Next base: position 2,517 of record NZ_JBSFGS010000071.1, read on the forward strand.
TGGTCGAAGCGGCGCGGGCGGTTGCGGCGCCCGTGGTGATGTCGGAGCGGGATCCGCAGCGGGTGGTGCCGTTCGAGGAGTTCTGGGCGGTGGCCGGCGAGCTGGCGGTGATCCCCGGGCCCGGGGCGGACGTGGTGCTCGTCTTCAGGGAGGGGCACGCGGTCGTCGTCCTCCGGTTGACCGGGCAGCAGTTCCGGAGCGCGGCGGACGTCTGGCTCACACCGGAGGCCGGGCTGCACGTGGTCCTGTTCGCGGACGGCACGGTGCTGAGCCTGGAGCGCGACCGCGAGTACGCGCCGTGCGAACCGCTCACCGATCACGTCGCGCTCTGGAAGGGGTACCCGGTGGCGGGGGCCTGAGTGTGGTTGGCTGGGGCCTTGCCGGTACGAACCGTACGAGACGAGGAGCCCGCCGTGTCCGCAACGCCGCAGGAAGTCTTCCAGCGCTACGTGTACGCCGGTGCGATGACGCGCGATGCCGATTCCCTGTCCGAACTCTTCACGGAGGACGGGGTGTTGGAGGCTCCGCTGCTGGCGGAGGGCTCGGCGTTCCCGCGTCGGACAGTGGGGCGGGAGGCCATCCGGACGGCGCTGGCGGAGTACTACGCGCGACCGGTGGGCGGCCCGAAGACTCCGAACCTCGAGAAGTCGGGGTACGTGCTGCACCTCACCGCCGACCCGGACGTCTTCATCGCGGAGATCGACACCGCCTTCGACGGGGAGGACGGCGAGGAGGAGACCGTCTCGCTGGTACAGGTGTTCCGTCTCCGGGACGGGAAGATCGCCCGCCTGCGCGACTACTTCGCGCCCACGCTGGTGTGAGCCGGCTGCCCTCCTCGTGCAGCCGGGGCGGGGAGGGGCGGGGCAGTGGTCAGTCGGGCAGGGAGGCGAGGTCGGTTCGGGCGGTTGTGGCGTGGAGGGGGTGGAAGGCGGGGTTGGTGGCGAGGGCCCGGGTGAGGTGGGTGCGGGCCTGGGGGGTGTGGCCGAGGGAGAGCTCGATCTCGCCGAGGTGGAAGTCGAACAGGGCGTTCTTCCAGCCGAGTCGGGTGCTGGTCTCCGCCAGTTCGAGGGCCTCGGTGTCGGCGCCGGTGCGGTGCAGTGCCCAGGCGAGCGCGTCGGCGACCAGCGCGTGCCGGCGGCGGCCCCATTCGGCGCGGAGCAGGCGGACGGCCTCGGCGGGATCGGCGTGGTCGGCCTCGTACTGGCCGAGGGAGAGGTCGTCGTTGACGCCGTTGGCGGCGGCCAGCCGCTGTTCGGCGGTGAGTACCCGGTACTGCTGCTGGGCCTGGTCGCGGTGGCCGAGTGACTCGTGCAGTTCGCCGAGTTCGAGCAGGTACTGGGGAAGGGGGACTCGGGCGATGGCGGTGGTGTAGTCGCGGACGGCGTCGTCGGTCCGGCCGAGGGCGGCCTCGGCGCGGGCCTGGCCGGCCAGTGCCGGGGTGTAGGAGGGGTCGGCGGTGAGCGCGTCCCGGTAGCCGGTCAGGGATCGGTCGAACTGTCCGGCGTTCCAGTCGAGTTCGGCGATCTGGTGGTGGCAGAAGGCACGGTCGGCGGGAGCGTGGGCGGAGGCCAGGGCCTGACCGAGGGCGGCCCGGGCGTCCTCCGTGCGACCGTGCTGTTCGAGGTCGTAGGCGGCCCGGGTGAAGGACGCGGTGCCGGGCCTGCGGTCGAGGAGCTGCTGGACGGCTTCGGTGGCGCCGAGGTCGTCGCCCAGCTGGGTGCGGGCGTCGGCGAGGACGGCGTAGGCGGGCCAGTGGGCGGGGTCGGCGGCGATCGCCCGTTCGGCGTGGTCGCGGGCCTGGTCGAAGAGGTGGCGGGCGTTGGCCAGGGCGCCCAGCCCGGTGAGGGCGGCGGCGTTGGCCTGCGGAGCGAGGGAGAGCGAGCGGCGCAGGGCCTCGTCGGCCCGGGGGTAGTACGCGGAGTCGGCGGTGAGCCGGGCCTGTTCGACGTACTCGGATCCCAACCTGGCCCAGGTGCCTGCGTCTTCCGGCAGGGCGCGCAGGCGCTGCTGGTCGGCGGCGATGGCGCGGCCCAGCGGATCGGTGGGGGAGGGAGCGGCCGCGGGTGGGCGCACTCCGGTGCCGCTTCCGGCCCGGCCGCCGGGAGGTCGGTCGACGGTGCCGAGGGCGGTGAGGCCGGCGGCGAGCGCGAGGGTGGTGAGGAGGAGCGGCAGTCGGCGCACGTGAGCCTCTCGGGGAAGGGGCAAGGGGGAAGAGGAAGGTACGGAGGTACGGAGGCGGCGGTGCGGTCGGCCGGTGGTCGGGTGGGGCCGACCGCACCGCCGGTGGGTCAGTTGGCCTGGTTGACGGCCTTGTCGTAGGGCAGCGCCAGGTACGGGAAGGTGGCGCCGAAGGGCTTGTCGGTGGAGTTCACCTTGTCGCCCGCGGCCAGGGCCGCGACGAAGTTGCCCGGGGTGGCGCCCTCGACCACCTGGAGGGCGATGTCGACCACGTCGTCACCCAGGCGGCGGCCGTTGGGGAAGCCCTGGAAGTCGCCGTTGAGGACGCCGAGGCGGTCGGGGTTCGGGGTGACCGGGGTGGACATGTTCAGGCGCAGCTCCTCGGCGGGCACGAACTTGCCGGGGTCGATGTCCTGGTTCATGAGCTGGGAGTTGAGGTCGACCGCGAGCGGGCCGTTGGCGGCCTTGGCGATGCCGGTGAGGAAGATCTCCTGGAGGTCGGTCCGCGGGGTGGCCGGGGCCGGAAGCCCGTAGATCGCCTGGACCAGCTTCGGCACCTCGGGTTCGAGGACCCGGGCGACGACGGCGGGCTGGTTGTGGTCCTCGGACGGGGGAAGGGAGTTGAAGGCGTCCTTGAGGCCGGAGGGGAGGACGACCTCGTTGACCAGGGGGTTGCCCAGGCGCGAGACCTGGACGAACTTGCCGACCGGGTCGGCCTTGCCGGGGCTCAGCTTGAGGGTCTGCTTCTCGGTGCTGGACCAGACGCCGATCACCGGGTTGCGGGTGGCGTCGCCCTTGTAGGCGAGGCGGCTCTTGGGGATCTGGAGTGCGACCGAGTTGACGTTGTACCCGGCGAGGGTGTTCTGGCCGACCTCGGAGAGGTTGCCGCCGTAGAGCAGGTCGAAGACCCGCAGGTCGAGGAAGAACGGGTCGGCCGCCTGGGTGGCCACCGTCTGTCCACCACCGGGGAGTTGCACGGTGGCCTGGTCGCGGAGCATGCCGTAGTTCGGCATGGAGGCCCGGCCGGTGTGGGAGGGGGCGACCTGGCCGCGGTCGACCAGGGTGACCGGGTCGCAGTCCGGGCGGAGCTCCTGGAGGGTGTAGTACTGCCGGAAGAGCAGGGTCGGGTCGGTGAGGTTGTTCACCGGCCCGTTGTTGTAGAGGAACGTGTTGGTGCCGCGCGCGTCCTCGGTGTGGAAGGTCCAGCGGTAGGTGACGTCGGGCTTGCCGGTGCCCTGGGAGTCGATGTTGATGTCGTAGTGCGCGCCGTCGGCCCAGGGGTAGAAGTTCGGGCCGCCGTTGGGCTCCTGGAACGGGAGCCAGTTGGCGATCAGCGTGACGGTGTCCGGGCTGTCCGGGCTGGTGAACGCGTAGAGGTCGGTGTTGTCGACCTGCGGGTCGGCGGCGATCAGCGGGGCCTCGCGGTGGCTGGAGGCGGTGCTGACGCCGGCACCGGTGCCCAGGAGGGCGGTGCTTGCCAGCGCGAGGCCCATGGCGGTCAGCACCGCCGCGGAGCGGGCGGCGGAGCTGGTGCTGGCACGTTGGCGCTTGACGCTCATGTGGGTCCGTTTCTCGATCGGTTGACGGAACGTCGGCTCCGGGCCGTGGGTGCGCGGAACCGGGGATCCGGGGCGAACCCGGTCGGTCCGAACTGTGGACCGCGTCCCGTGGCGCCTTCGGTCGTGCGCGGACCACGGCTTGGCCGGGCCACTCGGACGGAGCACCGGAGCCACCCGTACGGCCCCGTCGGGGGACCGTCGGCGCGTCCGCGCAGCCCGAGCCGCTGCCGCCCGGTCGGGCAGGCGTGCGATGCATCGGCATGTCCGCCCGTTTCCTGCGCCGCGCAGGTGATCCTCCGGCTCCGTTGGGGTGGTGGCGGCCATCTGCGGGCCCTCTGCCACGAATGTGAGCGCGGGCCCGTGCCGGCCCGCCCCGAACCGGACCGGGATCGAGCACCCGGCGTCAGAGACCCACCGGAGGACCAGCGTGCGAGTCCCACGACCTCTTTCCCGGACCGTGGCGGTGGCGGCGGGCGCCCTGCTGCTGACCGGCCCGGCCGCTCCCGCCGCCGAGGCCCATCCCCTGGGCAACTTCTCCGTCAACCACTACCTCGGGTTCACGGTCCACCCGGACCGTCTCGACCTCCTCGCCGTCGTCGACGCCGCCGAGATCCCCACCCTCCAGGAGCAGCCACGGGTGGACCGCGACGGGAACGGCACGGTGGACGAGGGGGAGCGCGCCGCCTGGGCCGCCGAGCAGTGCACCCGGGTCGCCGAGCGCCTGCGGGTGACCAGTGACGCCGATGCCGCGCCGCTGCGGTGGACCACCGGCTCCGCACGGTTCGACTACCAGGACGGCGCGGCCGGTCTGCGCAGCGGCCGGTTGGAGTGCCGGCTGCGGGCCGGACTCCGGCTGCCGGAAGGCGGTGCGGGCGTGCACGTGGCCAGCGGGATCGATGCCACGCGGGTGGGCTGGAACGAGATCGTGGTGCGGGGCGAGGGCGCCGTCGTGACGGACTCGGACGTGCCGGCCGGCTCGATCTCCGGAGAACTGCGGGACTACCCGCGGGAGTTGCTCGGAAGTCCGAGCGGGGTGACGCACGCCCGGTTCCGGGCCCGGCCCGGGGCCGGCGGGGAGGCCGGAGCAGTGGCGGGGGCGGCACCGACCACCGGCCCGGCCGCCTGGCTGGCCCGCTTCGACGGCAGGCTCGCCGCACTCGGGGCCGCCGAGCGGCTGACCGTCCCGCTCGGTCTGCTGGCCGTCCTGCTGTCCCTGCTGCTGGGGGCCGGACACGCCCTCCTGCCCGGTCACGGGAAGACCGTGATGGCGGCCTACCTGGCCGGGCGGCACGGGCGCACCCGGGACGCCGTCACCGTCGGGGCCACCGTCACCGCGACCCACACGGCCGGGGTGCTGGTCGTCGGGTTGTGCCTGACGGCCTTCTCCTCGCTGGCCGGGGACGTGCTGCTCGGGTGGCTCGGGGTGCTCAGCGGGCTCCTGGTCACCGTGGTCGGCGTGAGCCTGCTGCGGGATGCCGTCCGACGCCTGCCCAACTCCCGTGCTCGGCACGGGGATCAGCTCCAGGCCCTGGAGCAGCCGCGCAGGGAACTCGTCCACGCGGCGGCGGCCGACGGCGGCGGCCACGGGCACCTGCATGAGCACCCGCACCCGCACGACCATGACCACGACCACAGGCATCACGATGGGCACGGGCACGGGCACGACCACGATCACGACCTTGACCACGACCACGGGCATCACGACGGGCACGGGCACGACCACGACCACGACCACGGACACCATCACCACGGCTGGTTCGGCGGGCACCACCACGGCCCTGACGCCCCCTCACGCGGGCGGCTGATCGGGCTCGGGATCGCCGGTGGCCTCGTCCCCAGCCCCTCCGCGCTGGTGGTGCTGCTCGGTGCGGTCGCGCTCGGCCGGACCCTCTTCGGGGCGGCGCTGGTCGTCGCCTACGGCCTGGGCATGGCCGCGACCCTCACCGCCGTCGGCCTGCTGCTGGTCAAGGTCGGTGACCGGCTGCGGGCGGTGCAGGAGGGCACGGCGGCCCGGGCGCTCCGTCAAATCGCCCCGTACAGCGGCCTCCTGACCACGCTCCTCGTGCTGGCCGTGGGGATCGGGCTCGTCGTCCGCAGCCTGCCCTCGGCCCTGTGACCACCACCACGAACGGAGACCGGACCACCGTGACCACCCGCACCGCCACCGCCCTGGGCCTGGCCCTGCTGCTCGCGCCCCTGGCCGCCGCCTGCACCTCCGCAGCCGACGGAAGCTTCGACGCGGGGCCGGCCGTCCCCGCCCCGACGTGCCTCGCGCACCAGGCCGAACGCCCCGGCCCCCGGTACACCTCCGGGCAGGGAGCGGAGCCGCGCGCGGTCCTGGAGATGATGCGCTACTACACCGCCAACGGCACCAAGCCGTTCTGCGACGGTGCGGCGCCCACCGCCGAGGACCGGCGCTGGGCGGAGCTCTACGTCGAACTCGGCGGCGACCGGAGGTACGTGTCGAACGGGCGGGAGTGAGGGCCGCCGGTCCCGGTGCGTGCGGCTCCGGTCGTCAACGCCGCGCCACGCGTTGGCTCCCAGGGGTGAATCGCGGCCGACGGAGCAAGCCGGCCGGAGCGGTGCGCCGAAGTGCCTGCGATGTGTCCGCGTGGTGCGGGCATCGGAGGAGATGGGGCGTGATGGCCGCAGAGCGCATCGACACCCGTTTGTTGG
>NZ_JBSFGS010000072.1:0-6611 GCF_053596675.1 Kitasatospora sp. NPDC001664
GAACTGACGGTGGATCGCTTCCCGGAGCGCCCCACCACCCCCGACACCACCGCCGTCCGCCTCGCCCTGCTGGACGCCCTCGCCCTGCTCTCCCCGCGCGACCGCGCCATCGTCCTGCTGCGCCACTGGGAGGACCACAGCGTCGAGACCACCGCCGAGATCCTCGGCATCAGCACCTCGATCGTGAAGTCCCAGACCACCCGCGCCCTCGCCACCCTCCGCACCCACCTCGGCGAGGAGCGCCTCGCCCTCTTCGCGGCCTGACGGGACGTCATGACGACCTCCACCCGTTCGACGGCCGGGCTGTGGGCGGTGCTCATGGTGCTCTGCCTGTGCGCGGCCGGCCTCGCCGCCTTCCTCGGCCTGTCGCTGACCGCTCCCCGGGGCCGGGCCGAGCACGTCGCCCTGACGGCCTGTGAGACCAGGCACGGCGGCCGCGACGGCTACGTCCAGTGCACGGGCCTGCTGGCGGACGGCACCCAGGTCTCGCTACGCCACGACGGCCACCCCGGCGAGAGCGTGGACGCGGTCCGTACCCCCTGGGGCTCCTACGCCGTACCCCGGCCGGACCTCCCGGCCCGGGCCCTCGCCCTCACCGTCCCGCTGCTGCTGCTCGTGGCGGCCGCCGCCTCCGGGGCCGCCCTGCGCTCCGCGCTCCGCCGTCGGCGCTGACCGGCGCTGACCGGCACTCACCGGCACTCACCGGCGCGGTCCTACTCGTCTTCGAGGAGTCGGTCGAGGGTGCGGCGTCCCATCGCGCTCATGGCCGGGTTGCTCTCGACGTAGTACCAGACCAGGCCCATGGCCTGTTGGAACGCCCAGGCCCGGCCGCGCTCCCACTCGAGGTCGTCGCAGCCCAGTGCCGTCCGCAGCACCTGCCGCGGCCCCCGCTCCAGCAGGTGCCAGGCGCCGACCAGGTCCAGCGCGGGGTCGGCCGGGGCGAAGCCGCCGGTGTCCAGCACACCGGCCAGCCGGCCGTCGGCGACCAGCACGTTGCCGGGGGTCAGATCACCGTGGCTCATCACGTCGGCGCCCTCGCGCGGCAGCTCCCGAAGCCGGCTCCACATCCCGCGGAGCCGGGGGACGTCGAGCAGCCCCTCGCTCTCCTCGAAGCACAGGGCCATCCACTCGTCGTGGTCGGTCAGGACCCCGCCGCGGCCCCCGCCGCTGAACCGCCGCCCCCGGGTGTCGGCCCCCCGGAGAGCGGCCAGGAAGGCCGCGAGGTCCTCGGCGAACCGCTCCGACCGGCCGGGATCGGCGGCCGTGGCGGCCGTCCCGGCCAGCCAGGTCTGCACCGACCAGGGCAGCGGGAAGCCCGCCCCCGGTTCCCCCAGCGCAACGGGCTCCGGCACCGGGAACGGGGACACCCGCGCCAGCTCCGCACTCGCCTCGGCCTCCCGCCGCAGCGCCGCCGACACCTCGGCGGCACCGCCCGCCGCCCGCAGCGGGAACCGCGCCGCGAGGCCGTCCCCGACCCGGAAGATCGCATTGACGGTCCCCGTCGACGGCAGGAACCGGACCTCCAGCCCTCCCCACTCCGGGAACTGATCCCCGATCAGGCCCGCCACCGTCCCGGTGGTCACGTCCACCTGATCCTCGTGCATGGTCACTTCGCGCGAACTCCTCGGCTCTGATCCGTTGACGGCAGCAGCAGAACAGATCACGCGAGGCCGGGGCCAGTGCTTTTCGCCTGCCGTTCCGCCTGGTCCAGCCAGTCCAGGTACCAGCGGGCGAAGGTCACCGGCCGGCCGCCCTCGTCCAGGAGCGGAGCCAGATCCACCTCGTCGGCCCTGAGGTCCTCCCAGATGCGACCGCTCTCCGGGCCGTTGACCACCAGCCACTGACGGATCGCACAGCCCTGGTGGCAGATGACGATCGCGCCGACGGTGCGCTCCGGATCCCACATCACCTCGCCCCACCGCTCGTCCCACGCCTCGTGGGCGGTGTCGAACTCCTCGATGTCCTCGAAGTCCTCCTCCTCGGGGCACTCCTCCAGCAGCGCCTCCACCACCGCCGGGTCCAGCACGGTCGCCGGGAACGGCTCGGCGAGCCGGGCCCGGTCGGCCAGGTCCGCGCCGTCGCCCTCCCACCGCCACCCGTCCTCCGTCCGTCGCACGGGGAAGACCCCGTAGGCCGGTCCGGCTCCGCCGGCACCCACCTGGAGCAGGAACGTCCGGTACTCCGGCGGCAGTTCGGTGCCGATCTGCGCCTCCAGCTCCGCCAGCTCGGCCGGGGACAGCACCGGGTCGAGGGCGAAGTGATGACCGTTCGACCCGAACACGGCGGACTGCGGCTCCGGCCCGGCCGGTGCCAACGCCTCCACACGTGCGCGCACGCCCACCCACAGTTGATCATCCATGGCGCGGAGCGTAGCCCGCCCGTCGGACACGCTTCCGGCCGCCCGGCAGAAGGCCGGCGTCTGCCGCTTGCGCTAGTCTCCGGCCATGCTCCGCACCGATCGAACCTCCGTCCGACCCCGGCGCGGCGTGACACTCGCAGGCCTCGCCCTCGGCGTCCTCGCGCTGGCCGCCTGCACCCCGGACGGCACCGCCGCCCCGAGCCCGGCCGAAGCCGAGGCCGTGGCCGTGCACACCGCGCCCGCGTCGGCCGCACCGGCCCCGCCGCTGACCTTCCGTTACCAGGCGCGCGGCGAGCACGAGTTCATCGACCAGACGCTCATCATCGGCAACGACGGCCGGACGAGCGTGGCGCCGACCCTGGCGATCACGGCAGTCGACGCCACCGGCAAGGACCTCCCCGACGTACGGGTCACCACCGCGTACGGCAGCGACCGCGGCGGCCTCGTGGTCCAACCCGGCGGTGGCTACGACGTCCTGGCCTTCGGCGGCCCCGGCGCGGAGCAGGTCGCCGACGTCAAGGTGACCGTCAAGGAGACCGCCCCGGCGGACCTCCCCGCCGACGCGACCGCCGTCGAGGCGAAGCCGGCCGACGCCTCCGGTCGGCCCATGACCAAGTTCGACCCCTTCGAGCAGGTCCTGCTGAAGAACCCGAACACCACGCCGGTCTCCGTCCGCGTCGTCTACCTGGTCTACGACAAGCCCAAGCCCGGCACGCCCCAGCAGACCACCGCCGTCATCCCGATCGGCGGCCTGACCACCATCCCGCCCGGCGGCACCTCCTCCGTCCCCGTCACGGGCGACGCCGCGGCGGCCGTGCGGCAGTACTCCGACGGCCCGGCCGTCAGCGTCAAGACCTATTTCTCCCGCTAGCGCGAACCGCGTACCGGCTCAAGGCCTGTCCCTCGGCCGCCTCGGTCAGCCCCCAAGGTCGGCCGGCTCCGGCTCCGGCACCGCATGGTCGCAGGTGCCGAACTGATCGCCGATGTTGTTCCACATGAAGCCGTCCTGCCAGCCCGGCTTCGCGCCGGCCCAGCCGAGCAGTGCCGTGAGGACCTTCTCCTGGGAGACGGTCAGGGTCTGGAAGTGCCGCTCGGCGACGCCGTCCCGGTACTCGAGTTGATAGGTGTTGTTCTCCCGGAGTCGGACCTGGACGTACCAGCTGCCCGGCAGCTCTCCGCCCACCCGCTCCACCACCAGGTGGGCGTTGCCCCGCCCCAGGTTGGCCAGCATCGTCCCGATGGTGGGCCCGGTGGCGCGCTCCACCACGTGGCCACGCTCGTTGGTCGCGATCAGCATGGCCGGATCATCCAGCAGGGTGCTGACACCGCCTCAGGACATCACCGTCCCACCGCGGCGACGACCGACCGGTCCGGTGCGGTCCGTCAGAGGATCCGGCGCCACCAGGGTGGGGTCACCGGGGGGACCGGTGTCTCGGAGGGAGCGGGGCCGGGCCTGCCCTCGATCGGGATGTCCCATTCGACGAGGGCGGCGGGGAACCAGGTGACGGGCTTGGTGTCGGTGCGGGCGTTGGCCCAGGCCGCCACGCGGACGGCGGACTCCCGGTCGGGCAGCAGGACGCGGTCGGGGTCGGTGGTCACGCCGAGCTCGCGTACGCCGTCCCCGTGCAGGTCGTTGCAGAGCCAGGTGTGCAGGAGGCCGTGGTCGTAGCCGAGCACCTCCCAGCCGAGCTCGCGTCCGGCCGACTCGGCGGCGGGCAGACCGGTCCGCCGGCCGAGGTGCGCGAGAAGCACCGGCTCGTCGGTGCCGGCCGTGACGACGTCGGCGGCGAAGCCGTCGACGTGGTCGGCGGGCACCAGCAGGGCGTGGAGGCGCGCTCCCTCCGGCACGGGGACGGATCGGCAGGCCGCCAACGCCTCCGACGGGCCGGCGAACCAGTCCCCGTCCTCCGGAAGCCGGTCGACCAGACAGTCGGACGCCGTGGTGAGTCCTGGCCTCCGGGGCACTGCCGAGCCGTTCAACGATGCGGGCACCGCGACGAAGTAGCCGGCCAGCACCATCGCGTCCGGTTCGCCGTCAGCGGCGGAGACACCCTTGATCATCCCCGCACCGTACCTGACCCGCGCCCTCCGGCTCCGCATGCTCGGAGCGTTGACGAGCGATAGTTAGCGATATATCGTCGAAGTATCGAGATGGCTCGATGACAACGTCAACGAAAGTGAGTGATCACCATGCGTGGGTACGGATACGACAGGGGAGAAGGCCGTCGCCGTGAGCGGCGGGAGGGTTTCGGTGGCTTCGGCGGCGGGCGGCCCGGGGGGCCGTTCGGGGGGCCGTTCGGGCACGGGGGCGGGGGTGGCCGGGGTGGGTTTTCCGGGCACGGGCGGCGTGGGGGGAGGGCTCGGCGGGGGGATGTGCGGGCCTCGCTGCTGGCGTTGCTGGTGGAGCGGCCGATGCACGGCTACGAGATGATCACCGAGATCGGTGAGCGCTCGGGCGGGGCCTGGCGGCCGAGCCCGGGGTCGGTGTACCCGACGCTCCAGCTGCTGGAGGAGGAGGGGCTGATCGTCGGCAGCGAGGCGTCCGGGAAGCGGCTGTTCGAGCTGACCGAGCAGGGCCGCGCCGAGGCCGAGGCCGGTGCGCCGAACCCGTGGGAGCAGGCCGGCCGCGGGCTGGACTGGGAGGCGGTGCAGGAGGTCGGGCAGGCGCTCGGGGCGGTGGACCAGGCGATCCGTCAGGTGATGACCACCGGGACGGAGGAGCAGCGGGCCAAGGGCCTGGCGGTGCTCACCGAGGCCCGCAAGAAGCTGTACCTGATCCTGGCCGAGGAGGTGTGACGGTCCGTCAGCCCTCGGCGGAAGGAGCGGGGGCCTCGGCGGCCGAGGGGTCCTGGTACTCGTAGACCCAGCGCCAGCGGCCCTTGGGGTCGTACTCCTTGGCGCGCCGGTAGACCAGCGTGACGGCGGGGGTGTCCCCGTGTGCGGGGACCGGGACCTTGTAGACCTTGGGGACGTTGCTGAACGGCGTCAGCCCGACGGGCAGGGTCCGGCCGTCCAGGGGGCCGCCGACGAAGGGGGTGTCCGCGCTCTTCACGCTGCTCAGCCTACGGGTGTGACGGTCCGGTGGAGGTGCCCGGTGGCCGGTGTGAGGGGCCGGTGTGACCAGCGCAGCACCGCCCGCGGTCCGAACGGCCCCCCCGACACCCTTATCCTGCTCTGTACGCCCCTGGGAGTTCCCTGGTACCCGGGCCCCTCAAGGGTCCGCCTCGAACCGTGCCCCGGGCGACTCGGCCGTCCGGCGACACCGGCTCCGGCCCTCGGCGAAGCTGCCGGACCGACCGCACCCCGGGGAAGCAACGGGGTGGGCTCCGGCGTTGCGTCGGATGTTTGCGTCGGTCGCTGTGTCACACCAGGCACGGCAGCTACAGCAGGTGTGGAAGGGGTCCGATGGAAGCCAGCAGCAGGTGGACGGCCTGGTGGCAGCGGCGTGACCGCGAGCGGACCGGGCCGGGTGCGGGGGGCGATCCGGCCGGGAGGCTGGACCTGCTGCTCAAGGCGGTGCGGGCGGGGTTCCCGCTGGCGCCGGCCGCGCATCCGGCGGGGCACCGGTGTTCCTGCGACCGGGTCGGCTGTCCGGCTCCGGCCCAGCACCCGGTCTCCTTCGCCTGGCAGACCCAGGCCACCGTCGATCCGGAGCAGCTGGCCCGCTGGCTCTCCCGCGACCCGCAGGCCAACTTCGTCACCGCCACCGGCCGCGCCCACGACGTGCTGGACGTGCCGGCCGAGGCGGGCCGGCTGGCCCTGGAGCGCCTGGAGGCGCTCGGCGTGCACGGCCCGGTGGCCGCCGTCGGCGAGGACCGGTACCTGTTCTTCACCGCCACCCGGGGGACCCCGGTGGACGAGGACGAGTGGTGGCCGAGCGTGCTGGACAGCACTCCTGACACCATGTCGGACCACCCCGGCCTGCGCTGGCACTGCCGCGGCTCCTACACCCTGCTGCCCCCGGCCTCGCTGCCGGACGGCTCCCAGGTGCGCTGGCTGCGCGGCCCCGAGCTGCCGCTGCCGGACGCGCTGCGGGTGCTGGACGTGCTCACCGACGCCTGCACCGAGGTCGGCGCGGTGGCCCAGGAGCAGTGGCTGATCGGCTGACGGCCGGTCAGAAGGGAAGGGCGGTGGGGGGGGCGGGGGCCCGCCCCCCCCCCCCCCCCGGGGCGGGGGGGGGCAAAACCCCCCCCCCGGGGGGGGGGGGTCAACGCGCCCGCGGCCGGGGACCCCAACGAAAAACGGGCGGGGA
>NZ_JBSFGS010000073.1:0-6459 GCF_053596675.1 Kitasatospora sp. NPDC001664
TCATGGTGCGGTTGACAGTTTCATAGTGTTTCGGTGGTCATAGCGTGAGGGAAACGCCCGGTTACATTCCGAACCCGGAAGCTAAGCCTCACAGCTCCGATGGTACTGCAGGGGGGACCCTGTGGGAGAGTAGGACGCCGCCGAACAATCATTCAGAGAAGGCCTCCCGGCTTTGCCGGGGGGCCTTTTCGCATTTCCGGTCAGATTCCCGTCCGACCGTCCAGCGTCTCCCGGATGATGTCGGCGTGGCCGGCGTGCCGGGCGGTCTCCTCGATCATGTGGAGCAGCACCCACCGCAGGTTCCGGTGGGCCAGCTTGGGCCATGCGCACGGGGTGTCGAGAGGGAGGCCGGCTGCCAGCTCGCGGGACACGGCCGCCTGCTCCTCGAAGTACGCCCGCCACGCGGTGACGGTGTCGGTCTCGTCGACCTGGAAGTCGTCGTCGGTGTCGTCCGTCGAGAGGGGCCATTCGTCGGGGTGTTCGTGGCCGGCCAGGATGATCTGGAACCAGCGGCGTTCCCAGAGGGCCGAGTGCTTGAGGATGCCGAGCAGGGAGAGCGAGCTCGCGGTGGGGACGTGGCGGGCCTGCGCGTCGGTGAGGCCGTCGAGTTTGCGGAGCAGGGCGGTGCGCTGCTTGTCGAGGAAGCCGTTGAGGGCGTCGCGTTCGGTGTCGGTCGCGAAGGCGGGGGTGCTCATCCGAGGGCCAGTTTGAAGCCGAGGTGGGAGGCGGTGAAGCCGAGGCGTTCGTAGAAGCGGTGGGCGTCGGTGCGGGTGGCGTCGGAGGTGAGTTGGACGAGTTCGGCGCCGAGGGTGCGGGAGCGGTCGACGGCCCATTCGACGAGGGTGGTGCCGAGGCCGGTGCCGCGGGCGTCGGCGTGGACGCGGACGGCTTCGATCAGGGTGCGCGTGGAGCCTCGGCGGGAGAGGCCGGGGATGACGGTGAGTTGGAGGGTGCCGAGGACTTGGCCGGCGAGTTCGGCGACGACCAGGTGCTGGTTCGGGTCGTCGGCGATCAGGCGGTACGCGGCGAGGTAGGGGGTGAGGTCGTCGGGGGATTCGCGGGCGGCGCCGAGGGGGTCGTCGGCGAGCAGGGCCACGATGGCGGGGAGGTCGGCCTCGGTGGCCGGACGGATCGTCAGCTTGTCGGTCATGATCGTGAGGATAGGACGGATCCGGTACGGACTGTCACCGGGAGGCGGTACGGTGCGTAGCGCACGGTCACCGATCCGAGGGGGCAGCCCGATGGGTACTCAGCCCGCGCAGTCGCCGCAGCGTCAGCTCGCCCAGGTGGAGGGCGTGTTGGAGCGGATCACGTACGCCAACGAGGAGACCGGGTACACCGTGGCCCGGGTGGACACCGGGCGGGGGCAGCACGACCTGCTGACGGTGGTGGGGGCGTTGCTGGGGGCGCAGCCGGGGGAGTCGCTGCGGATGTTCGGGCGGTGGGGCTCGCACCCGCAGTACGGGCGGCAGTTCATGGTGGAGAACTACACGACGGTGCTGCCGGCCACGGTGCAGGGCATCCAGCGGTACCTGGGGTCGGGGCTGATCAAGGGGATCGGGCCGCGGTTCGCGGAGCGGATCGTGACGGCCTTCGGGGTGGAGACCCTGGAGGTGATCGAGAACGAGCCGAAGCGGCTGATCGAGGTCCCGGGGCTGGGGCCGAAGCGGACGAAGATGATCGCGGCGGCCTGGGAGGAGCAGAAGGCCATCAAGGAGGTGATGGTCTTCCTGCAGACGGTGGGGGTGTCGACCTCCCTGGCGGTGCGGATCTACAAGCAGTACGGGGACGCCTCCACCGAGGTGGTGCAGAAGGAGCCGTACCGGCTGGCCTCGGACGTGTGGGGCATCGGCTTCCTGACGGCGGACCGGATCGCGCAGGCGGTGGGGATCCCGCACGACAGTCCGGAGCGGGTGAAGGCGGGGCTGCAGTACGCGCTCTCGCAGAGCAGTGACCAGGGGCACTGCTACCTGCCCGAGGAGCGGTTGATCGCGGACGGGGTGAAGCTGCTGCAGGTGGACGTCGGTCTGGTGATCGACTGTCTGGCCGAGTTGGTGGCGGCGGAGGGGGTGGTGCGGGAGCAGGTGCCGGGGGAGGCGGGGGAGCCGGTGACGGCGGTGTACCTGGTGCCGTTCCACCGGGCCGAGGTGTCGCTGGCGAACCAGTTGCGGCGGCTGCTGACGGCTGACGTCGACCGTCTGCAGGCCTTCCAGGGGGTGGACTGGGAGGCGGCCCTGGGCTGGCTGGCGCAGCGGACGGGGGCCGAGCTGGCGCCGGAGCAGCGCGAGTCGGTGAAGCTGGCGCTGACCGAGCGGGTGGCGGTGCTGACGGGTGGGCCGGGGTGCGGGAAGTCGTTCACGGTGCGCTCGATCGTGATGCTGGCGCTGGCGAAGCGGGCCAAGGTGGTGCTGGCGGCGCCGACGGGGCGGGCGGCGAAGCGGCTGGCGGAGCTGACGGGGGCCGAGGCGTCCACGGTGCACCGGCTGCTGGAGCTGAGGCCGGGCGGGGACGCGGCGTACGACCGCGACCGGCCGTTGGACGCCGACCTGGTGGTGGTGGACGAGGCCTCGATGCTGGACCTGATCCTGGCGAACAAGCTGGTGAAGGCGGTGGCCCCCGGGGCGCACCTGTTGCTGGTGGGGGACGTGGACCAGCTGCCCTCGGTCGGGGCGGGGGAGGTGCTGCGGGACATGCTGGCGCCGGAGAGCCCGGTGCCCTCGGTGCGGTTGACCAGGATCTTCCGGCAGGCTCAGCAGTCGGGTGTGGTGACCAACGCGCACCGGATCAACGAGGGGTTGCCGCCGATCACCGACGGGCTGCCGGACTTCTTCCTGTTCGCGGAGGAGGACACCGAGGCGGCGGCCGGGTTGACGGTGGACGTGGTGGCCCGGCGGATCCCCCAGCGGTTCGGTCTGGACGCCCGGCGGGACGTCCAGGTGCTGGCGCCGATGCACCGGGGCCCGGCCGGCGCGGGGGCGCTGAACACGCTCCTCCAGGCGGCGGTCACTCCGGCGCGCGAGGGTCTGCCGGAGCGCCGGTTCGGCGGGCGGACCTTCCGCGTAGGTGACAAGGTCACCCAGATTCGCAACAACTACGAGAAGGGCCGGAACGGGGTCTTCAACGGCACGGTGGGGGTGGTGACGGACCTCAACGTGGAGGAGCAGCGGCTGACGGTGCGCACGGACGAGGACGAGGAGGTGCCGTACGAGTTCTCGGAGCTCGACGAGCTGTCCCACGCCTACGCTGTGACGATCCACCGTTCGCAGGGGAGCGAGTACCCGGCGGTGGTGATTCCGGTCACCACCTCGGCGTGGACGATGCTCCAGCGGAACCTGCTCTACACCGCCGTGACGCGTGCGAAGAAACTGGTGGTGCTGGTCGGATCACGCAGAGCGATAGCCCAGGCGGTCCGGGCCGTCAGCGCAGGTCGCAGGCACTCTGCGCTGGACCACCGGCTGGCGGTCGGCTGATCGGCGGGGCCGCTCCGACCTGATGGGTTGTCTTGACGTGAAGAGATTTACGGCGGAACCTAGTCTGTGCCGATCTTGTCCGGTTCATACCGGGTGGGGCGACAGCTTTTGTAGGTGCAGGGCCTTTCCGGCCCACCCCGGGTGCACGGTGATCGGCCCGATGGTGGATCGTAGAGTCAGTCAGGGCACCTTGGATGAGGATTCATTTCGTCGGTGAGGAAGACGTGAGCGACAACTCGGTAGTACTGCGGTACCAGGACGGCGAGTACGAGTACCCCGTCGTCGAGAGCACTGCGGGCAACGCCGGCTTCGACATCTCGAAGCTGCTCCCGCAGACCGGCCTGGTCACCCTGGACAACGGCTTCGGCAACACCGCCGCCTACAAGTCCGCGATCACCTTCGTGGACGGCGACAACGGCATCCTGCGCTACCGCGGCTACCCGATCGAGCAGCTGGCCGAGCAGGGCAGCTTCATCGAGACCGCGTACCTGCTGATCAACGGTGAGCTGCCGACCACCGAGCAGCTGGCGGAGTTCAGCAACGAGATCACCCAGCACACCCTGCTGCACGAGGACGTCAAGCGCTTCTACCAGGGCTTCCCGCGGGATGCCCACCCGATGGCGATGCTGTCGTCGGTGGTCGGCGCGCTGTCCACCTTCTACCAGGACAGCCACAACCCGTTCGACGCCGGCCAGCGCCACCTGTCGACGGTCCGGCTGCTCGCCAAGCTCCCGACCATCGCCGCGTACGCGTACAAGAAGTCGGTCGGCCAGCCGTTCGTCTACCCGCGCAACGACCTGAGCTACGTCGAGAACTTCCTCCGGATGACCTTCGCGGTCCCCGCCGAGGACTACGAGATCAACCCGGTCATCGTCAACGCGCTGGACAAGCTGCTGATCCTGCACGCGGACCACGAGCAGAACTGCTCGACCTCCACGGTCCGCCTGGTGGGCTCCAGCCACGCCAACCAGTTCGCCTCCATCTCGGCGGGCATCTCGGCCCTCTGGGGCCCGCTGCACGGCGGCGCCAACCAGGCGGTGCTGGAGATGCTGGAGGAGATCCAGAAGACCGGCGGCGACGTCGACACCTTCATCCGCAAGGTGAAGAACCGCGAGGACGGCGTGAAGCTCATGGGCTTCGGTCACCGCGTGTACAAGGCGTTCGACCCGCGTGCCGCCCAGGTCAAGATCCTGGCGCACGAGGTGCTCGGCCAGCTCGGCAAGTCCGACGAGCTGCTGGAGATCGCGCTCAAGCTGGAGGAGCACGCGCTCAAGGACGACTTCTTCGTCTCGCGCAAGCTCTACCCGAACGTGGACTTCTACACCGGCCTGATCTACCGCGCCATGGGCTTCCCGACCAGCATGTTCACCGTGCTGTTCGCCCTCGGCCGGCTTCCGGGCTGGATCGCCCACTGGCACGAGATGATCAACGACCCGGGCAGCCGCATCGGCCGTCCGCGTCAGATCTACACCGGCGTGGAGATCCGCGACTACGTGAAGCTCGAGGGTCGCTGACCCGGGAGGTCCTCACGGGCGCCCCACTGACGCGGAAGGGCCCGGCTGCCACTGGCAGCCGGGCCCTTCCGCGTTCCCGCGGCGCACGACGCCCGGGGGCGGTCCTGGTGGGCCCGGAACGGCCGCTCAAAGCGTTCCGAGCCCGTTACCGCTCCCCGGCGTCGTGCGCGAGGCCGCCGAAACGGTTCGGCAGCCGTACCGGGGCCCGCCGGAGCCCCGTCCCGACGGCCGGAGCCGTCGTACTACAAAGGTAAGACGTGTCCGGGGTCGCAAAGTTACGGGGAGGGGGTGTGAGTTGGCTCTCTCCACGCTCCGTGCATGACCGGGTGCATGGCCGGTACACGGCACATACCACACCATCTCAGACGGGCTACGTCACCCTCCCCACAGTCGCCGCAACCGAGCGTGATAGGAATCGACCCATTCCGGGACGGACCGCCGCGCCCTCAGCTGCGGTGGCCGGAGCAGGGAGGGAGTGCGCAGATGGCCAGGAACGTCGTCGTCACGGGCGGTGGCACCGGCATCGGGTACGAGGTGGCCCGCCGTTTCGCCGAGGCCGGCGAGCGGGTCGTGATCGTCGGCCGCCGCCGGGAGGTCCTGGAGAGAGCCGCCTCCGACCTCGGCCCGAACGTCTCCCCGCTGGTCTGCGACCTGGCCGACCCGGACGCGGTGGAGCACGCGCTGGACGCGCTGCCGGCCCAGGTGGACGTGCTGGTGAACAACGCCGGCAGCCGGGAGACCGTGATCGGCGGCGGCCCGCACGCGCTGCTGGCCCGCTGGCGCGGGGACTTCGAGCGGAACGTGCTCACCGTGGTGCTGCTCACCGAGTCGCTCCGCGACCGGTTCACCCAGGGCAGCGGGCGGGTGGTGACGGTCAGTTCGATCGCCGCCCTGCGCGGGGCCGGCTCGTACGGGGCCGCCAAGGCCTCCCTGCACGCCTGGAACCACTTCCTGGCCGCCCAGCTCGGCACCTCCGGCATCACGGCCAACATCGTGGCCCCGGGCACCGTCTCGGGCACCGAGTTCTTCGGCCCCCGCCTCGACGAGGCGGAGGTCTCCCGCCGGGCGGCCCGCACCCTGCTGGGGCGGATCGGCGAGTCCGGCGAGGTCGCGGCGGCGGTCTACTTCCTGGCCTCCCGGGAGGCGGGCTTCATCACCGGCGAGATCCTGCACTGCAACGGCGGGGAGCTGCTCGGCCGCTGAGACGCCGTCAGGGCCCGGGTCGGTCTGTCCGTCCCGGGCCCTGACGCTGCGTCGGCTCCCGGTCAGCGGGCCGCGTCGAAACGGCGCAGGCGCAGGCTGTTGGTGACCACGAAGACCGAGGAGAAGGCCATGGTGGCCCCGGCGACCACCGGGTTGAGCAGTCCGGCGGCGGCCAGCGGGATGGCGGCGACGTTGTAGGCGAAGGCCCAGAAGAGGTTGCCCTTGATGGTGGCGAGGGTGCGGCGGGAGAGCCGGATGGCGTCGGCGGCGGA
>NZ_JBSFGS010000074.1:0-5843 GCF_053596675.1 Kitasatospora sp. NPDC001664
TCCGGCTTGAGCGCCAACCCCCGGGCGATCCCGATCCGCTGCCGCTGCCCGCCGGAGAACTGGTGCGGGTACCGGTTGATGTACTCCGGGTTCAGGCCCACCACGTCCAGCAGGTCCTGCACCGCCTTGCGGCGGTCCCCCTTCGGCGCCACCTCGGGGTGGATCTCGAAGGGCTCGCCGATGATGTCGCCCACCGTCATGCGGGGGTTGAGCGAGGTGTACGGGTCCTGGAAGACCATCTGGATGTTGCGCCGCACCGCCTTCAGCGCGGACCCGCTCAGCCGGGAGATCTCCTCCCCCTTGTAGCGGACCGAGCCCGAGGTGGCCGGCTCCAGGTTCATCAGCACCTTGGCCAGGGTGGACTTGCCGCAGCCCGACTCGCCGACGATGCCCAGCGTCTCGCCCTGCATCAGGTCGAAGGAGACCCCGTCCACGGCCTTGACCGCGCCGACCTGCTTCTTGAAGAGGATGCCCTTGGTCAGCGGGAAGTGCTTGACCAGGTCCCGCACTTCGAGGATCGGCTCGCCCCGGGGCACCTCCTGCTCGAAGGCCACCTCCTCCGGGAGGGCCGCGCCGAGCGCGCTCGCGCCGTTAGGAGGCGTCATCGAGGGTCTCCTTCCAGAAGAAGCAGGCACTGCGCCGGCCCGGCAGCTCGGCCCCGTCCGGCCCGGTCACCTGGTAGAGCGGCGGGACGTCCTGGCGGCAGACCTCCTGGGCCCGCGGGCAGCGCGGGTTGAAGGCGCAGCCCGGCGGGATGCGGAGCAGGTTGGGCGGCAGGCCCTTGATCGCGTAGAGCTCGTGGCCCTTCTGGTCGAGCCGGGGGATGGAGTCCAGCAGGCCCCGGGTGTACGGGTGGGCCGGCCGGGCGTAGAGCTCGTGCACCGGGGCGGTCTCGACGATCCGGCCGGCGTACATGACCGCGATCTTGTCCGCGACGTCGGCGACCACGCCGAGGTCGTGGGTGATCAGGATCAGGCCCATGTGGTACTCGGCCTGCAGCTCCGCCAGCAGGTCCATCACCTGGGCCTGCACCGTCACGTCGAGCGCGGTGGTGGGCTCGTCGGCGATGATCAGGTCCGGCTCCAGGGCCAGCGCCATGGCGATCATGATGCGCTGGCGCATGCCGCCGGAGAACTGGTGCGGGTAGTCGCCGACCCGGTCCTTGGCGGCCGGGATGCGCACCCGGTCCATCAGCTCGATGGCCTTGAGCTTGGCGGCCTTGCCGGACATGCCCCGGTGGGCGCGGTACATCTCGCCGAGCTGGTGCCCGACGGTGAGCACCGGGTTGAGCGAGGAGAGCGCGTCCTGGAAGATCATCGCGATCTTCTGGCCGCGGATCTGCCGCCGGGCCTCCCGGTCCATCTTCAGCATGTCCTGGCCGCGGAAGCGGATCTCGCCCTGCGGGATCCGGGCCGGCGGCATGTCGAGGATGCCCATGATCGCCTGCGCGGTGACGGACTTCCCGGAGCCGGACTCGCCCAGCACCGCCAGGGTCTCGCCCGCGCTGACGCTGTAGTTCACCCCGTTGACGGCCTTGGCCACCCCGTCCCGGGTCTTGAACTCCACATGCAGGTCCCGGACTTCGAGCAGCGGGCCCTCGTACGGGGCTTCCCGGGCGGGCTTCTTGGTGTCGACTGCGGTGGTCATCGCCTTCGTTCCGCCTCTCTCAGCGCAGCTTCGGGTCGAGGGCGTCGCGGACCGCGTCGCCCATCATGATGAAGGCCAGCACCGTGAGGCTGAGCGCGGCGGCCGGGAAGAACAGCGCGAACGGCGCGGTCCGGATCACCCGCTGGGCCGAGGAGATGTCCACGCCCCAGGAGATGGTCGGGTCCTGGAGGCCGATGCCGAGGAAGCTCAGCGTGGCCTCGGCGGTGATGTAGCCGCCGAGCGCGATGGTGGCCACCACGATCACCGGGGCGATCGCGTTCGGCAGGATGTGACGGACCATCAGCCGCGGGGTCCCGGCGCCGAGCGCCTTGCCGGCCACCACGTAGTCGGCCTGCTTGACCGTCAGCACCGAGCCGCGCATCACGCGGGCCAGCTGGGTCCAGCCGAGCACCGCCAGGGCGATCACCACGGACCAGACGGTGCGGGTGGTGAAGGCGTTCAGCAGCACCAGGGCGCCGAGCAGCAGCGGGATGCCGAAGAAGATGTCGATGATCCGGGAGATCACCGCGTCCACCCAGCCGCCGAAGTACCCGGCCACCATGCCGGTCACCCCGCCGAGCAGGGTGACGGCGAGGGTGACGCAGACGCCGACGATGATCGAGGCGCGGGCGCCGTAGATCACCCGGGCGTAGATCGAGCGGCCCTGACCGTCGTAGCCGAACCAGCCGGCGCCGAACACGTCGGCCCAGTCCGGCTTGCGCAGGTAGTTCTGGGCCAGGTTCGCCTGTCGCGGGTCGGTGCTGGTGAACAGGCTGGGCCAGACCGCCATCAGCACCAGCAGCACGATCAGCAGGGCCGAGATGATGAAGATCGGCCGCCGCCGCAGGTCCCGCCAGGCGTCGCCCCAGAGGCTGCGGGCCTCCTCCCGCTTGGCCGGATCGGGCTGGTTCAGGGTGTCCTGCGCCACCGCCAGCCCCTGCTGGCCGACGTAGTCCAGGTGGTCGCTGTCGGTCGGCGGGATGCGCCGCAGCGGGTCGTGCTCGTCGGGGAGGTCGTTGCTAGGCATAGCGGATCCTCGGGTCCAGGATGGCGTAGAGCAGGTCCACCACGAGGCTGGCCACCAGGTAGACGATCACCAGCACGGTGACGATGCCGACGACGGTCGGGCCCTCCTTGGTCCGGATCGCCTTGTAGAGGATGTTGCCGACGCCCGCGATGTTGAAGATGCCCTCGGTGACGATCGCGCCGCCCATCAGGGCGCCCAGGTCGGTGCCCAGGAAGGTGACCACCGGGATCAGCGAGTTGCGCAGCAGGTGGCGCCCGATGATGGTCCGCCGGGGCAGGCCCTTGGCCACCGCGGTGCGCATGTAGTCGGCCCGCAGGTTCTCGCCGATCGAGGTCCGGGTGAGCCGGGCCACGTAGGCCAGCGAGAGCGAGGCCAGCACCAGCCCCGGCAGGATCAGTTGGAGGATGTCGGTGGAGTCCTGGACGGTGGCGGTGACCCAGCCGAGGTCGATCGCGAAGATGGTCTGCGCGATGTAGCCGAGCACGAAGACCGGGATCGAGATGACGATCAGGGTCAGGATGAGCACCGCCGTGTCGGCGAAGGAGCCGCGCTTGAGGCCGGCCAGCAGGCCGAGCGGCAGACCGATCACGATCTCGAAGAAGAAGGCGACCAGGGCCAGCCGGATGGTCACCGGGAAGGCGTCGGCCATGATCTCGGAGACCGGGCGGCCGGTGAAGCTGGTGCCGAAGTCCAGCTGGAAGACGTTGCCCATGTAGATCAGGTACTGCTTCCACCAGGGCTCGTCGAGGTGGTACTGGTGCCGCAGGTTGGCCACGGTCGCCGGGTCGGCCGCCTTGTCGCCGAACATCGCCGCGATCGGGTCGCCGGGCAGGGTGTACACCATGATGAAGATCAGGAACGTGGCACCGAAGAAGACCGGGATCATCTGGAGCACGCGCCGGATGACGTAGTGGCCCATCGAACCTCCTTCCGAGGGGGTGACTTGGTGCCCGGGCCCCGCCCTCCCCGAGGAGGGAGGGCGGGGCCGGCGGGGGTGGGTGTCAGCCCTTGACCTCGACCTGGGTCCAGGCCGGGTTGCCGAAGGAGTCGAACTTCACGTTCTGCACCTTGGTGGAGTAGCCGGAGTTGGTCCGGTAGTACCAGAGCGGGATCGCCGGCATGTCCTGGGCGAGCACCGCCTCGGCCTTCTGGTAGTCCGAGGCCGAGTCCTGGATCGAGGCGGCCTGGTCGGCCTGGTTCGCCAGCTGGTCGAACTGGGGGCTGCTGTAGCCGAAGTCGTTCGAGGCGGCGCCGGTCTTGTAGACGTCGGACAGGAAGTTCGCGTTCAGCGGGTAGTCCTGCACCCAGCCGGTGCGGAAGGCGCCGTTGATGGTGTGTCCGGTGATGGCCGCGCGGGCGGTCTTGAAGTCGGTCTTCGGGTCGCCGACGCAGTCCACCCCGGTGGACTGGCGGATGGAGTTGCAGACCGCGTCCACCCACTCCTTGTGCCCGCCGTCGGCGTTGTAGGTGATGGTCAGCTTGTTGCCGGGGACGCCGCCGCCCTCGGTGATCAGCTGCTTGGCCTTGGCGGCGTCGAAGGTGCAGGAGTCGCCGCAGGTACCGGACTTGAAGCCCTCGACGCCCTCGGCCACCCAGGAGTTGGCCGGCTTGCGGGAGCTCTGGAGCACCGTCTTGGTGATGGTGTCGCGGTCGATCGCCATCGACAGGCCCTGCCGCACCTTGGCCTTGTTCGCTCCGGCCCAGTCGGCCTGGTAGAGCGTGAAGCCGATGTTCTGGATGGCGCCCTGCGGGGCGTCGATCGCCCGGTCGCCGAGGTCGTTCTTGTAGTTGGCCAGCGCCGACGGCGGCACCTGGTCCATCACGTCGAGGTTGTTGGACTGCAGGTCCGCGTAGGCGGCCTCGGCGGTGGTGTACATCTTGAACACCACGCCGCCGTTCTTCGGCTTGTCCACGCCCTGGTAGTTCGCGAAGGCCTTGGTGGTGATCTGCGCGTTGTGGTCCCAGCTGACGAACTCGTACGGGCCGTTGCCCACCGGCTTCTGGCCGTACCCGGACGGGTCCTTGAAGAAGCCGTCCGGCAGCGGGGAGAAGGCGATGTAGCCCAGCTTGTACGGGAAGTAGGAGACCTTGCCGCTGAGCTTGATGGTGAAGTGGGTGTCGTCCACCACCGTGAGGCCCGACATGGTGGTCTTGGTGCCCGCGCCCTTGGCCGGGTGGACGTCCGCGTAGCCCTCGATGTCGGAGAACCAGGAGCTGTTGATCTGGTTGTTCGCCGTGGTGGCGGCCCAGTTCCAGGCGTCCACGAAGTTCTTCGCCTTGACCGGCGTGCCGTCGTGGAAGGTCCAGCCGGTCTTCAGGGTGACGTTGAAGGTCTGCGAGTCACTGGTGTCGATCTTGTCGGCCACCTGCATCCGCAGCTTGCCGTCCGAGGGGTCGTAGTCCGCCAGCCCCTTGAACAGGTTCTGCGTGATGCGGCCGCCGCCGACCTCGTTGGCGTTCGCCGGCTGGAGCGGGTTCTGCGGCTCGCTGCTCTGGTAGCTGAAGGTCTTGCTGGCGTCGGAGGAGCCTCCTCCCCCGCCGCTGCTACCGCATCCGGTGGCCACCAGGGCCACGGATGTCGCACCGACTACGGCCCAGCGGACTCTGGTGGCTGCGGGCATCGAGCTTCCTCCTCAGGGGTCTGTGACGCATCACACCCCATTCGAAGGGCACCGGCCGCACGGCGCGACCGTGGTACGGCCGGATGGGTGCCCGCCGCTACGCCGACGGCCCCACAGCGGGGAGCTGTGGGGCCGTCAGACTGAGCGGGCGTCAGATCGCGCCGTGGTTCACCCGTGGCTCACGCCGCGGTGAGCTCGCGCTCGGCGGCGAAGTGGCAGGCCGACTCGTGTGCCGCCGGGCCGTCCAGGGACGGCACCGCCAGCAGCGGGAGCTCGGTGGAGCAGCGCTCCTCCGCCTTCCAGCAGCGG
The DNA here is from genome assembly GCF_053596675.1 of Kitasatospora sp. NPDC001664. NCBI lineage: Bacteria > Bacillati > Actinomycetota > Actinomycetes > Kitasatosporales > Streptomycetaceae > Kitasatospora > Kitasatospora sp. NPDC001664. The sequence continues at coordinate 5,605 of NZ_JBSFGS010000074.1, forward strand.
GTGCGGAAGCGGCAGCCGGACGGCGGGTTGGCCGGCGAGGGGATGTCGCCCTGGAGCACGATCCGGTCCCGGTTGGCGCGGGCCGTCGGGTCCGGCACCGGCACCGCGGAGAGCAGTGCCTGGGTGTACGGGTGGGTGGCGTGGTCGTAGATCTCCAGGTCGCTGCCGATCTCGACCATCTTGCCGAGGTACATCACGCCGACCCGGTCGGAGATGTGACGGACGATCGAGAGGTCGTG
>NZ_JBSFGS010000075.1:0-5530 GCF_053596675.1 Kitasatospora sp. NPDC001664
GGAACGGTGGCTTCCTTCGGTCCGCCTTCCAGCGGGCCCTCCGGGCGCTTCGTTCTTTCGTGTTCTTAGCTTACCAGATGTTTTCCGCCCCGTTTCCGGCGCTTCGTTCATCCAACTCGCTTGCGTCTTCTGCGACCTGACGGCCCGTCCGACGTTTCAAACCTTAGCCGATCCCCGCTCCGAAAAGCGAATCCGCCTCGACCTTCCGAATTCGCGCACGACAATTCGCACTGACCCTCGACAAGGCGTGGATCAGCTCGAATGAGAAGTGGTGTTTCAGGAGATCGGCCACCCCGGGACCGTCCGTGCAGAGCGCGCGTCCGGTTCTCCCTGTCAGGCAGCTCGAAGAACACTAGACCTCTCTGCCCATGCCGTCAACCTCAGGTCGGCCGCCGCCGGAGCCACACATCCGCCCCGCAAGCGGGCCGGCGCAACGCGGAGTCGGCACCGAGTACGACCGCCTGCTCGGACAGCTCCCGCAGCCGCAGCGGCGCCAGCGGGCACAGGCGGCGCCGCGGACGTGGGCGACGAGGGCGGCTTGGCCGGCTGGCTGGGGCTCGGTCTCGGACTCAGCTACAGCAGTGCGGCTACGCGGCGGCGACGGAGGGCCGGGGCGGCCCCGGCATCAACATCATCAGCACCTGCCCCACCGGGAGCCCTGGCGGCGCGGGGCGAACGGCGGACCAGTCGGCGGCGTCGACGCCACCTGTTCAACCTATCCCCCTCGACGGGCCCAACATCGGCGCCCTTCCCTTGGCGGTCGCACGGGCTGCCGGCTGCCGAACCTCCAAGCTCTATCCCGGCGAGGCCAAGAGCGACACCCGCGACACCGCGGTCACTGCGGATGCCGCCCGCACCATGCCGCACACCCCGCGCGGCATCGAGCTCGCATCGCCAACCGGCTGCGCGGACTGCTCACCCAGTTCGACCCGCACCTGGAACGCGTGCTGAGGCCCTGCTGGAGCGGTTCGACCCACCGTCCACCCTGCACAAAAGCCGGACGCCGTCGCCTGGTTGGTGTCACCCTGCCCTTGGCCCCGCGCATGGTCCGGCGCCTGGTCGAAGAGATCCCCGCCGCCCTCGACGAGCAGACCGTCATCATCCCCAGTACCGAGGCGGCCTCTCTGACCGTGCCGAGCCCGGCCGGCTCGCTGCCAGCCGTCCTGGACTAGCGCAAACTCCTGAAGAAGCGGATCCAGGTACTGCCGGACGATCACCTGCTGTCGAAGATCCGTGCCTCGATGCCCGGTAGGGGGATCTGCCGACAGCACCACACGGTCCGCGGCCGGTTCGAACCCGAGCACCGGTTTCCCCAGTCGCCTCCCGTGGTCATCCGCACGGGCTCGCCCGACCGGCGCCCGATCAAGCCCAGGAAGCCCGACCGGATGTCCACCCCCTCCTGGTCCAGAAGCTCGCGTCCGCGTGGGCAGGACGCGACAACACCCCCTCCGCCGAGGGCAACGGCACCAGGGCGTCGCCCTCCCAGTACACCCGCACCCAGCCGCACGGACGAGCCCCACAGAGGCAACCCGGCACCCGCCCTGCGCTCTCACGATGAACCCAGGCTCCGGCGAACACCCTTGACGGACTGTCGGTCAGGCCATGACGGACGCCGAGGTCAGCCAACCCTGCGTGCCATGGCCCCGAGGACGAGGCCGTCCATGCCTGTGGGAAGCCGCCCGAAGGTGGCCAGGCGCGAGGGTTGGACCACGTAGAGCTCACCGTGTTCGTCGATGCCGAGTAGCGCGAGGCCGTGGGCGAGCTCGCCGACGGGGAAGAGCCCGGCTCCTCCGGCTTCGTTCCATGCCGTGAAGCGGTCCTCCTCACTGTTCCAGAGGCTCATGGGGTCCAGGTCGAACGCCTCACGAGCGCGCGTGATCCCGGCACCCTGTGAGGCGACCTGCAACCCGCCGAACTCGGCCAGGAACTCCTCGGCGGCTCGGTGCATCACCAGCCCGGTCTCCGCGAAACTCATCCGCCAGAGGCTGGTGTCCACGCGGCGCCCAGGCAACCAGCCCACCGAACGCAGGGTCTCCTGGGTGACCGGGTCGAGATCGCTCATGGCCGCACATCGTCGTGCTGCCGGAGAATCCGCACAAGATCCCTCGCCTCGAACGCGGCACCGGCAGCCGGGCGCGCGGGAACGCCCAGAAGTAGCTGGCGCGCTCCGGGCGACAGGCAGTACCCCGGCGTAGTCGATATGCGCTGGCTGGTCGGGCCAAAGCCCTGGAAACTCATGTGCTGTGAACATGGGGATCTCTGGTTTCGAGCCGTCCTTCCTGATCGGGCTCGACGCCATTCGGCAGGCACACGGATCACGCCTGGCGGCGCTCGCCGGCAGACGGCTGACGGGGTTCGCGCTGGTGCGGTTCGCCGAGGACGGGGACTGGTTCGCCGACTGCCCGGTGGTGCTGGACTTCGACGGCCACCAGGTGGAGGTCTGCCACTCGCAGCTCGACCTCCTCTCGATCGGCTGGGACACGCTCGACACCGCGGCGACGATCACCGGGTGGGAGTGGTTCGAGCTCACGCCGCAGTGGTCCCACAGCGATGAGCGCCTGGAGCCGTTCCTCGGCCAGGAGCTGCGAGAGGTCGCGCTGCTCGAGTGGCAGCCGGCAGGCCGCGATCTGGCAGCCGGAACCGTGGCAGTGGAGTTCGCCTTCGCCGACGGCTGCCTGCGGATCATCAACGGCCTGGACGAGAACAGCATCGAGGTCGGCGCCGCCCACCCGGACTACGTCCGGCACAGCCTGGGCCGCTGATCACCACGGCCGGTCCGGGAGTGCAGCCACCACGAGGGAGACGGCCTCCTCGGGTGTCTCGGTGCGCGCGACCAGCTCTCCGCCTCGGCGCCGCACCCCGTACAGCCGCTCATCGTGCGGGAGCAGGCCGTACCCGACCTGCCCCGCCCAGTGGCCGAACCCGGCCTGTCTGGTCCCTCTGTCCTCGAAGAACTCGATCCTGGTGGAGAACCACACGTTGAAATGACTGGTGATCGGCGTCAGCCTGCGGAGCGCCGGCTGGGCATACGCGGCCACCAACAGCGCGTGCGTGCGGGGACGGCGGCCCCACGACGACGTGTGAAAGCGGTCGAGCTTGATGTGCCACACCAACTCGACCGCGTCCAGAGGCTCCTGCTCGTGCTCCACGGCCCACGGGCGGTACTCGATGCCCGGAGCCAGGGCCTTGGTCTCGCCCAACCCCGCACCGCTCAACCACGCCGCTGTCGCCCTGACCACTTCGGCCGGATCCGTGACCCACCCGCCGGCCATGGGCACGCCGCGGCTTTCCAGGGCTATCCAGTGGCCGCCGCACTGCTCGCCGGGCGGATACACCGTCAGGAATTTCGAGCCCCAGGACCGGTCGTAGGGCGGACGCACCGTCACCCGTCGACCCGACTCCGCACGGGCGTACCTCGCGATGTGCGAGAACTCCCCGTCAGGCTCGGGCAGGACCACTCCGAGACCCTCCGCCGTACGTCTCAGCACCTCCTGGAGTGCCCCACCGCCGCATGCTCCCGCCTCAACGCTCATCCGCTGAGTATGTCGGGCCGTTGCCAAGCCTGTCGGCCGCGATTCCGTCAGGCTGCGGCGGTGGTGAGATCTAGAAGAGGGATGTGGTGGGCGGCCAGCCGGTTGTTGGTCTGTGGTCGAGGGCGGAGACCGACCTGACGGATGTTCATTCGGTGGACCACGAGCGGCCCGAGGGACCCGATCCCGACGACTTCCCTGACGGCCCGTAAACGGAGGGCCTCGTGCCACCGGTCCAGATGGCGTGCCTGTCCGCGGTCGGCCGCGGACAGGCCAACCAAGTCGTCCTGGGCCACCTGGCGCTGTTCCCCACTGAGCGCCACGACGCGTTCATCGACGTCTGCTACCTGCTTGGATCGGGTCCCTACGACGAACAGGACGACGAAGCCGAGCTCGCCGGCGCCCGGTCCTTGGCCGGCGCACTGCCCGGACGGGTCTAGGAAGTCCCGTACCTCAGACCGTGTTTGAGGTCTACTGGGATGCCAGCCATGCGGTGTACCAGTCGCTGAAGTCTGGTCCTGGGGTCAGACCACCCCAGGAGCGGTCATCGAGCCACACTTGTCCGGCTTTGCCTCCCGTGATGACCAGGCGGGAGAACATGGCGCAACCGATCTCGCCGAGGACCAGCGTCCCCGCGACCGAGTAGTCGGAGTCGCCTCCCCTGCCCGGCCCCGGCCGGTCCGTGGTGTGCGGGAACGGGGTGGCCAGGAAGCCCGCTTGCAAGCACTCGGTCCGAAGGTCGTGCAGAGCCTCTCCGTCGTCTACTTCCTCCGACAGGCCCAGGAGTCCGTAGTCGGGTCCCGCTCCACCGTCGGCAACCGAGTTGAGGAAGCCTCGGTAGGACGCCGCAAGGTTGACACCGTGCAGCTGCTCGAACGAGCGGATCTCCTCCTCCGCCAGGGGTGGGTGAAGCTGGTATCCGTGGTGAGACGCACCGAAGCGCCGACGCTCGGGATCCTCCCGCGACATCTCGGTCACACGCGAGCGCACCGAGGAGCCGTTCCAAAATCCGCTCGGGGCGGCAGCGTCACTGGTCACGCCCGAACGCTACCCTCGCCCGTCCTCACCCTGATCAATGGCTTGGGTCCCGGCCGCGTGGCCGGACAGCCGCAGGTGAGTCGGCGGACCATGATGCTGATCATTGCCAATCGGATCATGGTCTCCGATCGGGCCGGGCTGGCCTCGTAGACGCGGGCCAGGCGACGGCTGGCGGTGAGCCATGAGAAGGTGCGCTCCACCGCCCCCCGCTTGGGCTGGAGTTGGAAGCCTCGCTGGTCCGGGTCCTTGCGGACGATCTCCAGATCGCGGCCGAGGATCTGAGCTGCCCATTCGACCAGGCGGCCGGCGAAGCCCCGGCCGGCCCAGATCTTCTTGACGCCCGGGTGCTCAAGGCGGGTCCACAGCAGCGGCCGCTTGGCGCCGTCGCGGTCCCGGATACTCGCCGCAACGACGTGGACGGCCAGGAGCAGGCCGAGGGTGTCGGTGACGATGAACCTCTTGCGGCCCTTCACCTTCTTGCTCGCATCGAAGCCTCTGGTGGCAGAGCGGACCATATCGCCGGTGTGGACGGACTGCGAGTCGATCAGGCCCGCGCTCGGCTCCGCGTCGCGGCCGTCGGCTTCACGGACATTGCCGAGCAGGGCGTCATGGTTGCACTCGACGGTGCCGTCGTCGTGACACCACGTGAAGTACCAGTACACCGTCGGCCAAGGCACGAAGCCCTTCAGCAGCTCCGCCGCCGCGGATGCTTCTCCCGACGCCCATGTCTGTGACCGTGAGCCATTTACTGCCTGGCTCAACCACCCTGATTTCGAGCTGTACGGATGATCCGAGGTCACACGGTCATGCGTCGGCCAGCGTGTCCGGAAATGCGAAAAGGCCCCCCGGCACGGCCGGGAGGCCTTCTCTGAATGATTGTTCGGCGGCGTCCTACTCTCCCACAGGGTCCCCCCTGCAGTACCATCGGCGCTGTGAGGCTTAGCTTCCGGGTTCGGAATGTA
>NZ_JBSFGS010000076.1:0-5439 GCF_053596675.1 Kitasatospora sp. NPDC001664
CGCTACGACAAGACCGCCACCATCTACCTTGCCGGACTCCACCTCGCCGCCATCTTCATCTGGTCAGCACGATGATCCGAAAGAAACGCCCTAGGGGCTGTACTCGGTGGGCCACTGGTTGGGCGGGGACTCGAGTTCTTCGAGGGCGAGGCCGGGGGCGTCCAGGACGACGTCGCCGGCCAGGTGGACGATCTGCTGTTCGCCGGTCTCCAGGTCGGCCACCTGGTAGCGCTCGACCAGCAGCGGGCCGGTGTCGGTGGGGTGGGTGTCGACGGCTTCGAGGAGCCAGCCCTGGTCGAAGGTGCGGGGGGCCAGCACCGGGTCGGTGAAGGAGACCAGGCGCAGGCGGGCCGAGGCGCCGGGTTCCAGGCGGAGCAGGCGGGCGGCGGCGATCAGGAAGGCCGGGGAGGATCCGGCGAAGGCGTGGGCGCGGTCGTGGCCTTCGGCCGCGTCGGTGCCGGAGCCGTCGGCGGCGGTGCGGACCCAGCTGACGCCGTCGAGTGCGCCGCCGCGGACCTGCCAGCCGCCGGAGCGGAGTTCGAGGCGCAGCGGGCGGTTGCGGGAGTCGAGGGTGAGGTCCGCGGTGCGGAGCACGGCGCCGTCGGGGGCGTAGGTCTTGGAGACGTAGCGCCAGCCGGCGGGGCCGGGGGCGCAGCTGAAGCGCTCCTCGCCGAGCGGGGTGCCGTCGTGCGGGTCGGTGAGGGAGTAGCGGCCGTTCGGCATGGCAGCAGCCTACGTGCCTGCGGCCTCCCGGTGGCCCGGCCGCTTCGGCCCCGGTGGGCGGGAACGGCCGTGCGGCCGGTGCCACGGGGCACCGGCCGCACGGCCGTTCAGCGCTGACGCGGGATCAGTAGCGGTACTGCTCCGGCTTGTACGGGCCCTCGACCGGGACGCCGATGTAGTCGGCCTGCTCGGGGGTGAGGGTGGTGAGCTTGACGCCGAGGGCGTCGAGGTGGAGGCGGGCGACCTTCTCGTCCAGGTGCTTGGGGAGGACGTAGACGCCGATCGGGTACTGCGAGGTCTTGGTGAAGAGCTCGATCTGCGCGATGGTCTGGTTCGCGAAGGAGTTCGACATCACGAAGGACGGGTGGCCGGTCGCGTTGCCGAGGTTCAGCAGGCGGCCCTCGGACAGCATGATGATGGTGTGGCCGTCCGCGAAGCGCCACTCGTGGACCTGCGGCTTGACCTCGGTCTTGACGATGCCCGGGAGCTTCGACAGACCGGCGATGTCGATCTCGTTGTCGAAGTGGCCGATGTTGCCGACGATCGCCTGGTGCTTCATCTGCTCCATGTGCTTGGCAAGGATGATGTCCTTGTTGCCCGTGGTGGTGATGAAGATGTCGGCGATCGAGACGACCTCCTCCAGGGTGGTGACCTGGTAGCCGTCCATGGCGGCCTGCAGGGCGCAGATCGGGTCGATCTCGGTGACGATGACGCGGGCGCCCTGGCCGCGGAGGGACTCGGCGCAGCCCTTGCCGACGTCGCCGTAGCCGGCCACGACCGCGACCTTGCCGCCGATCAGGACGTCGGTGGCGCGGTTGATGCCGTCGATCAGGGAGTGGCGGCAGCCGTACTTGTTGTCGAACTTCGACTTGGTGACGGCGTCGTTGACGTTGATGGCCGGGAACAGCAGGTTGCCGTCGCGGTGCATCTCGTACAGGCGGTGCACGCCGGTGGTGGTCTCCTCGGTGACGCCCTTGATGGTGGCGGCCATCTCGGTCCACTTGGAGGGGCTGTCCTTGAGGGTGCGGTTGAGCACCTCGAGGATCAGGCGGTACTCCTCGTTGTCCGCGGTGGACGGGTCCGGGGCCTCGCCGGCCTTCTCGAACTCGACGCCCTTGTGGATCAGGAGGGTGGCGTCACCGCCGTCGTCCAGGATCATGTTCGGGGTCTGGCCGTCGGGCCAGGTGAGCGCCTGCTCGGTGCACCACCAGTACTCCTCCAGCGTCTCGCCCTTCCAGGCGAAGACCGGGACGCCCTGCGGGTTCTCCGGGGTGCCCTCCGGGCCGACCGCGATGGCGGCGGCCGCGTGGTCCTGGGTGGAGAAGATGTTGCAGGAGCACCAGCGGACCTCGGCGCCGAGGGCGGTGAGGGTCTCGATCAGCACGGCGGTCTGCACGGTCATGTGCAGCGAGCCGGTGATGCGCGCGCCGGCCAGCGGCTGCGAGGCGGCGAACTCCTTGCGGATCGACATCAGGCCGGGCATCTCGTGCTCGGCGAGCTGGATCTCCTTGCGGCCGAAGGGGGCCAGGGAGAGGTCGGCGACCTTGAAGTCGGACATGTCTGCTGCTCCTCGCTGCATGCGGGGTCGGGTCGGTTTACGGGTGTGCTGAGCGGCGGGACGCCCGACGGGATGCGGGGCTCCGCTGCTGCGGCACAATCCGTCGGAGGACCTCTCTCCCTCGACCGCACCGCCCGGCGTGCCGGGGGTGCCGATCGACCGCCATCAGCAGCGACGATTTGGCTCTGCTGACGAATCTACACCGGCGGCGTGATCGCACGGGATTCGTTCGAGCGGATTCGGCCGTTCCCCGACCGGTTCCCTGACGGCGCGTCAGTGGGACGGGCCGCCCGGGGTGGCCTCGCGGTCGGGGCCGGCGGCCTCCTTCTCGGCGGAGTAGATGTCCGGCTCCAGGTAGATCACCCGGGCGATCGGGACGGCCTTGCGGACCCGGGCCTCGGCCAGGTCGATGGCCTGGGCGACCTGGGTGGCGCTGTCCTCGGCGTTGACGCCGATCTTGGCGGCGACCAGCAGCTCCTCGGGGCCGAGGTGCAGGGTGCGCATGTGGATGATGCGGGTGACCGAATCGTGGTCCACCAGGGCGGCGCGGATCTTGGCGACCTCGGTCTTGTCGGCGGACTCGCCGATCAGCAGCGAGCGGGTCTCCAGGGCGAGCACCACCGCGATGCCGACCAGCAGCAGGCCGATGGAGAGGGTGCCGACGCCGTCCCAGACGCCGTCCCCGGTGATGACGGTGAGGCCGACGCCGAACAGCGCGAGGATCAGGCCGATCAGCGCGCCGAAGTCCTCCAGCAGGACCACCGGCAGCTCCGGGGCCTTGGCCCGGCGGACGTACTCGACCCAGCCGAGGGCGCCCTTGGACTTCTTGCCCTCGCTGATCGCGGTGTAGAAGGACCAGCTCTCCGCGATGATCGCGAAGACCAGCACGCCGACCGCCCAGTACCAGCCGTCCAGCTCGTGCGGGTGGCGGATCTTCTCCACGCCCTCGTAGACGGCGAACAGGCCACCGACCGAGAACAGCACGATGGAGACCACGAAGGCGTAGATGTACCGCTCTCGCCCGTAGCCGAAGGGGTGGGCCTCGTCCGCCTCGCGGGCCGCCCGCTTGCTGCCGACCAGCAGCAGCACCTGGTTGCCGGAGTCGGCGACGGAGTGCACGCCCTCGGCCAGCATCGAGGAGGAGCCGGTGAAGGCGAAGGCGGTGAACTTGCTCACCGCGATCGCCAGGTTCGCGGACAGCGCCGCTACGAGGGCCTTGGTACCGCCTTCGGTGCTCATGCTGGGATGGGGTCCCTCCGGACTGGGCCGGTACCCGTGCACCGGCCGACGCTCAGCTCTGTCGACCGCACACAGTATCCCGATCGGGCAAAGGACCTGAGGTGCGGTCAGCAGGTGGGCGGCGGCGCGTCGTGCTCCGTTCAGTCCTGGCCGGCGGCCAGGCCGAGGTAGACGGCGGCGAAGTCGGTGAGGGCGGTCAGTTCGGCCAGGGCGTGCAGCGGATCGGCCTCCACCGAGCGGAGCTCGGTGAAGCGGACGCCGTGCGCCTCGGCCAGGCGGTGGGCGCGGCGGACCGGGTGGCTGGGCTCGGCGAAGCCGTTCTCCTCCTCCTCGGCCGGATCGGCGGCGCGGCCCGGGGTCTGACGGAGCAGCAGCACCTGGAGCAGCAGCGGATCGGGCTCCTCGACCCGGTCGCGGAAGAAGTCGTCCGGGTCGGCGCCGGAGCCGAACTGGCCGACGAACATGCCCCGGTGGGCGGTGAGCACCTGCGGCAGCGCCCCGGGCAGCGCGGGGCGCCCGGCCCGGTCGGCCAGCATGGCGGCGAACCGGCCGGCCACCGCGGCGGCCACCGGGCCGTCGGTCCACAGCAGCGGGACGGTGCCGGAGAGGTGGGCGGCCAGGTCCTTGGCCGGATTGACGTAGGCGGCGGCGTCGGGGCGGCAGCGGACCGCCACCTCGTCCAGCCGGTCGGCGACGCCCCGCAGGGAGCCGGCCGGGAGCTGGGTGACGCCGAGCTTCTCGGTGAGGGCCAGCAGCGGGAGCAGCATGGCCCAGAGCGCGCCCGGGTCGAGCGCGGGCAGGTCGGGCTCCTCGGCCTGGTGGTCGTCCTCGACCGCGGTCGGCACGTACGGCAGCGGCAGGCCGCGGACCTGGTGGGCGGCCTCGGTCAGCGGGCTCTCCGGCGGGGCGATCACCACCACCGTGCAGCCGCGTGCGTACGCCTGCTGGGCCAGGCCGACCAGACCCTCCTCGTGGCCGTCGGCGGAGGCGATCACCAGCAGGTCGAGCGGACCGACCCAGCCCGGGAGCTGCCAGCGCAGGCCGGCGGTGAACGGCGGGGCGGCCACCGTCCGGTCGCGCGGGGCGGGCTCGGCGTCGGTCGGCGGGAGCGGGAGCACCTGGGTGGACTCGACCGCGAGCGCGGCCAGCGCGGGGCCGACGGCGAGCGCGCTGCCGTAGCCGGCCACCAGCAGGGAGCGCGGGCGGCCGTCGGGGCGCAGCGCCGCGACTCCGGCCTCGTCGGCCAGCCGGAGGGCGGTGCGGATCCTGGCCCCGGCACCCGCCAGCGCGAGCAGCGCGTGGTCCCGGTCGGCGCGCTGGAGGGCGGCCGGGTCGTCGAGCAGGACGTCGTCGATCATGCGGCTGGCCTCCGGCCTCGCGCTGGACGGACGGTGGGGTCGGTCGGGGAGGTGCGGGGTGCGCCCGGCGTGCGGGCGCGGGGGTGCGGCGCGGGGCGCCCGGGTGGGGCCGGGCGGGCCTGACGCGGCGTCAGGAGGGGCGGCGGGCCTCGTCGACCAGGAGGACCGGGATGCCGTCGCGGACCGGGTAGACCAGGCCGCAGGTCTCACCGGTGCAGCGCAGCTCGTGCGCCTCGCCCTGGGTCTGCTCGTCGAGCGCCGAGTGGCACTCCGGGCAGACCAGGATCTCCAGCAGGAAGGACGGCAGGTTGCTCATGGGGTGTCAGGCTCCTGGGTGCGGTGGGGTACGGCGCCGGTACAGCGGTGCCCCGGCCGGTGGCAACCTTACCGGCCGGGGCTGGGGCTGGTGGTGTCAGGCGCGGACGATGCCCAGGACGGTGTCGCGGACCTCGGTCATGGTGGCCTCGTCCTTGGCCTCCACGTTCAGGCGCAGGAGGGGTTCGGTGTTGGAGGCGCGGAGGTTGAACCACCAGGTGGGGCCGGTGACGGTGACGCCGTCGA
>NZ_JBSFGS010000077.1:0-5220 GCF_053596675.1 Kitasatospora sp. NPDC001664
GGCTGTTCAACGGCTTCGCCGCCGGCACCGGCAAGGAGGTCTACTTCGACGACCTCTCGCTGAAGGAGATCGTCGCCCCGTTCGGCCCGCAGTGGGCCGGCGGCCCCGACTCGGGCACCGGCTCCGACTACCGCTCGCTCTCCCTCCCCTCCTCCGACCTCGTCCAGATCAAGCGCGCGGACGACTCCTCGCTGACCTTCGCCAAGGCCAACGACGGCAGCTTCTTCGCCGAGCCGGGTGCGGAGTCGTTGAGCCTCAAGGCGTCCACCGCCACCTCGGGCCCGCTGGTCACCTCCTTCGGGCAGTGCCTGGAGGTGCCGAACGGCGCTCCGGGCAACGGCGTGAACCCGCAGTACGCGCCCTGCACCGGTGCTCCCAACCAGCAGTGGACCTACGGGGACGACCTGTCCCTGAAGGTGATGGGCTACTGCCTCGACAACCCGTGGGGCGCCACCGCCGACAACACCCGGATGGTGCTGTGGTCCTGCGGTTCGGGCAGCCCGAACCAGCAGTGGCGCCTGCAGGCCAACAAGTCGCTGGTCAACGGCCAGTCCGGCAAGTGCCTGGACGCCAACCTCGGCGGCACCATCTGGACCTGCTGGGGCGGCTCCTGGCAGCTCTGGGACGTCCAGACCAACGGCACCGTCTACACCCTGACCGACCTGGACGGCTCCACCACGGTCTTCACCCGCCAGCCCGGCTCCGACGTCCACCAGGTGGCCAGCGAGACCGGTCCCGCGAACGCCTCCACCACCCAGTACCTGTACGACGTCACCGACGGCCGCGCGCTCCCCAAGCGCGTGATCGCTCCCGTCGAGCCCGGGGTCGACGACCTCAACCACTGCACCGTCACCCCGCTGCCGCGCGGCTGCGACGTGCTCGACTACGACTACGCGACCAGCACCACGGCCGTGGCCGGCACCCCCGGCGACTACACCGACCGGGTCCGCTCGGTGAAGTCCTGGTCCTGGAACCCGGCCACCTCCCAGCAGGAGGCCGTCGAGGTCGCGCACTACCTCTACGACGACAAGGGCCGGCTGGCACAGGTCTGGGACCCGCGCCTGGCGACCCCGCTCAAGACCACCTACACCTACGACAGTTCGGGCCGGGCCACCCAGCTCGCGCCCGCCGGTGAGCTGCCCTGGTCCTTCGACTACGGGCCGGCCGGCTCCGACCAGGACCCGGGCCACCTGCTGAAGGTCCGTCGGAACTCGCTGGTGCCCGGCTCCAAGAGCCAGGTCAGCGGTGAGATCGCCACCAAGCTGGTCTACTCCGTGCCGCTGACCCGGGCCGCCGGCGGTCCGTACGACATGGCCGGTGCCGACGTCGCCCAGTGGGGCCAGACCGACGCGCCGACCGACGCGACGGCCGTCTTCGGCCCCGAGGACACCTCCACCACCCACACCGCCTCCTTCACCGTCCCCGGGAAGGACGGGTACAAGGCGGCCAACGTCCGCTACCTCAACGCCTCGGGTGACGAGGTGAACGCCGCGACCCCGTCCGTCGCCGTCAAGGGGGACATCAACACCACCGAGCACGACCGCTTCGGGCACACGGTCCGCACGCTGGACGCCACCAACCGCTCGATCGCCCTCGGCACCCACCCCGACACGGCGAAGTTCGTCAGCGAGCTCGGCCTGCCGGCCTCCTCGGCCGACCGGGCGCGACTGCTCGACTCCCGCACCACGTACACCGCCGACGGTCTGGACGTCGTCGAGACGCTCGGCCCGGTGCGCCGGGTTGCGCTGTCCGAGGCGCTGGCGGGGCAGACCAACCCGGTCACCGTCACCTCGGAGGCGGAGACGCTGCCCCAGCTGGGTGCCAACTACCCGCTGAAGATGGACGCCGACTGCTGCGGCCTCACCTGGTCCGGTGGTGCGCAGCTGAGCCTGCGCGGCACCGCGGCCGGCGCCGAGGACACCGTGCGGGTGAGCGTCCCCGAGGAGGGCGACTACGTCCTCAGCGGCCAGCTCACCCGGTACAACGACCACGGCATCGTGCAGCTGTCGATCGACGGCACCGACCTCGGCTCGCCGATCGACGAGTACTCCGCGACCCCGGCGGTGGCGCCGTTCACCACCGGTGCGCCGATCCACCTGACCCGCGGTGACCACTCGCTCAAGATGCTGGTGACCGGCACCAACACCGCCTCCACCGGCGAGCGCTTCCACGCCGGGTTCGACACCTTCACCCTGACCAAGACCACCGTCAACCCGACCCTCCCGGTGGGCACTTCGGTGCTCGCCCGGGACCACACCACCAACACCTACGACGAGGGCAAGCCCGACGGCCGGGCCTACCACCTGGTCACCACCGCCGGCACCGGCGTCCGGATCGACGGCTACGCCACCGACGCGGACCTGCGGGTCACCCGGAACGGCTACGACACCCCGCTCGGCGGCACCGCCGGCTGGACCCTGAAGAAGCCGACGAGCGTCACCCTCGACGCGACCGGGGCCGCGCTCACCACCACGACCCGCTTCGACGACAAGGGCCGGGCCGAGGAGCTGCGCGTCCCCGGCACCGGACAGGCGGCCGAGGCCAGCACCGTGAAGTCGGTCCACTGGACCGCCGGCACGAACGCCGCGGACGCGGCCTGCGGCGGCCGTCCCGAGTGGGCGGGCCTGCTCTGCACCAGCGGCCCGGGCGCCGCGATCACCGGGGCGGACTCGGCGCGGATGCCGACCACCCTCCCGGTGAAGCGGATCACCCGGTACTCGCGCTTCGGCAACCCCGAGGAGATCACCGAGACCAACGCGGGCAAGACCCGCACCACCACGACCGTCCGCGACGCGGCCGAGCGGCAGCTCTCGGTCGAGATCACCGGCGGCGAGGGCCAGGCGGTCCCGAAGACCGTCACCGAGTACGACCCCGCCACCGGCGCCGTGGTGAAGACCACGGCCGGCGGCAAGTCCGTCGTCCGGGTGGTCGACCAGCTGGGCCGGGAGATCTCGTACACGGACGGCGAGGGTGCCACCACCACGAGCCAGTACGACGCCTACGGCAAGCCGGTGAAGGTCACCGACCCGTCGGGCTCGGTCACCCTCACCTACGACCGGGTCAAGGAGCCCCGGGGGATGGTCACTTCGGTGACCGACAGCGTGGCGGGCGAGTTCACCGCCACCTACGGTCCGGACGGCCAGCTGGTGGAGCAGTCCTACCCGGGCGGCATCGTCCGCAAGGACGTCCGCAACGCCTCCGGCGAGACCACCGGCCGTACCTACACCCGTAGTTCGGACGGCGCCGTGGTCTGGTCGCAGAGCCGCGAGGTCACCACCCGGGGGCAGGTCACCAAGGACAGCGACTCCACCTCGGTGAAGTCCTACGCCTACGACCGCCTCGGCCGGCTGACCAAGGCCGAGCAGACCACCGGCAACGCCGGTTGCACCACCCGTGGTTACAGCTACGACGTGCACTACAACCGGACCGCCAAGTCCACCTCGCCCGCCGCCGCCAACGGTGGCTGCAGCACGGCCGCCCCGGTCACCGAGAACCACACCTACGACAGCGCGGACCGGATCACCGACGCCGGTTACCGGTACGACGCCTTCGGCCGGACCACCCGGACCGCGAGCGGCACCCTCAACGGCTTCTGGACCAACGACCTGGTCGCCTCCCAGGAGACCGCCGACACCCGTCAGGTGCTCACCCTCGACCCGGCGGGCCGGCTCTCCGGCTCCACGGTCAGCAAGAAGCAGGGGGACGGCAGTTGGGCCACCACCGCGTCCCGGCTCAACCACTACGGCGCCGGTGACGACGAGCCCCGCTGGATCGTCGAGGACACCACCACCGGTGCCTGGACCCGCAACGCCTCCGGCCCGGACGGCGACCTCGCCGCCACCATCTCCAGCACCGGAGCCGTCCGGCTCCAGCTGACCGACCTGTTCGGCAGCGTGGTGGTGGCCACCGATCCGGCGCTGACCGCTCCGCAGGTGCTCTCCTTCGACGAGTTCGGCGTCGCGGCGGCCGGGCAGGCCGAGGCCCGCTACGGCTGGCTCGGCGGGAAGCAGCGGTCCTCCCAGGCCCTGGACGGCAACGTCCTGATGGGCGTCCGCCTCTACGACACGGTCAACGGCCGCTTCCTCTCCGTCGACCCGGTCTACGGCGGCAACTCCAACTCCTACGACTACGTCAGTGGTGACCCACTCGGCCGCTACGACCTCGACGGCCGGATGGACTGGGGGTACTGGGACCCGAAGCAGTTCGCCAAGAACGCGGCGAGCAAGCTCAAGAGCAAGGCCAAGTCCACCTACCGGGACGCCAGGAACTGGGTCTCGGACAGCAAGGTCGGGCGCATGAGCCGCAACCCGAACGTCCGGCACTGGTTCTACGGGATCCGCACCATCACCGCGGTCATCAACCCGGTCCGCAAGGCCAAGTGGGCCTTCGGGATCCTGCGGAACCCGGCCCAGTCCTGGGCCACCTGCACGGCGACCCTGTTCAGCCTCTGGGGCTGCGCGAAGACCTTCAGCGGGATTCCGGAGGCCATCTACTGGGGCAAGAAGTACTACGACAACTACAGCTACGTCCAGGACTACAACTCGTCCTTGACCGAGAGCCAGAAGGACAGCGTGTGCCGCCGCTACACCGGGTACCGGGGCGACTGGTGCACCGGCTGACCTCGAAGGGAGCAGCACCGTGGACATCGTCGTCTCCGGCCTGATCGCACTCGGCCGGGCCCTCGTGTCGCTGCTGTTCTGGGCGAACGACGTGTCCGGGGTCCGGAGCCTCTTCCGCAAGCCGGAGGACGGTCCGGAGGAGAAGTGCTGACGTAACGACCGTCCGCAGGACGGCCGAATGCCCCGGTCCGGATTTCTCGGGCCGGGGCATTCGGCCGTCGTCCATTTCGGCGCCGACTCAATGAGCGTCCGTCAGATGGGCGAAAAGGATGACATTACTGGTGTATTCACGTTCGGCCCGGTCGAATCGTCCGCCGCAGGTGATGACGCGCAGTTCCGCGGCCTGGGTCGGGCCGTAGACCAGCGCGTTCGGAAAGGACTTCCGGGGGAAGGTGCGGACCTCGTCCACGGTGAACACCGCCGTGCTGCCGTCCAGCCGCGCGACCTCGACGGTGGCCCCCGCCTTCACGGTGGACAGCGCCCAGAACACGGCCGGCCCGTCGAGGGTGTCCACGTGCCCGGCCACCACCGCGGCGCCCTGGGCACCCGGGGTCGCGGAGTCCCGCAGCCAGCCCGCCGTGCCCGGCATCGAGTACGGCGG
>NZ_JBSFGS010000078.1:0-5042 GCF_053596675.1 Kitasatospora sp. NPDC001664
CCCATCATCACCCTCGACGCACGCCGCCGGGACAGCGCCAAGAGCGCCCTCATCACCCTCGTCGAACACGCCCTCCTCGCCCGACTCCGCTGATGAAGCGCTGATGAAGAGCCTGGGCGGGCCCGATAACGGTTCGATAGGCATTTAAAGATCGAAAGTAACTCTCGGTGACGACCGGGCTGCGTGCCGCAGCATTCAGCCCGGATAAGTCACCGAATGTCTGAATTGCACGTACCAAAACGTGCGCAGATGCCTGTTTGTCCCGCATCCGCGCACGTGCTCCAATGCCAGCTACCCCGTAGTCACCCTGGCAGTTCCACCCAGCAGCGGGCTGCGGCGAGCGGGGATGAGAGAGGTTGTTGTCGAGTGAGGCGTAACCAGCCAGTCACCGAGCAGCGGCGCTCCGAGCCCCGCCAGAACGAGCCGGGCGGTTTCTCGGCGTTCGCGCCGAGTGCCGAGGAGCGGCCCGCCCCCGCCGCCGTTCCCGCGCCCGCGGTGTCCACCAAGCCCAACGCCAAGGACGAGCGCCGGAGTTCCGGCCGGTACGAGTTCCTCGCACCGCGCAACTGGCGGGTGCCCACCCGCCTGATAGCGATCCTGCTCATCCCGGTCGTGATCTCCCTGGTCTTCGGCGGGCTCCGGGTCAACAGCTCCTTCGACGACTTCGTCAAGGCGACCCACGCCGAGAAGACCGCGCTGCTCGCCAAGGCCGCCACCGAGCTGGCCGACTCCCTGGAATCCGAGCGCGACCTGACCGCCATCCCGCTGATGGTCGGCCAGGACCCGCAGGGCGAGGTCCCCAAGCGCCGCGCCAAGACCGACCAGGCGCTGGCCGCGTACAAGGCCGCGTTCGCCGAGGTCTCCGACGACCCGCTGCTGGCCCGCCGCAACGAGGCCTTCCAGCAGCTCGCGGTGCACCTGCCGCACCTGCGCGAGAACGCCTACAAGCGCGAGCTCTACATCACCGCGACCCAGGCCGCCTACTCGAACCTGATGGCCCCGCTGATGGCCTTCGACAACTCGGTCGGCTTCGGCTCCTCCACGGTCACCAGCAAGGGCCGCGCGATCTACGCCATGTCGCTGGCCAAGGCCTCCGCCTCGACCCAGCGGGTGCTGATGCTCAACCTGCTGGTCGGCACCAGCCAGCACATCCTCACCAAGCAGGAGACCTCCGAGCTCCTCCAGCAGCTGGCCGTGGCCAACAAGCTGGAGCAGGTCTCGCTCAACGAGTTCTCCACCGGCAGCGCGCCCGAGGACGCCCGCGCCTACTCGGACGCCCAGGTCGCCCAGGCCTCCGCCGACCAGCGCGCCGCGCTGAAGATGCCCGGCACCGACGTCGCGCCCACCATGAGCGGCCTGCTCGTGCTCGGCCTGTCCTTCATGAGCAGCAGCTCCACGCTCAGTGACGGCGCCGCCGAGGCCGCCGCCAACGCCGGCCTCAACCCGCCGAACTGGCAGCAGGCCACCGCGAGCCACATCAGCTCGCTGCGCAACACCGAGTCCAAGCTCCTCGACGAGGTCGTCGACGCCGCCGCGAACATCAAGAACCGCGCGCAGAACGACATGATCCTCAACTCGGTCATCGTCGTGGTCTCGCTGGCCCTGGCCGGTCTGCTCACCGGCCTGATCGCCCGCTCGATGATCCTCGGCATGCGCACCCTGAACGCCGCCGCGCTCGACATCGCCAACCACCGTCTGCCGGACCTGGTCGAGAAGCTCTCCAAGACCGACCCGGACCGGGTGGACACCTCCGTCGCGCCCATCCCGCTGCACGGCAAGGACGAGATCGGCGAGGTCGCCCGCGCCTTCGACCAGGTCCACCAGCAGGCGGTCTCGCTCGCCGCCGAGCAGGCCCTGCTGCGAGGGAACGTCAACGCGATCTTCACCAACCTGTCGCGCCGCAGCCAGAGCCTGATCCAGCGTCAGCTCGCGCTGATCACCGACCTGGAGAACAACGAGGCCGACCCGGACCAGCTGGAGAACCTCTTCAAGCTGGACCACCTCGCCACCCGCATGCGCCGCAACGGCGAGAACCTCCTCGTCCTCGCGGGCGAGGAGGCCGGCCGCCGCTGGAACACCCCGGTCCCGCTGGTCGACGTGCTCCGCGCCGCCGCCTCCGAGGTGGAGCAGTACGAGCGCGTGGAGCTGGCCGGCATCCCCGAGGCCGAGGTCATCGGCGCCGCCGTGACCGACCTCGTCCACCTGCTGGCCGAGCTGCTGGAGAACGCCACCACCTTCTCCAGCCCGCAGACCCGGGTGCTGGTCAACGCCACCCGCCTGCCGGACGGCCGGGTGCTGGTCGAGATCCACGACAAGGGCATCGGCCTCACCGCCGAGGACTTCGCCGAGATCAACGAGAAGCTGGCCGAGCCGCCCACGGTCGACGCCACCATCTCCCGCCGCATGGGCCTGTTCGTGGTCGGCCGGCTGTCCCAGCGGCACGACATCCGCGTCCAGCTGCGCCCCTCGGGCGAGTCCGCGGGCACCACCTCGCTGGTGATGCTCCCGCAGCACCTGACCCACATGGCCCTGGCCCCGGAGCCCGAGGAGCAGTTCACCGTCTCCCGGATCTTCGCGGAGCAGGAGGGCCAGGTCAGCTGGGAGGAGGCCCAGGGCCGCAGCGCGGCCGAGCTCGGCTTCGACGACCACCTGACCGGCCACGGCGGCAGCAGCGGCTTCAGCCCCGCGCTGGAGTCCATGCAGCGCTCGCAGCGGCTCGACCAGCGCCGCCGGGCCGCCCTGGAGGCGGGCCCCGAGGACGCCGGCCAGGTCATCGACGCCGAGGTCGAGGAGACCCCGTACGCCGAGGACGCCTACGGCTACCAGGGCCAGTACGGCCAGGGCCAGGACTCCTTCGGTCAGGGCCAGTACGCCCAGGACCCGTACGGCCGCGACCAGTACGGCCAGGAGCAGTACGGCCAGCCGTACGCGCCGGCCGACTCCTACGGCTACCAGGAGCCGCACCACCAGGACGCCCCGTACGGCGGCCAGCAGTACGGCCGGACCGAGTACGCCGAGCCCGAGTACGCGGAGGCGGCCGCGGCCGACTACCAGCCGTACGGGCAGGACTACGGCTACGGACAGCAGGGCGGCTTCCAGCAGGCCCAGGAGCGCTACGAGGAGCCCTCGGGCCACCCGTACGGCTCCGAGCCCGCCGCGCTGCCCCCGGCCGCTCCGACGGCCCCTGCGAGCCCGCTGCTCGGCTCCGGCCTGCCGCAGCGCCGCCCGGGCCAGCAGCTGGCCGGCGGCGGCTTCCCGTCCGCCCGTCAGGACGAGGCTCCGGCCCCCGGCGACAAGCCGAACTGGTTCACCGGCGCCAAGGACACCTCCGCCCCGGCGGAGGAGAACCGCGGCCACGACGTGTCGGCGCTCGGCGGCTACGGCCCCACCGGCCCGACCGCCGCTCCGCAGCAGGAGTGGCAGTCGCCCAACGACGGCGACTGGCAGCGGGCCGGCCAGCTCCGCGAGCCGGCCGCCGCCGGCACCACCGACTCGGGCCTGCCGCGCCGGGTGCCCAAGCAGAACCTGGTCGCGGGCAACGCCAAGCCCACCGCCCAGGACGGCCCGCAGGTCTCCCGCAGCCCCGAGGAGGTGCGCGGCCGGCTGACCAACCTGCGCCGTGGCGTCGAGCAGGGCCGCAGCGCGGGCGGCGACCCGGGTGCCACCGGTAGTTTCCGGATCGACCCCCAGCAGCACGACAGCACCACCGATCTCTTCGGCGGCTCGAACCAGCAGGAGCGTTGAGTTGACCCAGATGAGCCAGGCCGCACAGAACCTGAACTGGCTGATCACCAATTTCGTGGACAACACCCCTGGGGTGTCCCACACCGTGGTGGTCTCCGCCGACGGGCTCCTGCTCGCCATGTCCGAGGGCTTCCCCCGCGACCGCGCCGACCAGCTCGCCGCCGTCGCCTCCGGCCTCACCTCCCTCACCTCCGGCGCCAGCCGGATCTTCGAGGGCGGCGAGGTCAACCAGACCGTGGTCGAGATGGAGCGCGGCTTCCTCTTCCTGATGGCCGTCAGCGACGGATCCTCGCTGGCCGTGCTGGCTTCGCCGGACTCCGACATCGGTCTGGTGGGCTACGAGATGGCCCTCCTGGTGGACCGCGCCGGAGCCGTTCTCACCCCCGCGCTGCGCGCGGAACTCCAGGGCAGTCTCCTGCACTGACGGTTCGTCGGATACCGTCCTGGTATTCGAAAGACCTCATTGCCCGTCCCCGGGCCCTCGCGGGCCCGGGTTCGGGCGTTGTACGGCCTTCGCACAACGGGTGACGATCCGTCAGGATCGTTACCAGCACCGCACCGCCGCACCTTGTGAGGAGAGGAACCGTGACCCCGCCCGACGACCGCAGCGGCCAGTACGGCGTTCCGTACCCTGGCACCGGCCATGACGCCTTCGGAGCTCCCGGCGTCGTCGGCCACGGTCAGCCGTACGGACAACAGCAGTACGGCCAGCCGCAGTTCGCGCAACCGCAGTTCGACCAGCAGCAGCAGTACGGGCTGCCGGAGCAGCAGCAGCCGTACGACGGGCAGCAGTTCGCCCGCCAGCCGCAGCCCGGCTACCAGGACTACCAGGGCTACTCCGGCTCCGAGTCCTACCAGGACCACCCCGAAGACCCGGGCCAGGCCGACGAGTTCGACGACGAGGAGGAGTCCGGACCGCTGATCCGGCCCTTCGCGATGACCGGCGGCCGCACCCGGCCGCGTTACGAACTGGCCTTGGAGGCACTGGTTTCGGCCAATGTCAGCCAGGACCGGCTGGCTTCGCTGCTCCCCGAGCACCAGCGGATCTGCATGCTGTGCACCGAGGTGAAGTCCGTCGCGGAGGTCTCCGCGCTGCTCAACATCCCCCTGGGAGTGGCGCGCATCCTGGTCGCCGACCTGGCCGAGGCCGGTCTCGTCGCCATCCACCAGCCCGCTGCCGGCGGCGAATCCGGCAACCAGCCCGACGTCACGCTGCTCGAAAGGGTCCTCAGTGGACTTCGCAAGCTCTAACGCGGCCGCCCCCAGCCGCGCCACCACCTCCGCGAAGATCGTCGTCG
>NZ_JBSFGS010000079.1:0-4289 GCF_053596675.1 Kitasatospora sp. NPDC001664
CCAACTGGAACAACTCCCACAGCTCGTCCGGCACCAGCCGCTCAACGATCAGCATGCCCGGAGTCTACTCAACCCACCCAAATGAGATGTCTTCTTACAGGAGGATTGACGGGCCGTCAGCCCTCGGCCCTGGGCCGCCAGTCAGCGGCCCAGGCGTCGAGCTGGGCGAGGCGTTCGAGCAGGGACCGCCCCTGACCGGTGAGCAGGTAGCCCTCACCGGCGTGCTCGACGAGGTCGGCCTGTCCGAGCTCACGGAGCCGGACCGCCAGGACGCTCGAGGAGATGCCGTCGCAGCGCTGCTGGAGCTGCCGGAACGTCGGCGTCGAGTCGTCCCGCAGCTCCCACAGGACCCGCAGCACCCAGCGCCGACCCAGGAGGTCGAGCAGCGCCATGATCGGGCGGCCCGTCTGCGAGCCGCGGACCGGTCGGCCCGGGAGGGGTGTCGGTGCCATCTGCTTCCCTCGTTCGCTTCTCTTTCCGAAGCGCCAATGTTAGCGTGCCGCCATGCCTCTGAAATCGAAGCGCCCGCGCATCGAACCGCTCTCGCCGCCGTACGACGCGGAGGCCGCTGCGGCCCTCGCCCTCCTCGGGCCCTCCCCCATCCAGCTGTTCCGGGTGTGGGCACGCCGGCCCGAGCTCGCCCGCTCCATCGCGGGCTGGGGAAGCTACTACTTCTCCCGGCGCTCCGCCCTGACGCTCCGCCAGCGCGAGCTGGTCATCGACCGGACGACCGCGCTCTGCGGAGCCGACTACGAGTGGGCCGTGCACGTCGCGGGCTTCGCCGAGAAGGCGGTGCTCGACGCCGCGCAGCTCGCCGCCCTCGCCACCGGAACGCCGGCGGACGACTGCTGGGACGCGGCGGACCGTGCGGTGCTCGAAGCCGTCGACGAGCTCCACACGACCTTCGACCTCTCCGACGAGGCGTGGGCGAGGCTGGTCGCCGTCGCCGACGAGGACGCCGCGCTCGAGCTGGTCCTGGTCTGCGGTTGGTACCACGCCGTCTCCTTCGCCGTCCGGGCGCTCCGGCTGCCCCTGGAGCCCGGCACCAGGCCGATCGCCGCGAAGTGATCCGGTGCCGGCCCTGAGCGGAGGAGTCCGCACGCGTCGCGGAGCCGGGCCCCGGTCGCGGGGCGCGGCCCGGCGATCCGTGCGGATCAGCAGGTACCGAGGTCCTGCCAGACGCCCCACTGACCGGTGGTGCCGGGCTCCTCGCCCAGCGTCCACCACTTGGCGCTCCACCGGTGGCCCTTCCAGGAGACGGTGTCGCCACCGGTGTAGACCTGCGTGCCGGCCCAGGGGGCGGTGGAGCACGCCGGGGCGGTGCCGGTCACGGTGAGCGTGTACGTCGCGGAGGACGTGGCCGAGGTGCCGGTCAGCGTGCCCTTGACCGTCAGCGGGTAGGTGCCGGGGACGGCCGTGGACGCGGTCGACACCGACAGGGTGGCGCCGGCGCTCCCGCTGACCGAGGACGGGTTGACCGAGGCGGTGACCCCTGCGGGAACGCCGGTGACCGTCATCGCGACGGAGGTGTTCGAGCCGTTGTTGATGATGGCCGTGCTCACGGTCGCGGTGGTCGACGAACCGGCGGTCACCGTGCCCGAGGCCGGGCTGAGCTGCACCTGGACGGCGGGCACCTGGACACCCGACGCGGAGGGCGACGGGGAGGAGGTGGGGGCGGGCAGTGGGGAGCCTGCCGCGTGGACGGTGCCGGAGCCGGTGAGCGCCGCGCCGGCGAGGGCGGCGGCGGTGACGGCTCCGGCGAGCAGGGCTCGGAGCGGTGCGCGAACGGGTCCGGCCATGGGCCGCGCTCCCTTCGGAGGTGGGGACTTCGGCGGCCTGAGGCACTCCGGCCGGGTCACATCCTGCTGGTCTGGACCACCCGACTGTCAAGGGTCCTCACCGAAACCGGCCTCGACGTGCGCGCCCGGGCCCTGACGGCGATCGTCCTCGCCCGTCAACTCGTGGCGGGCACGGCGCCGTTCTCGCGACGGCGCGCGGCCAGCCGGCCGGAGAAGCGGTACCCGCCGATCATCACCACGACCACGGCGGCCGTCTCGGCCGTGCCCCAGACCCAGGTCGAGGTGCTGACCTTCTTGGCCGGGAGCTTCGGCAGCTTCTTCGCCGGGATGTCGGTCGCGGACCGCCTGGCCACGTCGGCCTGGTGGGCCTGGTTCCGGGCGGAGCCGTGGAGGAACGGCGCGACGAACAGCAGGGCCAGGCCGAGCAGCACCTCGACGGCGATCACGGCCGGGAAGCGGCGCAGCAGCACGGTGGTCAGCGGCCGCTGGTCGCCCTCCTCGCGCAGGGCTTCGATGCGGGGGTGCAGCCAGAACTGGTTGAAGGCGCCGATCAGCAGCATCCCGCCGAAGATGAGGATCTTGACGCCGAGCACCCGGCCGTACATGGTGCTCAGCAGCTGGGAGAGCCCGTCCACGTGCGCCCAGTAGAGGAACAGCCCGGACAGGGTGATGGCGGCGACGCAGGCCATCGCGGCGACCGAGAAGCGCCGGATGACGGCCGACCAGAAGGCACGGCGCCCGGCGCCGTTGACGACCGCGGGGAGTGCGAGCAGCAGCAGCCCGAGCAGGCCCCCGATCCAGACGCCGCCGCCCTGGAGGTGCAGCTGCCAGACCACGGCGTCGAAGGTGCCCCGGCCCCGGTCTGCCGGTGCCTGCGAGGGGAACTTGGTGGCGCCGAGCGCGACCGCGGCGCAGAGCAGGGCCGCGGACAGCAGCGGGCCGCGCGCCCGGCCGGCCGCGATCGAACGCACCGTCAGCGGGGCGGCCAGCAGGGCGCCGAGCAGGGAGGAGGTGACCTCGATGCCGGACAGGCGGCCCTTGTTGCTGCCGTCGAAGAGCGAGCTCCACGCCTTCGCGTAGTCGTAGCCGTGGCCCGGCGAGGCGGCGTGCGCCAGCTCGGTCAGCACGGCGGGCACGGCCAGCACCCCGACGACCACCGCCGCCAGGGCCAGGCGTCCGGTGACGGCGGGCGCGGAGTCGGCGGCGTTGCGGACGGCGGCGGGGACGGCGGCGAGCAGCGCGAGGGCCAGCAGGCCGACCGCCGCCATCAGGGTCACCCACACCGCCCAGTTCACCGCGCTGTCGGCGAAGGGGCCGAGGGGGGTGGACGGTACGGCGCCGGCCAGCGGCGCGTGGGCATGCGGAAGCGACAACGGGGCCACGGGGCCCTCCTTGAGTGGTGAGGTGTGGAGGAACGCGACAGGCCGCACCGGCCGGGTGAGGAGCGGGGAGGTGCCGGGCGGTGCGGCCTGCTGGTGACGGGCTCGGAGAGTGGGTGAGTGGGGCTCTCCGAGCCGGGGTTACGCGGGTTGGTCCTGCGTCGGCGCCGCAGCGGGACGGGGCGCGGGGGAGCTCGCCGGACGGACGAACCAGGCGAGCGTGGGCAGCAGGTAGCCGGCCCAGACGACCAGTTGGAGCACCGTCGGGTCGGGCTGGAAGTTGAACACGCCCTTGAGCAGGGTCCCGTACCAGCTGTCCTTGGGGACGGTGGAGCTGATGTCGAACGCCACGCTGTGCAGCCCGGGAAGCAGCCCGGCCTCCTGGAGGTCGTGGACGCCGTACGCGAGCACGCCGGCCGCGACGACCACCAGCATGGCGCCGGTCCAGGTGAAGAACTTGGCCAGGTTGATCCTCAGCGCGCCGCGGTAGAACAGCCAGCCGAGCAGGACCGAGGTGAGCAGGCCGAGCGTGGCGCCGACGAGCGGGCGCACGCCGTCATCGGTGGCGGCGACGGCGGACCAGATGAACAGGGCCGTCTCCAGGCCCTCGCGGCCCACCGCCAGGAAGGCGGTGGTGACCAGGGCGAAGGTGCCCATCGCGATGGCCGCGTCCAGCTTGCCGTGCAGCTCCGCCTTGAGGTGCCGGGCGGTGCGGCGCATCCAGAACACCATCCAGGTGACCAGGCCGACGGCGACGATCGACAGCGTGCCGCCGACCGTCTCCTGAGCCTCGAAGGTCAGCTGGCTGGAGCCGAACTGGAGCGCCGCGCCGAAGGCCATGCTGATCAGCACGGCGGCGGCGATCCCCGCCCACACCGGCGCGAGGCGGTCCCGGCGCCCGGTCTTGACCAGGTAGGCGATCAGGATGCAGACCACGAGGCCGGCTTCCAGGCCCTCGCGCAGTCCTATCAGGTAGTTGCCGAACACGGCCTTCTCCTTGAGGAGTTGACGGGGGCTCAGTTGACGACGGTCGCGGCGGCGAGCTTGGAGAGCGGCTCGGCCAGGGCGTTGACGGCGTCCGAGAAGGCCTTGCGCTCGGTGTCGCCGACCT
>NZ_JBSFGS010000080.1:0-3999 GCF_053596675.1 Kitasatospora sp. NPDC001664
CGACCCCCGGCCCTACGTCTGGACCAAACCCGCTGACCAGATCCTCGAATCCCTCGCCGGATACATCCGACGGATCAAGGACTCAGGACACTAGGTGTCGGGTGTCGGGCGTCTCTGTCTGCCTGCGTTCGGCCGGTCTGTCCGGTCTGGTCGTGGTGCCCGGTGGGCCGTGTACGGAGGGGCAGATTCTTGCGGGGGTTTACCCCTACGAAGACGGGGGCGTGCCCCAGTGTGCGGGGAGCCCTGCCGAAGTGAAGATCAACTCATCGAAACGCCGTGGTAATCGGCGGTGCAGCGAGTTGAGGAGTGGTCAAGGGATGGCTGGCAGCAAGTGGTTCGGACGTCGTGGGGCACTGGCGGCGGCGATGGCGGTCGCTGCCACCGTGCTGGTTCCCCTGGCGGCGGCCGGGGCCCCCGCCGCCGTGGCGGCCTCGGTCGGCGCCGCCGTCGCGGCGGGGGACCCGGTCGGGCAGCGCGCGGCGGTGGTGCGCGCGCTGGAGGGCGTCGCGCACCCGCTGCGCACCACGGAGGCCCGGGGTGGCGCCGCCGATCTGCGGGCGCTGGGCGCGATGATCGGGGACGCGAAGGTGGTGGGTCTGGGGGAGGCCACCCACGGCTCGCACGAGTTCTTCGCGATGAAGCAGCGGGTGCTGCGCTACCTGGTGGAGGAGAAGGGCTTCACGGCGTTCGCACTGGAGGCGAGCTGGAGCAGCGGCCTGCAGATCGACGCGTACGTGCAGGGCGGGCCCGGCGAGGCGCGGCAGGTGGTGAAGGACGCCCTGGGCGGCAGCCCCTGGGACCGGGAGGAGTTCGCCGAGCTGATCTCCTGGATGCGCTCCTACAACCAGAGCCGGCCCGGCACTCCGGTGCACTTCGTCGGCGACGACCTGGGCCTGCCCCGGCTCGGTGACCCGCTCTTCGCCCAGGTCACCTCCTACGTACGAGGAGCCAGCCCTGACGCGCTCCCGCAGCTCGAGGAGCTCTACCGGGGGCTGCGCCCGCTCGACGACGTTTTCGCCTACCTGCGCCAGCCGCTCGAGGTCCGCCGGGCCAACGCCGCCACCGCCCAGCAGGCGCTCGACCTGGTCACCGCCACCGGCACCCCCGGCACGCCGGCTCACACCTGGGCGGTGCAGCACGCCCGCAACATCGCCCAGACCTTCGCCTTCACCACGCTCGACCTCGCCGACCCCGCCTCCGTCTCCGCCGCCCAGCAACTGCGCGACCGCGCCATGGCCGACAACGTCGCCTGGTGGCAGCGCCACACCGGCGGCAAGGTACTGGTGTCAGCACACAACGGACACGCCGGCTACGCCTCCACCGACCCCTTCCTGTACCCCAAGCCACAGGGCTCCCAGCTGCGCGAGACCTACGGGCGCGGCTACGTGGCCATCGGCTTCACCTTCAACAGCGGCTCCTTCCTGACCAACGACGCGGTCCTCACCGACAACTGGAAGACCGTCACCGTCCCGCCGGCCACCTTGGACATGAACGAGCACACCCTCGACCGGGTCCGCCACCGGGACTACTACGTCGACCTGCGCACCGCCCCGAAGGCGGCCCGGGACTGGCTGAACGTCAGCCGCCCCACGTACGACGCCGGTTCGGTCTACGTGAGCGACCCGATGCCGCGCCTGGCGATCGGCCAGGCCTACGACGTCCTGATCCACCTCAACCAGGTCACCCAGGCCCGCACCTTCTGAACCCACAAGACGTCCGGACGAGCCACCCGTCAAGACCGCTTGTCAACCGGTCAAGGTCGCGTGTCAGAGGACACCGGCTGTCTGACGCATCTCACCGAAGTTTGACTAGCTCCCACCAGATCAGGTGTTGGTTCGCTGTACCTGGGCGACGGCCCGGCAGGGAGGTCGGTATCTCGTCGGTGACCCAGACGTACTCCAGCGCCGACAGGACCGTCCCGCCCTCGGCCCAGAGCAGCAGTTCGCCATGGGGCGCTCCCCTCACCCCCGGAGGAGCGTGCACGAGGTGGGAGATCCGGCCTACCGCCAGCTGCCACCGGCCCCACTCCAGCGACGACCCCTGCTGCGCCCCGGGTGCAAGAGCGCCGTTCAGGCCGCCGCGATCAAATGCGGCCACCCTCCCCGGAAACCCCTCGTCTGCACGGCTCCGCTGCCTAGGCTCCTCAAGCGGTCGGGGATGCTCCGTATCTTCCCTGGCCTGAGAGTTCACTGATCGCGGGCGCCTCCCACATGACCGGACGGCTACATGCGGCTGTCCAGGTTCCGGGGGTTGTTTCGCTGAACTGTAGGGGGTTCCACATGCCTGACATCGATCTCGGCCTGGCGTCCGACTGGCCCGAAGGCGATCCGCGAGGCCGCGTCAAGCTCGTCCAGAACCGGACCTACCCCACGTCGCCCAAGAAGGACGTGGCCGTCATCTCGCCGAACAGCATCGAGATCGAGGTGAACTCGGACCTCGCCAGCTCGCAGGAGAAGTCCAAGGTCTACTTCACCACCCACCAGGGCAGCAGGAAGGTGGTCATCGCGGTGCTCGACTCCGAGGGCAACCTGAGTATCAGGGGGAAGGTCATCACGGACCAGAAGAACCTGGGGTACTAGCGCCGCCAGGCGGCGCACAACGGGCCGGGCTGCACAGCATCACCGCTGCGCAGTCCGGCCCTTCGCATGCCAGGGGACACCGGCTACCGGCTCTGGGCGGCGGTGTCGATGGCGGCGAGCAGGTGGGCGTGGACGGCTTCGGCGGCCTCGCGGGTGGCCGGGTCCGGGTCCTCCAGCTGCGGGGCGATGAGGGCGGCGGCCGCGGCGAGGACCGGTACCGGCACGGTCGCCGACCGCAGGTGCAGCAACTGGGAGGCAGCCTGCTCTGCGGGGGTGGTCTGGATGCGGGTGGGGATCAGGGAGTGCAGGCCGCGCGGCTGGGTGCTGGTCACCGGCCCCATTCTTCCGCGTGCGGGCGGGTGTCGGTCACCACGGCCGGTCTTCCGGCTCGGCGGCGGGCAGGGTGCCGTGGTGGTGGCGGGCGATGGCCTCGAGGAGCGCGGTGCGGGCCTGACGCCAGCGGACGTCCTCGGTCCGGCCGGCGTCGGCCGCCCACCCGGGAAGTGGCCGCTCCTGCGCGGCCGCCGTCAGGTCGCGGCCGAGCACGCCGATCGCCTCCTGCCAGGCGGCGAGCTCGCGCAGCAGGGAGCGCACCAGCTGGTCGACGGCGGCCGCCGGATCGGCGCCGAGCGTCCGGGCTTCGCCGGCCGCCTCGGCGAGCAGGTCCTCGTCCAGGCCCTCGAAGTCCTCCCGCCACCGCTCCGCCCGCTCCTCGAAGGCCTGCAGCACCTCGTGCAGCGCGGCATCGACGGCGGCCGCCGACCACGGCGGCGGCCGGCGGGGAGCGCTCACGGTGTCGGCCAGCACCCGGTCCGCCACCGGCCCGAGCGCCCGCCGCCCAGCCCGGCCGCCTCGCCCGTTCGCAGTCATCGTCACACGGGTGCAACCGCCCCGCGGTCCGGCCGGTCACGGGTGCAGCGGTGCGGTGCAGCGTGCTGCACGGCCCGGTGCAGCATCCGGTGCAGCGCCGGCTGTCGCAGTCGCACCTGGCGTGCTGCACCAGGCGGTGCAGCACCCGGCCGTCCGGGGTGCGACAGCAGCGGGCTGCCCGGGCGGGACAAGCTGCACCGGCGGTTGCAGCGGTACTCGAACGGTTGGTGCAGCGTGTGCAGCAAGGCTCCCCTTGCTGCACCGGGCAGGGAGTGCAGCGCCGGGAGGTGCTGCACGCCGTGCAGCGGATGAGCGCTCATTGCGCTTGCGCAGGGCGGGACAACATGTGCTTGCGCAGGCGGTGGTGCGGGACAACGTGGCGGGCGGGTGGGGGACAACGTGGTGGTGAGCGGTACGGAATTCCGGCGGGCGGTACGGAAATCCGGGGGCCGTCCGGGCTCGACCCGGGGCGGGATACCGTACCGGTTCGGAATTCGGTTGCCGTGCCTGGCTACGATCAGCGGCATGGAAAACGGACCGGTCCGAAATG
>NZ_JBSFGS010000081.1:0-3876 GCF_053596675.1 Kitasatospora sp. NPDC001664
GCTCGTGATCCGACAACACCAGCTCGGCCAGCCTCGGCCCAGGACGTCCCATGCACTGACCAACGACGGATCAAGGACTC
Source organism: Kitasatospora sp. NPDC001664 (assembly GCF_053596675.1). Classification (NCBI taxonomy): domain Bacteria; kingdom Bacillati; phylum Actinomycetota; class Actinomycetes; order Kitasatosporales; family Streptomycetaceae; genus Kitasatospora; species Kitasatospora sp. NPDC001664. Next base: position 81 of record NZ_JBSFGS010000081.1, read on the forward strand.
AGGACACTAGAACGCTGATGAAGATCTTGGTGTGATCCGGGTCGTGCTGTCAGGTGGCGGCAGGGATCTGCCAGGTCGTGCCGTTGTGGGTGAGTCCGAGGTTGATCAGGGTCCGTAGGTTGAGGGCGGCGGCGCGGGTGTGGAGCCAGGCGTTGTTCTTGAGGGTGCCGATGTGTCGTAGGCGTCGGTTGCCGTGGGCGACGAGCCAGGCCACGGCGCGTTCGACGGGTGGGCGCCAGCGGCGGTAGGCGGCCTGCCATTTGGGGTCGTTCGCGCTCTGGCGGGCCCTGGCCATGAGGTCGTGGTCGGGGCGGATGGTGACGATCCGCCCGGCCTTGGCCCGGCTGCAATGCTCGCGTAGTGGACATGCGGTGCACTGGCCGGTGAAGACCGCCTTGCGCTGGAGGTGCCGGCCGGATGGTTCGGACAGTGTGGCGGTGTGGCCGGCCGGGCAGGTCACCATGCCCCCGGCGGTGCCAATGACGAAGTCGTCGAGACTGAAACCGCCGGGGACGGCGGTTGTCAGCGGGGCGGGCTTGAGGAACAGCCGGTGGTGTACCTGCCGCAGGGCCCGCTGCGTGGGACCGGTGGAGTAGGCGGTGTCGCCGAAGACGTCCAGCGGCTCGGGTTCGCCGGCGAGCAGGGCGAGGGCGATCTGGGCCTCGTGGTGCTCGCTTCAGCGGCGGGGCCGACGCCGGGGGCCGCCCGCGCCCAACCGCTCTGCCGGTAGCGGCGGACCTCGCATCGTTCCGAGCCGCAATCGCGGGGTGCGGATCAGGTCCCGTCGAGCGCACGGTGGGTGCCACTGGCTCCGGCACGGCCGGTCAACCGACGCAGAAGCCCCAGATGTGGGGCTGTTCGTGAGCCTGTGAAGGATCACATCGGATCTCAGCCAACTCACGATTCCTCGTACATCACCTAGACCCGCAGATCAGCAACCAGGCACTTGGCAACCCCAGACAAGACGATCAAGCTTCCAGCATCTGACTCCATCTCACCAGGGTCGTCCTGCTCCCACACCACCACGACAGCCCACCTCAACAGCCAGTCCCCGCAGCTCAAGAGACGAGTCGTCACAGAAGCGCCATGCGGGTGCAGGCCGGCCTGCCGCTCCAGCCCGCGCGGTGCGGCGTCCGCTGCACTACCCACCCTCGGGCAGCGGGAGAGCGTGGGCGTGTGGGGGCCGCAGCGGCCGCGCGGGTGCTGGTGGACCTCGGTGATTCTTGTGGTGAGTTCGTCCTCGGGCGCTGCTCGCTACACGCCGACGTAGAGGCCTTGGAGGGAGGCGACCAGCAGGACGACCACTCCGGCGAGGGCGGCGAGGCCGCAGGCGGTCATGCCCAGCGTGAAGACGGCTTCCCAGGCGGTGCGCGGTCCCGAACGGCGGACGACCACCTGCGACGGGTCCCCGGAGGAGTAGGCGACCTCAATGGTGGCGGAGGCGCTCTTGGCCCACAGGGTGCGGCTCACCCCGTCGCTGTCGGTGTACACATACGTCCCGCGCTGGTCCGGGTGCCGCTCGGCCTCGACAGTGATGCCGTGGCGGGGCAGGTACCACTGGCGGCACGCCAGCCACAGCCCTCCGAGGCCGACCGCCGTCATCGCCACGCCCAGGGCACCGCCCACCAGGGTCATCACGCCGAGGCCGATACCGGTGAGGCCGCCCGTGGCGGTGCCGGCGGTGACGGCCACCGCCGTCACCACCAGGCCGGCCACCATCGCCCAGCGCTTGAGCAGGCGGATCCGGCGGTCCTGCCGCGGCTCGGCCACGATGCTCGAGACGACGGCGGCGTACCCGTCCGCGTGTTCGGGCAATGCCGTGGTCACGGCGGCGGCGAAGACCGCGGCGGCGGCGCCGCTCACCCCCGTGATCCGGTGGACGGCCGTCGCGGCTCCGGCTCCGGCTCCGGCTCCAGCGGCGAGCTCGACGCTCACCGACCGGCCCTCGGCACGTACCCCACGGACCGCCGCCAGCGGGATGCGCAGCTGCTCGTGGGGCCGGTTCAGGACCAGGGCGTCGCCGTCGAAACGGAGGACGGCGTCCTGGTCACCCCGCAGGACCGGTATCGGTGACGTGATCGACATGCCCGTGATCGTAGGGGTGATCTGCCCGTGGTGTAGCCCCATTTCGCCAGAGGGCAGGACATCCAGCCAAGGCACACTTGGGCCTTGGCCCGGTAGAGCTCGGTGTGGAGCGGTCGACCCTCGACATCAGCATCGGCACCCTGATCCGAGGGGCCCGCCGCACAGCGTCCGGGCACCTTTCGCCGGCACGTACCCGACCTCGATGACCCGCTCTGCGAGCACGTCGACCCCACCGGGGCACCCCGGAGCGGTGCCGCAGGCCGTCTTGTGGACGGCGATCGCGTGCCGCGCACCGGTTCGCCCGGTGCCCCCCCGGCCCGGGCCGTTGAACCTGTCTCGGAGCGGACCAGGCCGAGCAGCTGCACGGCCGCCTCCAGTTCGGCCCGTGCCCTCCGGCCGCCACGCCGTGTGCCCGCTCAGTAGTACTACGCTGCCCGCATGATCGACGAGTGGGGGACTCTGGTCGGGCGGGCGGCGATGATCGTCGTCGGTGGCGGTGGCGCCGTGGGCTGCCTGGTCTTGATGTGGGGTGGTATCCAGGTGGGCCTGCGCGGGGTCTGGGCCGAGGCGAGGGTGATCGACCAGTGTGAGAAGCCGGACGGTCACGGGGGCTCGCTGTTCCACGCGACCGTCGAGTTCACTCCGCTCGGCGGCGAGCCGGTGAGGGTCGAGCTGGGCTCCACGAAGGAGAAGCGCAGGGACGGGTGGGTGGTGCTCCGCTTCGACCCGCGCAGGCCGCGGCGGTTTCGCGAGGATCCGTTCGTCGAGGCGATCTGGTCCCTGCTGCTGTTCCTGTTCTTCGCGGGCTGGTTCGTCCTCGGCGTCTGGTACTGAAACGCCCGGACGGGCGCAGCGGCAGCGCGTCGAAGCATGGAGGTCGGTCTGTCCGGGTGTCCGGATCGAGCTGGGGTACGAGGGGGCGGCGTGATGGATGACGGCGGGGTGAAGCGTGCGGACTTCCTGGCGACGATGCTGTTCGGCGCGGTGTACGGGGTCGCGCTGGTCTTGGTGGTGATGGGGTTCGCCGCGGAGCCGGGCGGGTGCGGGGGGCGCTTTCGCGGCGGGTGCGCGGGCGGGATGTACTGGCGCCTGGGTGCCGGTTTCGGTCTCATCGCGGTGGTGGCGCCGTTGCTGCACCGGGTCGCGCCGAACGTCCCTTTCGAGCGGGGGGTCGGTCGGGCAGCCGCTGTCGCCGCTCTGGCCTCGGGGGCCGTGGTCGGTGCGGCCGCCGTTGTGACGGTGTCTCACTTGGTGGGCTGAGGCGGCCTCGGGGCGGGGGTGTCAAGGGACAGTAGGAGTTGGCTCTGGCGCGAGTTTCGTGATCGGCGCGGGCCTCCTGGTCAGCCCGTGGTAGCCATGGGGCATGCTGGTGCGGTGAGTAATCCCCAAACAGCGTGGCAGGCGTGGCTGAACGGCCTGGATGCCAAGTCACAGGCCTTGGCACTGTCGTTGCGCGCCCAGTTCGACGCTCTTGGTGCGGCTGACGCCGCGGACTGGGTCAAGTCGGAGTTGAGCGAGGACCTGCCGCAGCTCGCCCGGTTCATACTGCTGCGAAGCCTGTGGCGTAGTCCGATCGACGACTGGGCCGACCCGGATGCGCTCGATCAACTCCCAGACGCCAAGCGGCTCCTTGCCGCCGGCGCGGACCGGGCCGACCTGGTTCTCCTGGCTCGGGCAGTGGCCTATGAGTCGGTGTTCACGACGCTAGACG
>NZ_JBSFGS010000082.1:0-3608 GCF_053596675.1 Kitasatospora sp. NPDC001664
TCCAGTACCGCAACGTCCGCCCCGACTACGTCACCCGCCTCTGGGACGTCGTCAACTGGACCGACGTCACCAACCGCTTCACCACCGCCAAGAACACCTGACCCGCCCCGGGCCCCGCCTCCCCACCACGGGACGCGGGGCCCGCGCGCCTATACACCGTGTGTACAGTGCGAACCATGTCACTCGGTCAGATCCTCCTCGGGCTCCTGGAGTCGCAGCCCCGCCACGGGTACGACCTCAAGCGGGCCTACGACGAGCAGTTCGGGCGGACCAGGTCGCTGCACTACGGGCAGGTGTACTCGACGCTGTCGCGGCTGCTGAAGGGCGGTCTGGTCGAGGTCGAGGGCGTGGAGCCGGGGGACGGGCCGGAGCGCAAGCGGTACGCGATCACCGAGGCCGGGGTCACCGACGTCGCGCAGTGGCTGGGGCGGGCGGAGAACCCGGAGCCGTACCTGCAGAACACGCTGTACGCCAAGGTGGTGCTGGCGCTGCTGACGGGCCGTCCGGCGGTGGAGGTGCTGGACACCCAGCGGACCGAGCACCTACGGCAGATGCGGGCGCTCACCCGGCGCAAGGAGAGCGGGGACCTGGCGGACCAGCTGATCTGCGACCACGCGCTGTTCCACCTGGACGCGGACCTGCGCTGGCTGGAGCTGACCGCGGCCCGGTTGGACGAGCTGAGCGGGCAGGTGCTGCGGTGACCGCCCCGGCCGAGGCCTCGCCGGAGGCCGCGGTGACGCCCGCCCTGCTGAGCGCCACCGCGCTGGCCAAGCACTACGGGCCGACCACCGCGCTGCACGAGGCCTCGGTGCGGCTGGCCCCCGGCGAGCTGGTCGCGGTGATGGGGCCGTCCGGCTCCGGCAAGTCCACCCTGCTGCACTGCCTGGCCGGGATCGTCCGGCCGGACGCGGGCGCGGTGGAGTACGACGGCCGGCGCCTGGACCTGCTCTCCGACGGCGAGCGCAGCGCACTGCGCCGCACCGACTTCGGCTTCCTCTTCCAATTCGGCCAGCTGGTGCCCGAGTTGACCTGCCTGGAGAACGTGGCGCTGCCGCTGCGGCTGTCCGGCCTGCGGCGCCGCCCCGCCGAGGCGAAGGCCCGGGAGTGGCTGGAGCGGGTCGGCGCCGAGGGCACCGCTGCGCAGCGCCCCGGCGAGCTCTCCGGCGGGCAGGCCCACCGGGTGGCCACCGCACGGGCCCTGGTGACCGGCCCGCGGGTGCTCTTCGCCGACGAGCCGACCGGCGCCCTGGACTCGCTCAGCGGCGAGCGCGTCCTCCAGCTGATCCTCTCCACCGCCAAGGAGACCAGCGCCGCCGTCCTCCTGGTCACCCACGACTCCCGGGTGGCCGCCTACGCCGACCGCGAGATCGTGGTCCGCGACGGCCGCACCCGCTGAGCCTCCGCCCGGCGGGGCGTCAACGAGGCGTCAACGGGAGTGGACGGGCCGTCAGGATCCCGTCAGGGGCCGGGGCCCGAGGTGCGGACGGTCCGAGGATCGGGGCGGAAGCATCCCGCACCACCGGAGGACCGCATGTCCGTCACCGTCGCCGCCACCGCCCCCACGGCGGCCGAGGAGCCCCCTGATCAGCAGCGGCACAAGCTGACGGCGCTGGGCGGGCTGTCCGCGCTGTCGCTGGACGCGATGGCCTCGGTGGCGTACGGGCCCGAGTCGATCGTGCTGGTGCTGGCGGCGGCCGGGTCGTACGGGCTGGGGTTCACGCTGCCGGTGACGGTGGCGATCGCGGTGCTGCTGGCGGTGCTGGTGGCCTCGTACCGGCAGGTGATCGCGGCCTTCCCGGACGGCGGCGGCTCGTACGCGGTGGCCAAGGCGCACCTGGGGCGGCGCACGGCGCTGACCGCCGCCGCCTCGCTGGTGATCGACTACGTTCTGAACGTCGCGGTCTCGGTCACCGCCGGAGTGGCGGCGCTGACCTCCGCCTTCCCCTCCCTCCACGGGGACCGGGTCTGGCTCTGCCTGGGCGTGCTCGCCCTGGTGACGGCGGTGAACCTGCGCGGGATCGCCGAGTCGGCCCGCTGGTTCATGGTGCCGACCGCGGTGTTCGTGCTGTCGATCCTGGCGATCGTGGTGGCCGGCCTGTTCCGGGACGCGCCCGCCTCGACCGCGGCCGCCGCCGGGCACGCCTCGGTGCTGGGCGAGAACGCCACCGCCGTCGGCGCGCTGCTGCTGCTCAAGGCCTTCGCGGCCGGCTGCTCGGCGCTGACCGGCGTGGAGGCGGTGGCCAACGCCGTCCCCTCCTTCCGGGCCCCGGCCGTGCGCAGGGCCCAGCACACCGAGGTCGCGCTCGGCGGCCTGCTGGGCGTGATGCTGATCGGGCTGGCCGTGCTGATCGGCAAGTTCCACCTCCAGCCGGTCGAGGGCGTCACCGTGCTGGCGCAGCTGGCGGACGCCTCGCTCAGGCACGGGTTCGGCTTCTACCTGGTGCAGTTCGCCACCGTCGTCCTGCTCGGCCTGGCCGCCAACACCTCCTTCGGCGGCCTGCCGGTGCTGCTGCACCTGCTGGCTCGGGACAACCACCTGCCGCACGTCTTCGCCCTGCGCGCCGACCGCCGGGTGCACCGGCACGGCGTGCTCTTCCTGGCCCTGGTCTCCGCGGCCCTGCTGATCGGCTCCGGCGGCGACGTCAACACCCTGGTGCCGCTGTTCGCGATCGGGGTGTTCGTCGGCTTCACCATCTGCCAGGTCGGCATGGTGAAGCACTGGCTGATCGCCCGTCAGCGGGCCCGCGCGGCGCTGAACGGCTTCGGCGCGCTGCTCACCGGTGTGGCCGCGGTGGTGGTGACCGGCACCAAGTTCACCGAGGGCGCCTGGGGCATCTGCCTGGCGCTGCCGCTGCTGGTGCTGCTCTTCGAGGCCGTCCACCGTGCCTACGCCCGGATCGGCGAGCGGCTCGAACTCGGCCGGGTGCCGGGGCCGTTGACCGGCTCCGGGCCCTCGCTGGTGCTGGTGCCGGTCAGCACGATCACCCGGCTCACCCGGGAGGCGCTCTGCACGGCCCGTTCGCTCGGCGACGAGGTGCGCGCCTTCACCGTGCTGCCGGCCGACCCCGACGCCGAGGACCGGGAGGCCGCCGAGGCGCTGCGGCGGGACTGGGAGCTCTGGCGGCCGGGCGTCGAGCTGGTGGAGATCACCGATCCGCACCGGCGTCTGGGGCAGCCGATCGCGGACTACGTGAACGGCCTCGGCGAGGGCCGCCGGATCACCGTGCTGATCCCCGAGGTGGAGCCGGCCCGCCGCTGGCAGCGCGCGCTGCAGAACCAGCGCGGCGCGGTGATCGACCGGGCGCTGCGCCGCCGCACCGACGCCGTGGTCTGCCGTCTCCGGCTCCGGACCGATGCGGAGAAATAGCCGCGTTCATCCCGTATGACCGGAATCCGCACACGGACCTTGACGGACCCTTAACACCTCCCATGACGCTCCGTCAGCACCGTCAACCGCCCCTCTGACCTGCGAAAACCAGGCGCCGGAGGGGCGGTTCGGGCCGTTTCGAAGATTCCGCCCCGCGTCCTACTCTCGCCCCTGTGTTCAATCTGCCCCAGGCGCTGAAGCGCCTCGTGATCGGCAAGGCCATGCGCAGCGAGGAGCTGGG
>NZ_JBSFGS010000083.1:0-3071 GCF_053596675.1 Kitasatospora sp. NPDC001664
TCGTTGTCGCAGAAGAACCGGCGGACCCGCAGGTGCAGCACCAGCTCCTGCCCGCAGACCGCGGTGTCGCCGATCCGCCGCTCGTAACCGCTGTGCACGCGCTCGGACCAGCTGCCGCAGCCCGGGCACTCCGCCTTCGGCGTCCGACATCGGGCGTGGACCCGTACGGACCGACCGGCCGACCGGCCGACCGGACCAAGTCCACCTGCAGCAGCGCGAACTGGGGACATAGGACGGCCAGGAGTTCACTGACAGACACTCGTCATGATCGCCAACCGGCCAGACCTGCGGGCGGGTTTCACGGAACTCGCACCGGAGCTGTCGACCCGCCATGTCCGTTGGCACTCAACCTAGAAGGGCCGCTGCCAGTCGCCCCAAGCCGGCAACCGGCCTGCTGGTGGCCAGTTCTGCGCGTACCCGGGTAGAACCACTGCCGGCCAATCCATTCGCATTCCGGTATCGGCCCCTCCCAGTCGTCGGGGCACCGCTCTTCCCAGCCTCGGCCCACCATCACCGGCCGGGTCACCGCATTGCCCGAGACCTCCTGCACCCGCAGGACCAGGCCGATGCTGGCGGCTCCTGGATTGCCCCGCGGACCGTAGGACACACCGAGCACCCCGCATTCGGAAGCACGCAGAAGAAACTGCTCCAGATCCGCCGGGACGCAGGCCGTCAACTCCCTTCCCCAGAGTGTGACCTGGGGCCCGAAGGCCGCGTCGACCGCGACACAAAACAGCCGGCCGCTGATGAAGTACCCGTACACAGCAGGCTCTGCAGGCTCCGTGCCGAACGCCACGCCCAGGGTGTTCGGTTCCGACGGTCCGGCCTGGAACCGGCGCAGCTCGCTCATGCCCGGCAGTACTGCGGTGACCTCGGTGATCGGCATGCCGAACCGCAGCGGCCCGACGCCGTCCAGGGGCATCAGCTCCCAGTCCACCCGCGTCCGCCGCGTCACAGCATCCAGGTGTTCTGCCGCCGCCATCTGTCCGTCCATCCCCGCCCCCACACCGAGCCACCCCGGTTCCGGCACCCGCTCACCCTGGGATTACACCAGGTTCAAGATCGTTCACGGAACTCGCGCCAGAGCCAGTCTGCCGTGTCCGCTGACACAGACACGAAGCGCGTAGTCGAGCAAGGTTGTCGAGGCCATGACCCCGATCGCGGCGGTCACCGAAGGACCGCGGACTCGATTCTCTCCATGTCCAAGATCCTCCCAGCCCCGCCGCCCCAGCGAAAGAGATGTCAGGCGAACAGTCCGCCGGAGGCCCAACTTCGGTGAGACAAACCGTCGTCAGTCCAACCTCCCTGAGTTTGACCGCACCAAGGTGGACCCGTCCCTCAGCGGCGCAGTTGCTGGCCGTGGCACCGAACCGCCGGTGTGGCTCCATCAGACTGTGAGCTGACGGACCTGGCCGGGGCCGAGGTGCAGCTCGTACGGGGTCGAGCAGTCGCTGATCTCCGTGCCCACCGGAGCGCCGCACGGGCGGTGGCGGTTCATCCCCCCACCGCCCGACAGGCCACAACAGCCGATGCGCTCGAGGGTCAGGTCACGGACCGGCTGCAGGCCTGGCGCAGCGCGGGGGTTGGCAGGGCGGGGCTGGCGTCGGCGGCTGGGTTTCACCGACTGACCGGCGGCGTCGCCGTGGTCGTCCTCGCCGTGCCCGCTGCCGCCGAGGTGGTGGTGGCGGCGGTGTGGGGTCGTACTGGGCGCCGCTGGGGGCGTCGACGAGGCCGCCACCCTGTGGGGTGGCGGCCTCGTCGGGCGTCGCGGGCGGCCGGTGGTGACCGGCGTGGCGGTGCGCTCGGCCCGGTGACGACGGTGGCGGCTCTTGGCGTGGTGTCGTCGAGGGTGCGGGCGGCGTGCGCGGGTTCCGGGGCGGGCGTTTGGCACCGGGCGCCCCGGGGTGGGGATCGGTCGTCAGCAGATCACGACGGCCGAGACGGTGGCGGTCGAGGCGGGCCAGCCCGGCTGGTTCACCGAGAAGGTGGAGGTGACCGTCGAACCGCAGGTTGCGGTGCCGTAGGCGCTGCCGACCACGTTCCCGCCGGCCTGGATGTTGACGACGGGGTGGACGGGGGCCATCGGGGCACCGCCGGACACCGCGCCCTGGATGGTGAAGCCGACCGACTGGACTTGGTGGGACGGGTCGTTGGCGGTGGCCACGCCGTAGAACCGCACCTGCTTGCCGGTCACCTCGACACAGGCCCGGGTCAGCAGGTAGCCGGGCGCGCCGGGGGTGCCGCAGGTGATCACGGGGCCGACCGGACCGGTGGGGCCGGCCGGTGCCACGGCGGCGGCCTGGCCGGTGGTCAGGGCGGTGAGGGCGGCTGCGGTGACGGCAGCGGTGGTGATGACGCTCTTCACGGGTCTCTCCTCGTCGAGGGTCTGCGGGGAAGCGGAAGAAATATGCAATGTCACATTTCCTTGGCCGCATCATGGCAGGACCCCGGGGCCCCGGTGCGGGGCTTGCGGAGGGAAGGACGGCGTTGTGCCGGTATCAGCCATCGAATGACCTGAATGACCTGTCGGTGATCGCGCAAGTGTGCCGATCCCACCCTGACCTGCCGTCAGCCCGAGCTGACCGCACGGCCGTTGGGTACCTGATGCTGCCGTTGGCAGGGAGGACACCGTCCAGCCCGGGGCGAGATCGGCCGAGCGGTCGAGCGGTCGAGCAGTCGAGCGGGCCGAAGTCGAGGACCGAGCCGGCGACGGCACGCGGCACCCGGCACCGCAAAATCGGGGTCGGGCTCGAGCCGGTCCAGGATCCCTGCGTCGCCCTCGGGGCGCTCGCTGACGGTGTTTCGGCTCAGGCCGCGAAGAGGGCCAGGCGCTCCTCGCCGAGGTGGGTGCGGAGGGTGGCGAGGGCGCGGGTGGTCTGGGCCTTCACGATGGAGCGGCTGACGCCGAGGATCTGCGCGGTGGTCTCGACGCTGTGGTCCTCCCAGTGGCGGAGCAGGACGATGGCGCGGTCGCGTGGGGAGAGCAGGGCGAGGGCGTCCAGCAGGGCGAGGCGGACGGCGGTGGTGTCGGGGGTGGTGGGGCGCTCCGGGAAGTGGTTCACCGTCAGTTC
>NZ_JBSFGS010000084.1:0-3034 GCF_053596675.1 Kitasatospora sp. NPDC001664
GTCTGTGGTCGACCGGGACCTGGGGTCACCCGGGTGCGTACCTGGTGCTGCAGAACGACGCCAACCTGGTGCTCTACGACGCCGATGGGGTCCAGGCGCTCTGGGCCAGCAACACCTACTGGAAGTCGCTGAAGTACTGACGGTCCCTCAGCACCCCGCGCGGGGGCGGCACCCGGTTCTCCGGGCGCCGCCCCCGTGCTACTGTCCGGGCCGTCCCCATGGTCTGGACCGCAGGCGGGAAATCATGCCGGTAGCACCCGAGGGGAGGACGATCCTCTCGGTCGTCGTCCCGATGTACGACGAGGAGGCCGCGCTGCCGGCCCTGGTGGCCAGACTGCGCCCGGCGCTGGACGGGGCCGGGGTGTCGTACGAGGTCGTCGCGGTGGACGACGGGAGCGCGGACCGGACGGCCGAGCTGCTGGAGAAGGAGCGGGCCGGGTGGCCGGAGCTCAGGGTGGTCAGACTGCGGTCGAACGCCGGGCACCAGGCCGCGCTGACGGCGGGGCTGCACGCGGCCGTCGGCGCGTACGTGGCCAGCATCGACGCCGACCTCCAGGACCCGCCGGAGAAGATCCCCGAGATGCTGGAGCTGGCCCGGGCCGAGGGGCTGGACATCGTCTACGGGGTGCGCACGGACCGGTCCACCGACACCGCCTTCAAGCGGCGGACGGCCGGGGCGTACTACTGGCTGGTGCGCAGGCTGGTCGGCAAGCGGGTGACGGCCCAGGCGGGTGATTTCCGGCTGCTCAGCCGGGTCGCGGTGGAGGCGCTCAAGGAGCTGCCGACCGATCAGCAGCAGGTCTACCGGCTGCTGGTGCCCTGGCTGGGCTTCCCCAGCGGGCAGGTGACCTACCAGCGGGCGGAGCGGGTCGCCGGGAGCAGCAAGTACTCGGTCGGCAAGATGGTCCGGCTCGCGATGGAGAGCGTCACCACCTTCTCGGCGGCCCCGCTGCGGCTGGCCACCTGGCTGGGCGTGGCCAGCTTCCTGCTCTGCCTGCTGATGGTGGTGTGGAGCATCGGGGTGCACCTGGCCGGCTCCACCGTGCCGGGCTGGACCTCGCTGTTCGTGGCGGTGCTCTTCCTGGGCAGCGTGCAGCTGATCTGCGTCGGCCTGCTGGGCGAGTACGTGGGCCGGATCTACACCGCCGTCCAGCACCGCCCCACCTACTTCGTGGCCTCCGACTCGGCCTCCGGCGCGGCTCCCGACTCGGCCTCCGGCCCGGCGTGGGAGGGCGGCGTACCGGAGGCTGGACCGTGACGATGGTCCTGGACGGGGCTCGGTAGAATCTGCGAGTCTGGTCTAGACCACATCTACGCGTACGAATCAGAACGGTGGAGCCATGGAAATCGTGATCGTCCCCGACGCCGCCGCGGGCGGCGAGCTCATCGCCTCGGCCATCGCCGAGCTGGTGGCGCGCAAGCCCGACGCGCTGGTCGGGGTGGCCACCGGCTCCACGCCGCTGCCGATCTACACCGCGCTGACCACCAAGGTGGCGGGCGGCCTGGACGTCTCCCGGGTCCGGATCTGCCAGCTGGACGAGTACGTCGGCCTGCCCGCCGGGCACCCGGAGTCCTACCGCTCCACCGTGATCCGCCAGGTGGTGGAGCCGCTCGGCCTGAGCGAGGCCTCCTTCATCGGCCCGGACGGCACCGCCGAGGACGTCGCGGCCGAGGCCATCCACTACGACCGCGCGCTGGCCGAGGCCGGCGGCGTGGACTTCCAGATCCTCGGGATCGGCACCGACGGGCACATCGGCTTCAACGAGCCCTGCTCCTCGCTCGCCTCGCGCACGCGGATCAAGACCCTGACCGAGCAGACCCGGGTCGACAACGCGCGCTTCTTCGAGGACGACATCGAGCAGGTCCCGCACCACGTCATCACCCAGGGCATCGGCACCATCCTGGAGGCCCGTCACGTGGTCCTGCTGGCCACCGGCGCCAACAAGGCCGACGCCGTCGCCGCCACCGTCGAGGGCCCGCTCTCCGCGCTGGTCCCGGCCTCGGCCCTGCAGCTCCACCCGCACGCCACCGTGGTGGTCGACGAGGCCGCCGCAGCCGGCCTCAAGCTGGCCGACTACTTCCGCGCCACCTACGCCGCGAAGCCGGACTGGCAGTCGATCTGACGCAGTACCGCGCCCGTCGTGCGGGAGCCGTGGTCCCTCCGGGGGCCACGGCTCCCGTGCGTTCCGGGCCGCATCAGGCCGCCGGGAGGGTGAGGAGCACGGTGGTGCCGCCGCCGGTGGTGTCCTCGACGTCGAGGGTGCCGTCCATGGCTTCGGCGAGGCCGCGGTGGCGGGGCGGTCGCGCTCCAGGGCGGCGCCGACGTGGACGGCGTCAGCGGTCCGCTGACGCCGTCCGTACGGGTGATCGGGTGTTCCTTACCGCGTCTCGGCGCGGTCCGGGGTCCGGCCCGGCTGCTCCGGCTCGCCGCGCCGCACCGCGCCCGGGGCGCGGCGGGCCGGGCGGTCCGCCCGGGCCGAGGAGTTGAGCTGCCAGGGGACCGAGATGACCATCACGCCGGGGGTGAAGAGCAGGCGGCTCTTCAGCCAGAGCGCGGACTGGTTGTGCAGCAGGGTCTCCCACCAGTGGCCGACCACGTACTCGGGGATGAACACCGCCACGGCGTCGCCGGGGCTGGCCTGCCGCACCGAGCGGACGTAGGCGGTCACCGGCTTGGTGATCTCCCGGTAGGGCGAGGCGAGTTGCTTCAGCGGGACGTCCAGCCCGGCGGCGTCCCACTGCGCGCGCAGCTCGCTCACCGCCTCGGGCTCCACGGCGACGGTGAGCGCCTCCAGGTCGTCCAGCTGGAAGGCCTGTGCGTAGGTGAGCGCGCGCAGGGTGGGCTTGTGCAGCCGGGAGACCAGCACGATCCCGTGCACCCGGGCCGGGCGGACGGAGTCCTCCTGAGGATCCGTCACCGAGAGCTCGGCGGAGACCCGGTCGTAGTGGCGGCGGATGCCGCGCATCATCATCCAGAGCGCGGCGGCGGCCAGGACGGCCAGCCAGGCGCCCTGGGTGAACTTGGTGGCCAGCA
>NZ_JBSFGS010000085.1:0-2974 GCF_053596675.1 Kitasatospora sp. NPDC001664
GTTGCCCCAGGTACGGGAGGACCAGACCGCACCGACCGGGTTGAAGTGCAGCACCAGGTTGCCGTCCGACTGCATCTGCAGCCAGATCGGCGAAGCGGTCGGGGTGTTGACCACCTCACCGCTCTTCACCACGGCACCGGCGAACAGCGCGGTACCCTGCCGGGCCGCCACCCGGTTGTCCGTACCGGTGGCCCAGCGGGCGTTGCCCGTCTGGTCGTAGACCACCAGGTTGAGGTCGTCCTGCAGGACCGCGCGCGCGTTGCGGTGGGTCCAGGTGCCGCTGGTCCACAGGGCCCGGCCGTCGGTGGCCCGGACCACGAAGTTGCCGTCCGCCTGCATGACGGCGGTGGCGCCGTTGTTGCCCCACGTGCGGGACGACCAGCGGGCGTTGCCGGTGGCCTTGGAGTACAGCACCAGGTTCCCGTCCGCCTGCATCACCAGCCGGCCGGCCTGCGACTCCACCGTCTCGCCCGACCGCACCGTACGGCCCGAAGGGATCACGGTGCCCCGGGTCTCCACGCCGCCGTACCAGGTGCCGGTGGACCAGAGCACGCGGCCGTCGAGGTCGTAGATCACCAGGTTGCCGTCACGCTGGACGACCAGCCGGGAGCGCAGGTTCTTCCAGGTGTCCGTGGCCCAGACGGCCCGGCCGTCGGCGGCGTAGACCACCAGGTTGCCGTCCTCCTGCAGGGTCGCGACCGCACCGGGGTGACCCTCGGTACCGGAGCTCCAGAGCGTCCGGGAGGACTGACGGTCGGTCAGCACCAGGTTCCCGTCCGCCTGCATGACCAGCGAGGTGCGGTCCGCCGTCGCCTGCTCGCCGGACTTCAGGGTGCGACCGGGCACCAGCGGGGTGCCGAGGGTCTCGTGCGCCGGGTCGTAGGTCCGGGTGGACCACACGACCTGGCCGGAGGTGTCGCGGAGCACCGCGTTGCAGTCGTCCTGGACGGTCAGCTGCCCGCCCTCGGTGGGGCCGGGGGTCGGGTGCCAGCCGTACCAGTACGGCGTGGCGCCGGTGGTGTCCCGCAGGGCGACCCGGCCGCTCGCGATGGTGAGCCGGCCATCGGGGTGGCCCGGCGTGTTGCTGGACCACAGCACCTTGCCGGTGGCCAGCTCGGTGACCACCGCGCTCCCGTCGGACTGCACCTTCAGGCTGACGCAGGCCGAGTAGTAGACGTCCCAGCGACCCTTGTAGCCGCCCTCGCCGAAGCCGTTCCTGGGGTGGTCGAGCTTCCCGAGCGAGACCGGCTCGCCGAAGCGGGGCAGCCCGCCCTCCGGCGCGGCACCCGGTCGGACCACGGTCACCGCGCCCTCGGTGTACGAGCCGCCCATGGCGGCGACCAGCTCGGGGTTGCCGTCACCGTCGAGGTCACCCGGCGAACGGAGGGCGGAGAGGTAGCCGTAGGACTGGTCGGTGCCACTCACCGGGAGGGGGAAGGTGTCGAGCGGCGCCGGGAACGGGCCGGGCGCGTCGGTGTCCTGCTGCCAGCGTCCCCAACCCTGCCGGGGAGTGCCGTCGCAGGCCTCCAGCGTCGCAGCGGCCGGAGCGGCCAGGTCCGCCGGCGCCGTCAGGCACCGGCCGTCCTCGGCGACCAGCGTGCCGCCGGCCTGGAGCCGCCAGCGCTGCGCGGAGGAGCCGTCGCACCCGGCGACGACCGGGGCCCCCGCCTGGACGGACAGGCAGTTGCCGCGGTCGCGGACCGTCCCGTCCGCACGGAGCTGCCAGAGGGACCGGTCGGTCGCACAGGGGCCGACCTTGGCGCCCCGCGTGTAGCAACGGCTGGTCCCGTCGGCGGCACGCTGCGCGCTCGCCATCCGGAAGGCCGTGGCCGGGGTCTGGAGCTTGGCCGCCGGGAGCCCGTCCGCGCCGAACTCCAGTCGGTAGCTGAACAGCTCGGACTCGGACCCCAGCCTGGGCCTGACCCAGAGGGTCGGCACGCCACCGACCTTGCCCGGGGCGAGCAGCGCGGTGTCGAGCCAGCCGGTGCCGCCCAGCTGGACCGGGGCACCGATCACGGCACCCCCGGCCTTGCCCGGGTAGTACCAGAGCCGGCCGGCCTCGACGGTGACCAGGTCGGGCATCCCGTCCTTGTTCGCGATCCCGTCGGTGGCCACCACCTGGGTCGCCGAACTCCAGGTCGGGTCGTAGCCGGTGCAGTCCGCACCCGCCGCACAGGTGGCCGGCTTGGCCACCTTGACGGCCTGGTCCTTCTTCGTGAAGTACCCGGCCCGCCCACCCGAGTCGGCGTCGTTCGGGTACAGGTACAGCGTGCTCGTCCCCGGGCTGAACAGGTACAGGTCCTCCGTCCCGCCACCCGTCGCGCTACCGCGGCCGCTGACCTGGAAGGAGTTCCACGTCCTGCCGTCCGGGCTCTGCGCGGCGGTGGACGCGACGTACGGGGCCCCGCCCGCGGGCAGCACGTTCAGGTCCGACGAGTCGGCGGCCCACACGTCGGACCGGCCGTCACCGTTCAGGTCGTCGGCCACCAGGCCGGCCCGGACGGCCGGGTCGGCGGCGTACGCGGGAGCGGCCAGGCCGCCCGCCAGTACCGCCGCCAGGGCGGCCAGGGCCGCTATTCGTCTGCCGCTCGTGCGGCGCGGGGCGCGAAGGCGCTCCCCCATGTTCCGTACCTCCCCATTGCGCCGGGCCCACGGCTCCGGCCGTCCGGCCCGTGATCAAGGGCCAGGGGGGGCAGGCTATCGTCCGCCGGTTCGGTCACGCCACGCGGTATCCGCCTCCGGGGCGCGGTCCGGATCCACGCCGCCCGCCGACGGGTACGGGGGCGGCGCCCGGTGGACCGGGTGCCGCCCCCGTGCGGGGTGCTGAGGGACCGTCAGTACTTCAGCGACTTCCAGTAGGTGTTGCTGGCCCAGAGCGGCTGGACCCCATCGGCGTCGTAGAGCACCAGGTTGGCGTCGTTCTGCAGCACCAGGTACGCACCCGGGTGACCCCAGGTCCCGGTCGACCACAGAC
>NZ_JBSFGS010000086.1:0-2866 GCF_053596675.1 Kitasatospora sp. NPDC001664
ATCGGCGACGTCTACAACGCCTTCATGCCCTCGCTGACGCTGGGCTGCGGCTCGTACGGGGCCAACTCGGTCTCCGGGAACGTGACCGCGCTCAACCTCGTGAACATCAAGCGGATCGGGCGGCGCAACACCAACATGCAGTGGTTCAAGATCCCGCCGAAGGTCTTCTTCGAGCGCAACTCCGTCAAGTACCTGGCCGACATGCGCGGTGCCCGCAAGGTGGTCATCGTGACCGACCGGACCATGGTGGAGATCGGGCACCTGGAGCGGGTGCGGAGCGTCCTGGCCCGCCGCTCCGAGCCGGTCGAGGTGCGGGTGATCGACTTCGTCGAGCCCAACCCGAGCATCGACACGGTGGAGAAGGGCGCCGAGCTGATGCGCGGCTTCCGACCGGACACCATCATCGCGCTGGGCGGCGGCTCGCCGATGGACGCGGCCAAGGTGATGTGGCTGATGTACGAGCACCCCGAGACGGTCTTCGCGGACCTGAAGGAGAAGTTCTTCGACATCCGCAAGCGCGCCTTCACCTTCCCCGACCTGGGCGAGAAGGCCAAGCTGGTCTGCATCCCGACCACCTCGGGCACCGGTTCGGAGGTCACCCCGTTCGCGGTGATCACCGACTCGGCGACCGGCCAGAAGTACCCGCTGGCGGACTACGCGCTGACCCCGAGCGTGGCGATCTGCGACCCGGCGCTCACCACGAACCTGCCGAAGGACGTGACCGCCGACTCTGGCTTCGACGCCCTGACGCACTGCATCGAGACCTACGTCTCGGTCTACGCCAACGACTTCACCGACGGGCTGGCCCTGCAGGGCATCAAGCTGATCTTCGAGAACCTGGAGCGGGCCGTCACCGACGGCCCGAACAGCCCGGTGGCCCGGGAGAAGATGCACAACGCCGGGACCATCGCCGGGATGGCGTTCGGCTCCGCCTTCCTCGGCGTGGTGCACGCGATGGCGCACACCCTGGGCGCCACCTTCCACGTCGCGCACGGCCGGACCAACGCGATCCTGCTGCCGCAGGTGATCCGCTACAACGGCGCGGCCCCGTCCAAGGTGACCAGCTGGCCGAAGTACCGGAGCTACGTGGCCCCGGAGCGGTTCCAGGCGATCGCGAAGATGCTCGGCCTGCCGGCCGCGAGCCCGGAGCAGGGCGTGGAGTCGCTGGCGCGGGCGGTCGAGGAGCTGCGGGCCAAGGTCGGCATCCCGGACTCCTTCAAGGGAGCGGGAGTTGACGAGGCGTCGTTCCTGGAGGCGCTGCCGCAGCAGGCGATGTACGCCTACGAGGACCAGTGCGCCCCGGCCAACCCGCGGATGCCGATGATCGCCGACATGCAGCAGCTGATGCGGCAGGCCTACTACGGCCACCAGAACTGACGCCGGCCATCGCTGACGGACCGTCACAGAGCCGACCGGCAGCGCCCGCGGTGCCGTAGCGACGCTCACGAGACACAGAGAGAGGGACACCGTCATGACCATCGAGCAGGAGCAGACAGCTGGTCGAAGTGCTTGGGCGGGCTTCAAGGGCGGGCTGTGGCGGGACGCCATCGACGTCCGCGACTTCATCCAGCAGAACTACACCCCCTACCTGGGCGACAGCTCCTTCCTGGCCGGGCCCACCGAGCGCACCACCGCGGTGTGGAAGGCCATCACGGACAAGTTCCCCGAGGAGCGCGCCAAGGGCGTCTACGACGTCGCGTACGACGTCCCCTCGACCATCACAGCGCACGCCCCCGGGTACATCGACCGGGACAAGGACCTGATCGTCGGCCTGCAGACCGACGCCCCGCTGAAGCGGGCGATCATGCCCTACGGCGGCTGGCGGATGGTGGCCGGCGCCCTGGAGACGTACGGCTACCCGGTCGACCCCGGGCTGGAGAAGGTCTTCACCGAGTACCGCAAGACCCACAACGCCGGGGTCTTCGACGCCTACACCCCCGCCATCCGGGCCGCCCGCAAGGCCGGCATCGTCACCGGACTCCCCGACGCCTACGGCCGCGGCCGGATCATCGGCGACTACCGCCGGGTCGCGCTCTACGGCGTCAACCGGCTGGTCGAGGCCAAGCTGGCCGAGAAGGCCGAGCTGGACGCCGCCCCGACCGAGGCGGCGCTGCTGGAGGAGACCATCCGCGAGCGCGAGGAGCTCTCCGAGCAGATCCGCTCGCTGGGCGAGCTCAAGCAGATGGCGGCGGGCTACGGCTACGACATCTCCGGCCCCGCCACCAGCGGACGCGAGGCCATCCAGTGGCTGTACTTCGCCTACCTGGCGGCGGTGAAGGAGCAGAACGGCGCGGCCATGTCGCTGGGGCGCACCTCCACCTTCGTCGACGTCTACCTCCAGCGGGACATCGAGAACGGGGTGCTGACGGAGGAGCAGGCCCAGGAGCTGGTGGACGACTTCATCGTCAAGCTGCGGATCGTCCGCTTCCTGCGCACCCCCGAGTACGACGAGCTGTTCTCCGGGGACCCGACCTGGGTGACCGAGTCGATCGGCGGCGTCGGCGAGGACGGCCGCCCGCTGGTGACCAGGACCTCGTTCCGCTACCTGCAGACCCTCTACAACCTCGGCCCGGCCCCCGAGCCGAACATGACGGTCTTCTGGTCCACCCAACTCCCGCAGGGCTTCAAGGAGTTCTGCGCCCAGGTGTCGATCGACACCTCCAGCGTGCAGTACGAGTCGGACGAGCTGATGCGCCCGCGCTTCGGCGACGACACCGCCATCGCCTGCTGCGTCTCGGCCATGGCGGTCGGCAAGCAGATGCAGTTCTTCGGCGCCCGGGTGAACCTCGCCAAGACCCTGCTGTACGCGGTCAACGGCGGCCGGGACGAGAAGTCCGGCGCCCAGGTCGGCCCGGCCAGCGGCCCG
>NZ_JBSFGS010000087.1:0-2645 GCF_053596675.1 Kitasatospora sp. NPDC001664
CTCCAACCCCACCGAACGGTGAGGCCGGGGATGTCAACATATCTGGCGTTGACTTTTGGCACGCTGTTGAGTTCTCAAGGAACGGTGGCTTCCTTTGGACTGCTTTCCAGCAGGCCCTCCGGGCGCTTCGTTCTTTCGTGTTTCCCAGCCTACCAGAAGAATTTCGGCCGTTTTACCGGCTTCATTCGTTCTGAATTCCCGCTGGGAGGGATTCGCCGATCCGCACGGGCACCTTTCGGCGCTCACCGCTTGGGCTTGGCGTTGTCGTAGACATTAACGTCTGACCGCGACCGTTGTCCAGTCGCTCTCAACCGTTCAAACCTACTCGCGTACTCCAACCGAGTCAATGGTTTTTGTGCGCTGATCATGAGACTACCAGGTCGGAAGGGGTTCTCCCGACCACCGGCGGGCGCCGCGCCGGTCAGGCGGCGACCGGGTGACGGTCCTCGCGGTCGGCGGCTTCGAGGTCGCCGGCCTCGCCGGTGGCTGCGGCGCGGCGGCCGAGGACGAGGGCGTAGAGGAGGAAGAGGACCTCGGCCACGGCGCCGATGGTGATGCGGGCCCAGGTGGGGAGGGGGGACGGGGTGACGAAGGCTTCGAGGAGGCCGCTGACGAAGAGGACCACGGTGAGGCCGATCGCCATGCCGATGACGGCGCGGCCCTCCTCCGCGAGGGCGACGAGGCGGGGGCGGGGGCCGGGGTCGATGACCGTCCAGCCGAGGCGCAGGCCGAGGCCGGCTGCGACGAAGACGGCGGTCAGTTCCAGGAGGCCGTGCGGGAGGAGGAGGCCGAGGAAGAAGTCGAGGCGGCCGGCGGAGGACATCAGGCCGAGGGCGATGCCGAGGTTCATCACGTTGCCGAGCAGGACGTAGAGGACCGGGAGGCCGAGCAGGACGCCGAAGATCAGGCACTGGGCGGCGATCCAGGCGTTGTTGGTCCACACCTGGGCGGCGAAGGAGGTGGCGGGGTGGTCGGAGTAGTAGGTCTCGTACTCGCCGCCCTCCTTGGTCATCTCGTGCAGGCCCTCGGGGGCGATGATCGAGTCGCGGACCTCGGGGTGGGTGGAGACCCACCAGGCGATCAGGGCGGAGAGCAGGATCGCGAGGACCGCGATCGGTATCCACCAGCGGCGGGAGCGGTAGAGGGCGGCCGGGAAGCTGACGGCGAAGTAGCGGCCGGCGTCGCGCCAGGAGGAGGAGCGGCGGCCGGTGACGGCGCTGCGGGCGCGGGCCACCAGGGTGGTGAGGCGGCCGACCAGGGTCGGGTCGGGGGCCGTGGACTGCACCTGGGCCAGGTGGCTGGTGGCGCGCTGGTAGAGGCTGACGAGCTCGTCGGCCTCCTCCCCGGTGAGGCGGCGGCGCTTGCTCAGGGCCTCCAGTCGGTGCCACTCCGCCTGGTGGGCGGCGACGAAGACGTCCAGGTCCATGGGGCGGCTCTCCTGCTGGGCGGCGGGTGCTCGGGCGGGTCGGGGCTCAGCATGCCAGAGGGGTGGGCCGCCCTTCCTGTGGGTTCCGGGGGCCCGTATGTTGGCGGACTGTCGGCGGTGCGGATCAGGACGGGCGGGGGACGGCAGTGAGCGAACTGGTCACGGGTGAGGCGGTGGTGCTCGGGCTGCGGTCCGCCAAGCTGCCGAGCCGGATGCTGGCGATCGGGCTGGACCTGCTCGCCCAGGTGCTGCTGATGATCGTGCTGATGCTCGGGATGACCCTGTCGGTCATCGAGGTCGACGACGCGGCCGGGGCCGCGATCGGGCTCGGTCTCATGGTGTTCTGCCTGGTGATCCTGCCGGTGCTGGTGGAGACGCTCTCCGGGGGACGGTCGCTGGGGAAGCTGGCGTTCGGGCTGCGGGTGGTGCGGACGGACGGCGGGCCGGTGCGGTTCCGGCACTCGCTGGTGCGGGGGCTGGTCGGGTTCGTCGAGCTGCCGATGCTGATGGGGGTGCCCGCGCTGATCAGCTCGATGGTCTCGCCGGAGGGGCGGCGGCTCGGGGACGTGTTCGCGGGGACGCTGGTGGTCCGGGAGCGGGTGCCGGGTGCGGGCGGGGGCCGGGACGCGCTGCCGCCGGTTCCGCCGGAGCTGCTGGCCGGGATCGGTGGCGGGCTGGTCTCGCTCGACCTGTCGGCGGTGCCGGATCCGCTCTGGCTGGCGATCCGCCAGTACCTGAGCCGGATCGGGCAGTTGGACCCGGCGGTGGGCTTCGGGATGGCGCAGCGGCTGGCCGGGGACCTGGTGGCGTACACCGGGCAGGCGGCACCGCAGGGGGTGCATCCGGCGCAGTACCTGGGGGCGGTGCTGGTGGAGCGTCAGCGTCGGGACTGGGAGCGGTCGGTGGCCGGGCAGGCGCAGGGCGGGTACCCGGTGGCGCAGCAGGTACCGGCGCAGGGCGGCGGGCAGCAGCAGCCGTTGGAGCGGGCACGGCGGTACGAGGCTCCCGTCGCCCCTCCCCCCGCGGCACCGGCGGCACCGGCACCCGTCGCACCGCCCGTGCAGGCACCGGCACCCGTCACACCCCCCGCGCAGGCACCGGCTGCCGAGGGCGGGTTCGCTCCGCCGGCCTAGGCCGTTTCTTTCGGATCATCGGATCGTTGGATCTGATGTGTCGTTGACTGATGCCCAGTGGGCGCGGATCGAGCCGTTGCTGCCGG
>NZ_JBSFGS010000088.1:0-2365 GCF_053596675.1 Kitasatospora sp. NPDC001664
ATGGAGACGTTGAAGGAGCCGGTGGTTTCGGCTGTTCAGGCGATGATCAGTGATTTGATCGCGCAGACGGTGAACCAGGGTTTCGGTGCGCAGGACGGGTATGACCTGGGGCGGACGGGGAAGGCGGGTGCGGACGAGTTCAAGGATGCGGTGAAGAACTCGGGGCAGACGTTCACCGAGTCGTTGCGGGACGGGTTGGGTTCGCGGGCGGGGCGGCATGCGCGCAACGGTCTGGAGAACGCGGCGGGTCGTAACGGCGGTGGTGACGATCCGGGGTCGGGCAACAACGACGCGGGCTCGTCGAACAGCAACACGTCGCCGTCCTCGACGTCGAACTCCCCGTCCAACTCGACCAGTTCACCTTCGTCTTCCAGCTCCACGCCGTCGTCGAGCTCTTCGCCGTCCTCGTCCACCTCGAGTCCGTCGAGCACATCCAACACGTCGTCGGGTGACGGCTCCACCTCGCGTGATTCGGGGCCGTCCTCGACCAGTTCGCCGACGCCGACGCCGACGAGCACGGCGCCGAGCCACACGCCGTCGCCTTCGCAGCAGCCGGGTGGTGACTCGTCTCCCTCGCCGCGGACTCCGTCGCCGGCGTTGGACCCGTTCGGTACCCGGGTGGGTCCGGACGCGGCGACGGACGGTCCCTCGCGCACGCCGGTGACGCCGGAGCACAGCACGCCGCCGGCCCGTAACGACGACGGGGGCGGGCGCACCAACACCCCCGCGCCGGAAGGCCGTTCGACGCCGGACAACTCCGGCTCGACCCGTACGCCTGATCACGACTCGGGTTCGACGCGTCCGGCGGCGAACGACGGTCCGTCACGTACCCCCGACCATGACCCGGGCTCGACCCGTCCGGCCGCCAACGACGGTCCGTCGCGTACGCCTGACCATGACCCGGGTTCGACGCGTCCGGCCGCCAACGACGGTCCGTCGCACGCTCCCGACCGTGACCCGGGTTCGACGCGGCCCGCCGCCAACGATGGTCCGTCGCGGACGCCGGACCACGACCCGGGTTCGCCCCGTCCGGCGGCGAATGACGGTCCGTCGCGCACACCGGACCACGACCCTGGCTCCACGCGGCCTGCGGCGAACGACGGTCCGTCGCGTACGCCTGACCACGACCCGGCTCCGTCGCGGCCCGCGCAGGAGTCGCCCGCGCCGACGCTGGGGCCGGTGCGCCCCTCGGAGGCGGGTCCGGTTCCGCAGCCCGCGCACGTTCCGTCGGCGGATGTGCCGACGCCGCGTCACGAGAGCGCGCCGGAGCCCGTGTCGACGCGTCCGGACGCGACGACGCCGTCCCCGCAGCAGCAGCACCAGCCCGCGCCGGAGCGCACCGCGCCGGCCGAGCCCGCCGGCACCGCCACCGACCCGCGCACCCACACCCCGGCACCGTCGCACACCCCGGGCCCCGACGGCACGTCGCCGGCGCCGTCGCGGGTGGACCCGCGGACCGCGTTCGCCAACGACCCCACGCCCAACCCGGCACCGTCGTCGTCGGACCCGTCCTCCCCGGCGGGCACGCCCCGTCTGAACACCGCCGGCCTGGGTGCGACCGCCACCGCACCCTCACCCTCGTCGTCGGACCACCGCCCTAGCCCGCAGCCCACGGGCGACCCGACCCCCAACACCCCTGGCACGCCCGGCACCCCGGGCACCCCCGGTGGTGTTCCGCATGTTGGGGCCCCGCAGGCGGCCACGCCCAGCACCCCGGCGTCGTCCCGCCCGACCGCCCCGCAAGCTCCGTCGACGCCGACCGGTCCGGTGCCCTCGCAGCGCCGCCCCGAGTCCGACGGTCCGACGTTCGGGCCGCGTCCGGCCGCCGACCGCGGACCCGCCACCAACCGCCCGGACCCGCGCGCCGCCTACGCCAACCCCCGCCCCGCCGACATCAACAACCGCCTCAACCCCGACGGGCAGAACACCACCCCGTCGAAGCCCGACAGCACGCCGCGCCCGGACCTGGGCAACCGCCTCAACCCCGACGGGCAGCACACCGCGCCGTCGAAGCCCGACAGCACGCCGCGCCCGGACCTGGGCAACCGCCTCAACCCCGACGGGCAGCACACCACCCCGTCGAAGCCCGACAGCACGCCGCGTCCGGACCTTGGCAACCGTCTCAACCCCGACGGCCAGAACACGGTGCCGAAGGCGGACAGCACCCCGCGCCCGGACATAGGCAACCGGCTCGACCCCACCGGCGACAACTCCCGCCCCGACGCGCCGCGTTCGCACGACACGGACCCCGGCAAGTCGGACATCAACAGCCGCCTGGACCCCGAGGGCCACAACACCCACCGCACCACCGACGACGACGGCCACACGTCGAAGGAGCCCTACCGCCCCGCCACCGAGGACCGCC
>NZ_JBSFGS010000089.1:0-2305 GCF_053596675.1 Kitasatospora sp. NPDC001664
GGCGGTCCTCGGTGGCGGGGCGGTAGGGCTCCTTCGACGTGTGGCCGTCGTCGTCGGTGGTGCGGTGGGTGTTGTGGCCCTCGGGGTCCAGGCGGTTGCCGATGTCCGGCTTCCCGGGGTCGGTGTCGTGCGAACGCGGGGCGTCGGGGCGGGAGTTGTCGCCGGTGGGGTCGAGCCGGTTGCCGATGTCCGGGCGCGGGGTGCTGTCCGCCTTCGGCACCGTGTTCTGGCCGTCCGGGTTCAGGCGATTGCCCAGGTCCGGGCGCGGCGTGCTGTCCGGCTTCGACGCCGTGTTCTGGCCGTCCGGGTTGAGCCGGTTGCCCAGGTCCGGGCGCGGCGTGCTGTCCGGCTTCGACGCCGTGTTCTGGCCGTCGGGGTTGAGGCGGTTGCCGAGGTCCGGGCGCGGTGTCGTGTCGGGCTTCGACGGGGTGGTGTTCTGGCCGTCGGGGTTGAGCCGGTTGTTGATGTCGGCGGGGCGGGGGTTGGCGTAGGCGGCGCGCGGGTCCGGGCGGTTGGTGGCGGGTCCGCGGTCGGCGGCCGGACGCGGCCCGAACGTCGGGCCGTCGCTGTCGGGGCGGCGCTGCGAGGGCACCGGACCGGTCGGCGTGGCCGGGGCCTGCGGAGCGGTCGGGCGGGACGACGCCGGGGTGCTGGGCGTGGCCGCCTGCGGGGCGCCGACATGTGGAACGGCACCAGGCGCACCCGGAGTGCCGGGCGTGCCAGGGGTGTTGGGAGTGTTGGGGGTGTTGGGGGTCGGGTCGCCCGTGGGCACCGGACCCGGGCGGTGATCCGACGAGGACGGCGAGGGGGCGGTGGTGGTCGCACCCAGACCCGCGGTGTTCAACCTGGGTGTGCCGGCCGGGGAGGACGGGTCCGACGACGGGGTCGGGTTGGGGGTGGGGTCGTTGGCGAACGCGGTCCGCGGGTCCACCCGCGACGGCGCCGGCGCCGTGCCGTCGGGGCCCGGGGTGTGGGAGGGAGCCGGGGTGTGGGTGCGCGGGTCGGTGGCGGTGCCGGCGGGCTCGGACGGCGCGGTGCGCTCCGGAGCAGGCTGCTGCAGGGACGGCGTCGCAGCGTCCGGGCGGGTCACCGCGGGCTCCGGCGCGCTCTCGTGACGCGGCGTCGGAACATCCGCCGACGGCGTGTGGGCGGGCTGCGGCGCCGGGCCCTGATCCGACGGACGCACCGGCCCAAGCGTCGGCGCAGTCGACTCCTGCGACGGACGGGGCACAGCGGACGACTCCTGCGCCGGACGGCCCGGCGCCGGATCGTGGTCAGGCGTGCGCGACGGACCATCGTTCGCGGCAGGACGCGTCGAACCCGAGTCGTGGTCAGGCGTACGCGACGGGCCGTCATTCGCCGCCGGACGGGTCGAACCCGGATCGTGCTCGGGCGTCCGCGATGGACCGTCATTCGCCACCGGACGCGTCGAGCCCGGGTCGTGCTCAGGCGTGCGCGACGGACCATCGTTGGCGGCCGGACGCGTGGAGCCCGGGTCATGGTCAGGCGTGCGGGTCGGGCCGGAGGTGTCCGGCGTCGAACGGCCTTCCGGCGCGGGGGTGTTGGTGCGCCCGGCCCCGTCGTCGTTGCGGGCCGGCGGCGTGCCGTGCTCCGGCGCCACCGGGGTGCGCGAGGGGCCGTCCGTCGCCGCGTCCGGACCCACCCGCGTACCGAACGGGTCCAACGCCGGCGACGGACTCCGCGGCGGCGCCGAGGAATCACCACCCGGCTGCTGCGAAGGCGACGTCTGAGTCGGCGTCGTGGTGTCCCGGGTGCTGGTCGGGGTGCTGTCCGGCGCGGTGCTCGTCGGCCGGGAGGAGGTGCTGCTCGGCGAGGTG
The DNA here is from genome assembly GCF_053596675.1 of Kitasatospora sp. NPDC001664. NCBI lineage: Bacteria > Bacillati > Actinomycetota > Actinomycetes > Kitasatosporales > Streptomycetaceae > Kitasatospora > Kitasatospora sp. NPDC001664. The sequence goes on from NZ_JBSFGS010000089.1 coordinate 1,839, forward strand.
GTGCCGTTGTCCCCTGGAGTGCTGTTCGACGACGGCGTGGAGTTGGACGAGGACGGCGAAGAGTTCGACGACGGCGAGGAGCTGGACGGGTTCGACGTAGACGGTGAACTGTTCGACGTGGACGTCGAGTTGGACGGGGAGTTCGACGTCGAGGTGTTGTTGCTGTTCGACGAGCCCGCGTCGTTGTTGCCCGAACCCGGATCGTCACCGCCGTTACGACCCGCCGCGTTCTCCAGACCGTTGCGCGCATGCCGCCCCGCCCGCGAACCCAACCCGTCCCGCAACGACTCCGTGAACGTCTGCCCCGAGTTCTTCACCGCATCCTTGAACTCGTCCGCCCCCGCCTTCCCCGTCCGCCCCAGGTCATAACCATCCTGCGCACCGAAACCCTGGTTCACCGTCTGCGCGATCAAATCACTGATCATCGCCTGAACAGCCGAAACCACCGGCTCCTTCAACGTCTCCAT
>NZ_JBSFGS010000090.1:0-2074 GCF_053596675.1 Kitasatospora sp. NPDC001664
ACCTGGTGCTGGAGGCCACCCGGACCGGCTTCGAGCAGTACCTGATCGTCAAGGACCGCTCGGCGGTCTCCCAGGCCGGCACCCTCACCCTGCCGGTGGACACCACCGGCTACACCGTCGAGCGCAAGCCCGACGGCGGCCTGGAGCTCGTCGCCACCTCGGCCGACAAGGCACCCGTCCGGATTCCGGCACCGGTGATGTGGGACGACGCCCTGGACGAGAAGTCCGGCGAGCACCTGCACCGCGGCCCGGTCTCGATGGAGCTGCGCGGCCAGGGCAAGGACGCCGAGCTGGTGTTCACCCCGGACGCGGCGTACCTGGCCGACCCGAAGACCCGGTTCCCCGTCACGGTCGACCCGGTGGTGGAGCTCGGCACCACCTTCGACACCTTCGTGCAGACCAACTTCGGCACCGACCAGTCCTCCTCGACGGAGCTGAAGGTCGGCAGCTACGACGGCGGATCCTCGATCGCCCGCTCCTTCGTGCAGTTCCCGATCTCCAGCTTCAAGGGGAAGCAGGTCCTGGGGGCCACCCTCAGCCTCTACAACTTCCACTCGTACTCCTGCAGCGCCAGGGAGTGGGAGGTCTGGAACACCAACGACGCCTCCACCTCGACCCGGTGGAACTCGCAGCCGCAGTGGGGCCGGGAGTACGCGTACTCCTTCGAGACCCGGGACGTGGACACCGGCACCGACAGCCACCAGTGCACCAACTCCGACGGCACCGGCTGGGTCAACGCCAACATCACCCAGCTCGCCGCGGACTGGGCCGGCAACGGCAACAACTACGGCACGCTGGGCCTGAAGGCCGACAACGAGTCGGACTCCTACGCCTGGAAGAAGTTCTCCTCCACCGAGGGCGGCGCGGTCCCGCACATCGCGGTGACGTACAACTCCGTGCCGCCGACGCCGAGTTCGGTCGACGTACTGCCGTCGGTGCCGGGCAACCCGGCCTACACCAGCTCCACCACGCCGATGTTCCAGGTCCTCGCGGCTGACGCCGACGGCGGCACCGTGGGCGTCAACATCGACCTCTGGAAGGGCTCCACCTTCGTCAACGGCATCTACCGGTCGGTCCCGGCCGGCAGCTACCTCCAGGTGCGGCCCTCGGACCTGAGCGTCCCCGCGCTGGACGAGGGCGGCAGCTACTCGGTCTGGGCCCGGATCAGCGACGCCAACTCCCAGTCCGGCTGGGTCGGCACCTCCTTCGTGGTCGACACCGTCAAGCCCGGCGCGCCCATCGTCACCTCGCCGACCTACCCGGCCGACGGCCTGTGGCACGGCGGGGCCGGACAGGCGGGCCAGTTCACCTTCACCCCGCCGGCGAACACCACCGACCTGATCGGGTTCGTCCACTCCCTGGACGGCGGGGCACCGGTGACGGTCGCCGCCACCCAGACCGTCACCACCTCCATCACCCCGGCCACCGACGGCAAGCACACCCTGGTCGTGCAGGCCAAGGACCGGGCGGGGAACCTCTCCGACGCGACCACCTTCGCCTTCCAGGTGGGCCGCGCCGGTCTGACCTCGCCGGTCGACGGCAGCCAGTCCGCCAAGCGCGTGAAGCTCTCGGTGGACGCGCAGGCCGACCTCAAGCGGGTGGTCTACCAGTACCGCCGCGGCCCCGGGGCCACCGAGTACAACGTGCCGCTCACCAACCTCACCAAGGCGGACAACACCCCGGTCACCGACCCCAAGCCGCGCCTGGCGGACCTCGGCACGCACGCCAACTGGACGGTGGTCGACACCCTCGGCAACGTCGGCGGCGTGGTCCAGGTCCAGGCCCTGATGTTCCCCGAGGACGGCTCCGGCGCCGGTACCGCCACCGGCTGGAACACCATGACGGTGGACCAGAACGCCGACGGCGCCGCCGGCGTCACGGTGGGCCCCGGCTCGGTCAACCTGCTCACCGGTGACTACACCTTCGACGCCACGGACGCCAACGAGAGCGGGATGGCGGTCAAGCGCACCTTCTCCTCGCGCGGCCTCGGCCGTGGTTGGCAGCCCCAGGGCGAGCGTCTGACGGCCGCTCAGCGCCAGGTCACCGACCTGACCGGCTTCGTGGCCGGCCCGGC
>NZ_JBSFGS010000091.1:0-2061 GCF_053596675.1 Kitasatospora sp. NPDC001664
GGGCTCGACCCGGGGCGGGATACCGTACCGGTTCGGAATTCGGTTGCCGTGCCTGGCTACGATCAGCGGCATGGAAAACGGACCGGTCCGAAATGACGCCGCTGCTGTGGGGACGCTGTTCGACCTGGCCAGCGACCCGGAGGCCGGGGCGCGGTGCGAGGGGCCGGGCTGCACCAACACGATCCCTCCGCACACCGGCCGCGGGCGCCCGCGCAAGACGTGCTCCCAGTCGTGCAAGAGCCGCGCGGCCCGGGCCCGGACCGACAGCCCCCGGAGCGCGGCCGCGGTGCCCGGCCCGGCCGAGGCGCCGACGGGCGGGGAGGTGCCGGAGTACGACGTGATGAGCGAGCGGGACAACTACCGCCGCCGGGTCGCCGTGTCCGCCGACTGGATGCGCAGGCACGCCGACACCTTCCTCGCGGCGGTCGACGCGGACCCGATGGGCGCCTACAAGGAGCTGATGGAGCGCGTCTACAGCGTCACGACCCAGCTGAACATGAACGCTCGTCACGTGCGGGACCAGGCCCGCTGGCCGGACCTGGACGCGGACGAGCGCCACGAGGCGCGCATGCGCGAGGACTGGAACCTTCCCGACGACTGGACCCTGGCCGGCGGCACCCCGATTGCGGACCGGTCCGAAAACGAGGACCAGGCCGCCGCGTCCGATCCGGCGGGAGATCCGGACCGGTCCCAAAACAGCGCGGCATCCGTGCCGGGCCCGGCCGCGCCGATTGCGGACCGGTCCGAAATCACCACCGGCGGCAGCGGGACGGCCACCCACCTGACCTCCGCCCCCGGCTCGGCCCCCGCCGATGACGGCGACGCGCTGCTGCGCGCCGCGCTCGCCGACCCGCAGGTGCGCTTCAGCGGGCCGGGCCGGGTGGACGACCTCGCCTTCACCTTCGGCGAGGGCTGGGAGCTGGTCACCTGGACGCTGCTGGACGGCTCGAGCGTGCGGCTGCTGCGCCACCACGGCGTCCCGGTGGGCTGGACCGCGCTGCTGCCCGACGGGCGATGGGGCCTGGGCGGCTGGATCGCGGTCCAGTACCAGGGCCAGGGCCGGCCGGGCCGGTTCGTCGCCGACCGCTTCTCCCGCCCCCAGACCTACCCGAGCGCCGACCTCGCCCTGGACGTCTTCCACCGCACCACCGCCCCCGCTACCCCGGCCCCGGCCGCCGCTGTGGGTGCGGTCGCGGCCGACGACGTCTCGGCGCTGCCGGACCTGGCCCTCGGCGTGGCCACCGCCCGGACGCCGCCCACCCTGCACAACCTCGGCGAGCCGCACCGCGACTACGCCGGCGGTGGCGGCCTGGTTCGCCTCACCTGGCCCGGCCGCTCCACCATGCAGGCCCTGGAGCAGCACGGCCGCCTGGCCGGCTGGACCGAGGTCTACGACGAGCACGGCAACTGGGCCACCTTCATCACCGGGTGCCCGGTCGTCGACGCCGCCGACGGAGTACCGCTGCTCTCCGCGGACCCCGCCGACGCCCTCACCCTGCTGCGCCTGGCGCTCGGGCAGGGCCTCGCCGACCAGGTGCTGGCCCGTCGACCACCACGCGTCCAGGGGTGATCCCGGTCACGGACAAACCGGGAGGACAAGGGACCTGACCGGGGCAATCCGAGCGGGACAACCAGCGGGACAACGTGGTGGACAAGGGGTGGGGCCAGACGGAGGACAAGGGGGTCCCGTGCAGGGTCGGCCGCGTCCGGGCACCCGCCCGGGCGCCGGGGCCGGCCACCGTGCCGGTCCCGGCCGTGCCCCTTCGCGGAAGGCCCGCTTCGATGCCCACCACCACCCAGCCCGGCCCTGACGGCGACGGCCAGGCCGACGGCCACCTCCCCACCGAACTGCCGCCGACCTCGTCCGGCACCTCCACCGGCACCCCCACGGGCACCTCCGCCCGCACCTCCACGCCCCTGCCGCCGCGAACCGGCGAAACCGCAGGCCAGGGGCCGGGGACAAGGGGGTCGGGCGGTGGCGACAACTCCTCTCCCTCCCCTCTCCTTCGCCTCCGTGATGCTGCCGCTGTCGAAGACCGGAGCAGCACGGAGAAGAAGGAG
>NZ_JBSFGS010000092.1:0-2038 GCF_053596675.1 Kitasatospora sp. NPDC001664
TGTGTCCACCCAGAACTTCCCACCGGCGCCCGAGGAACCGCCGCCGACCTGCACGATGTCGTCGTTCTTCATCACGGAGTAGCGGATGTTGCGGACGTCCACGTCCGGCGGCACGGAGCTGCCCGGCGGCAGGAAGTGGACCGTGGTGTCATTGACGATCTTGTTGTAGCGGTACGGGGTGAACCAGGAGCCGTCCCACGAGTAGACCTTGTGCTTGATCGGTGTCGCCCCGAAGTCGTAGGCCCAGTAGCTGTTCTTCGAGCCGTCGGTCCACATGTCGAAGAGCTGCACGTGCCGCTTGTCGTGCACGGAGTCGAGGTGCACCAGCGGGTCACCGGGCAGGAGGTCGGACTTGTCGATCCTGGTCAGTAGTGACGGGTGCGTCAGCGACGAGCCCTGTTCCACCACCGCGTAGCTGTGGCCGAGGTTCAGCGCCATCGAGACGAAGCCCGAGCAGTCGGTGCGGTAGTACCCCCGCTGCTCGCAACCACCGACCCCCTGCCAGTCGTTGCGGATCGTCCCGATCCCGGTGAGGTAGCACTGGTCCGAGTCGTACTTGAGGCTCTTCTCGTACGCGTACCACCCCTCCGCCCTGGCGAGCACCTCGCTCCGGCTGATCGGTCCGCCCGGAGCGGATCCGCCCTCACTCGGTGGGATCTGAGCGTGGGCCGGGCCGGCCACCAGCACGGGCAGCAGCAGGGCGATCGCGAGGAGCGGGAGCAGTGCCAGCCGCAGCAGGCCTCGCAGGCCCTCGGGCATCGATGCCGTCGGGCTCATCCCTCGAATCCGTCGACGCGGATCGGCCGGTACGTTTCCGGTGGCGGCCTGCAGGCCCCTGCCGCGATGTGTCCGTTCCATGGTTCTCTCTCCTGAAGGTGACGGCGCTGCCACCACCGGGGCAGCGCCGGACGCCGGAGCCGCTTCCGTCCGGTCCGTCGGGGGACCCCGCTCCCGGTGTCGGTGGTCAGCAAACCCGACCGCCTCCCGGCCCGGTACCTACCAGGTCATAGAGGGGCGGCCGCCACCTCCCTAGGAGGTCGTAGATACCCCTTCACCCGCCGGTGCCCCATGCTCGGGATCCGACACCCGGCGGATCAACTGCCGCAGGGAATCCGGTCGTTCGAGAGTTCATGGCCTCGACGGTCTGAACGGCCGGAACGGAGAACGGGATCGTGAACGAAGGGACGTCCTCGTGCGAGGAAGACTCCGCAGAGCGCTGGCGGTGGGCACCACCGCCCTGATGGCCGGCGCGGCGGTACTGATGGGCACACCGGCGGCGCAGGCACAGTTGCCGCCCGACAACGGGGGTGGCACGCCCGGCACGTCGGTGGTGCCGTACACCTGGTACGGACAGGAGACGCCGAGCTGGTGCGCTCCGGCCGCCGTGCAGATGGCCTTCAAGGGGTGGCTGGGGGACACCCCGCACAGCCAGACCACGTACGCCCGGGACATGGGCACCACGGACAACGGGACCAGGGACATCACCCGGGTGGTCAACGCGCTCAACCGCTACGCTCCGGACTACCGGCGGGCGGCCGACTACGACTACCGGATGATGTCCTACCCGCCGGGGCCGGCCTCGCGGACGGACTTCAAGAACGACCTGGTGCACAGCATCGACAACGGGCACCCGCTGGTCGCCAACATCATCGTCACGCGGACCAAGCTGAACCAGGGCGTGGCGAAGCCCACCAACTACCCGGACCCGCTGCCGGGCGCCGACCTCACGCACTTCGTCACGATCGTCGGCTACACCGACTACGGCAACGGCGTGATCGTGGCCGACCCGAGCGCGGAGGGCCGGGGCAACGACCCGACCAACCCCGACCCGAACCAGCGGGCCCGCTGGAGCAGCGTGCCGCGCACCTGGCAGACCTCCACCGTCAACATGGAGAACCTGATCGGTGACCGGGGGTACGCTGCCAAGCTGTCCTCCGGCGCGAGCCCGACCCCGCCGGACAACGGTGGTGGTGGCGGCGGCGGCGGTGGCGGTGGCGGCGGGGGTTCCACCGGTGGTGGGAAGTTCTGGGTGGACACG
>NZ_JBSFGS010000094.1:0-1571 GCF_053596675.1 Kitasatospora sp. NPDC001664
GCTGCAATGACACGACTTCGGCGGTGTACTTGAGCCCCGCTACATTGTCGGCGCGGAATCACTTGACCAGTGAGCTATTACGCACTCTTTCAAGGGTGGCTGCTTCTAAGCCAACCTCCTGGTTGTCTCTGCGACTCCACATCCTTTCCCACTTAGCACACGCTTAGGGGCCTTAGTCGGTGTTCTGGGCTGTTTCCCTCTCGACCATGGAGCTTATCCCCCACAGTCTCACTGCCACGCTCTCACTTACCGGCATTCGGAGTTTGGCTAAGGTCAGTAACCCGGTGAGGCCCATCGCCTATCCAGTGCTCTACCTCCGGCAAGAAACACGTGACGCTGCACCTAAATGCATTTCGGGGAGAACCAGCTATCACGGAGTTTGATTGGCCTTTCACCCCTAACCACAGGTCATCCCCCAGGTTTTCAACCCTGGTGGGTTCGGTCCTCCACGAAGTCTTACCTCCGCTTCAACCTGCCCATGGCTAGATCACTCCGCTTCGGGTCTTGGGCATGCAACTCAACCGCCCTATTCGGACTCGCTTTCGCTACGGCTACCCCACACGGGTTAACCTCGCTACACACCGCAAACTCGCAGGCTCATTCTTCAAAAGGCACGCAGTCACGAGATGCACAGCAAGCTGCACATCCGACGCTCCCACGGCTTGTAGGCACACGGTTTCAGGTACTATTTCACTCCGCTCCCGCGGTACTTTTCACCATTCCCTCACGGTACTATCCGCTATCGGTCACTAGGGAATATTTAGGCTTAGCGGGTGGTCCCGCCAGATTCACACGGGATTTCTCGGGCCCCGTGCTACTTGGGAGAAGCTCAAGCGAGCCGCACAGATTTCGTCTACGGGGGTCTTACCCTCTACGCCGGACCTTTCGCATGTCCTTCGACTATCCATACGGTTTCTGACTCGCCCAGCCGCCGGCAGACGACTGAAGAACTTTCCCACGACCCCACGATGGCAACCCCTGCCGGGTCTCACACCAACGCGGTTTAGCCTCATCCGGTTTCGCTCGCCACTACTCCCGGAATCACGGTTGTTTTCTCTTCCTGAGGGTACTGAGATGTTTCACTTCCCCTCGTTCCCTCCACACACCCTATGTGTTCAGGTGCGGGTGACAGCCCATGACGACTGCCGGGTTTCCCCATTCGGAAACCCCCGGATCAAAGCCTGGTTGACGGCTCCCCGGGGACTATCGTGGCCTCCCACGTCCTTCATCGGTTCCTAGTGCCAAGGCATCCACCGTGCGCCCTTAAAAACTTGGCCACAGATGCTCGCGTCCACTGTGCAGTTCTCAAACAACGACCAGACACCCAAACTCAACGCTCCCTTACGGGGGCGCCTCGCATGAGGCCGGCATCCTCGAGGCAACTTCCGTTCCCTCAGGACCCAACAACGTGCCCGACACACCAGATCTCACAGACACGTTCCACGCCGAAGCAGTACTTGCGTCCATCAACCCTGTGTGCCGAATAGTCAACGTTCCACCCATGAGCAACCGTGTGAGACATTCGCTCACATCCGGCTATGTGCTCCTTAGAAAGGAGGTGATCCAGCCGC
>NZ_JBSFGS010000095.1:0-1459 GCF_053596675.1 Kitasatospora sp. NPDC001664
GACCTGTGGCGATAGGGCAGTCCCCTGACTGACTGCCCAGCCCTCACGGCCGGGTGAGGAGCACGCGCCTGCGGAGGAGGTCGAGCTTCGCTCGGCCGAACATCTGGCGCTTGATCATCTTGATGCGGTTGACGTGCCCCTCGACCGGGCCGGAGTTCCAGCGGAGCGTGAGGCCGGCCAGGACGGCGTCCCAGTCCTTGCGCAGACCGGTGGCGAACTTTCGCAGTTCAGGCAGGACGCTGCTCTCGGCATCCGCGGTCCACTGCTCAAGTTCTTCCTGGCCCCGGCGGTTGACGAGGATGGAGGCGAACCGGGTGACGAGGTCGCAGGCGGCGTCCAAGTCCGGGCTCCGGTCGCGGAGTTCCTTCAGGACGACGCGGTCGGCTTCTGACCGGTTGTCAGGGTGGGTGAGGATCAGCCAGGTCACCTCGCGGACCTTGGGGATCGGCGTGTGGGTGGTCGGCTTGGCGTTCTCACGCAGCCGGTGCACGAAGCGGCGCACGGTCCGCTCGCTGACGGTCAGTCCGGGCTCGGCAAGTTCGCGGTGGAGGCGGTCGGCGCTGTAGCAGCCCTCGTTGAAGCGGGCGATCAGGTAGGCGGCATGGCCGTCCAGACTGCTCTGTCGGCCACTGGGCCGCGAACCGATCAGCTCCTCGGGGGTGGCCGCGCGCATGAACCTGCAGACGGTCTTCGGGTCCAGGCCCAGTTCGGCGACGATCTCCTTGTGGCGGACGCCCTTGCTCACCAGCGCGTGCACGGCCGCATGCCGCGCACGGGTTCGCTGAACCCGCCGCCCGTCGGCCACCTCGGGCAGCACCACTTCCTCCTTCTCAGGCGCGGGCGGCACCCACTGCTGGCGGAGGCGGGCGACGGCTCGCTCGGCCGCCTCGCCAAGGTTCTGCCACAGGTGGAACCTGTCCGCGACCTGCGTGGCGGTGCCGGCACCGCGGTCCGCGCCCTCAGCGTAGTAGCGGGCCCGGTCGCGGCAGATCACCTCGACTCCGGGGTGCTCGGTGAGCCAGGCGGCAAGGCCGTCGGCGGACCGTTCGGGCAGGACATCGACCGGACGGCGGCCTTCAATATCGATCAGGACCGTGCCGTAATGGTGACCCTTGCGCAAGGCGAAGTCGTCGACGCCGAGCACGCGCACCGGCTCGGTGGCCGGGTCCGGCAGCGCGCGGATCAGGCGGATCAGAGCGTCCCGGCCGACGCCGACCGCCAGGTGCTCGGCCAGCCGGGCACCGGCCCGGCCGCCCAGCGACAGGGCGACGGCCTCACGGACCTTCCGCAACGGCACCGTGCACCGGCCGTACCGGAACGTCAGGCCCGGGATCTGCTCGGCGAAGGTCCGCTTCCCGCACTCCTCGTTGTCGCAGAAGAACCGGCGGACCCGCAGGTGCAGCACCAGCTCCTGCCCGCAGACCGCGGTGTCGCCGATCCGCCGCTCGTAACCGCTGTG
>NZ_JBSFGS010000096.1:0-1434 GCF_053596675.1 Kitasatospora sp. NPDC001664
CGGTCACGTCCGCTGGCGTGGTGTATCGACGGCCACTCGGTGATCCGTTTTCAGGTTAGGCGGTGAGTGCGGTTGGGGTGGTCTCGTCGGGGGTTTCTCCCTCGATCGGGTGGAGGCGGCAGCGGCCGAGGATCTCGGAGCCGATGTAGCGGCGTTGTTCGGCCCATTCGTCGCTCTGCTCGGCCAGGACCGCGCCGATGAGCCGGATGATGGAGGAGCGGTCGGGGAAGATCCCGACGACGTCGGTGCGGCGCCGGATCTCCTTGTTCAGCCGCTCCTGCGGGTTGTTCGACCAGATCGACTTCCAGACCGTGCGGGGGAAGGCGGCGAAGGCGAGCAGGTCCTCGCGGGCGGCCTCCAAGTGCTCTGCGGCTTTGGGGAATCGCTCGTCGAGGGCGGCGATGGCGGTGGCCATCTGCTGGCGCACGGCCTTCGCGTCGGGCTGTTCGAACACGGTCCGCAGGAGGGTGGCGACCCAGGGCTGGGCCGATTTCGGGACCTGCGAGAGCAGATTGCGGGCGTAGTGCGTTCGACACCGCTGCCAGGAGGCCCCGGGCAGGGTCGCGCCGATCGCGTCCACCAGGCCGGCGTGGGCATCGGAGACGACGAGCTGGACGCCGTCCAGGCCGCGGGCGACCAGAGACCGCAGGAAAGCGAGCCAGCCGGCGCCGTCCTCGCTGGTGGCGACGTCCAGGCCCAGGACCTCGCGCTGGCCCCCGTTGTTGACCCCGACCGCGACCAGGCAGTGGACGTTGACGACCCGTCCGCCCTCACGGACCTTCTGGGTGAGGGCGTCGACCCAGACGAAGGTGTAGGGACCCTGGTCGAGCGGGCGGTGGCGGAACTCGGCGACCCGCTCGTCCAAGTGCTTGGCCATCTCCGAGACTTGTGACTTCGACAGCTGGGTGACTCCCATGCTCTCGGCGAGCTTCTCCACCCTCCTGGTCGAGACGCCGAGCAGATAGCAGGTCGCGACCACCGAGACCAGGGCCTGCTCGGCCCGACGCCGGCGCTCCAGCAGCCACGAGGGGAAGTACGAGCCGGAGCGGACCCTGGGGATCGCCAGGTCGATCGTGCCGACCCGGGTGTCCCAGTCCCGATTGCGGTATCCGTTGCGGGAGTTGACCCGGTCCTCGCCCGGCCGGCCGTACTCGCCGCCGCAGGCCCGGTCGACGTCCGCGGACATCATCGCCTCCGCGAACGTCTTCACCATCGTCCGCAACAAGTCGGGACTCGCCGAGGCCAGGTTCTCCTCCAGCAGGACGGCAAAGGGCACACTGTCAGGTGCGGTCATCGTGCTGTGACTCCTTCAAGAGCTTGGTCGTTCTCGAAGAATCAGCCGGTGGCCGTCTCACGTTCTCAGGCGACACCCATCACCGGGACGAAACCCCCGGAACGGGTGGAACCCGTACACCACTCCCCTGGACGCAACCC
>NZ_JBSFGS010000097.1:0-1340 GCF_053596675.1 Kitasatospora sp. NPDC001664
GCCGGCCGGCCGGGACCGGCCGGCTCCGGGCGAGGACTCGTGGGGATGCGGGAGCGCGCCGCGGCCTTCGGCGGGGTGCTGCGGGCGGGCCCGCTGCCGGGCGGCGGCTGGCAGGTCTCCGTCCGGCTGGAGCACGGGGGCGCGCCGTGAGCGTCCGGGTGCTGCTGGTGGACGACGAGGAGCTCCTCCGGCTGGCGTTCGGCATGATCCTGCGCGCCGAACCGGACATGGAGCCGGTCGGGGAGGCGGCCGACGGGCAGGCCGCGGTGGAGCTGGCGCGGCGGCTGCGGCCGGACGTGGTGCTGATGGACGTGCGGATGCCGGGCACCGACGGCATCGAGGCGACCCGGCAGCTGCTGCGCGAGGTGCCCGGGACGCGGGTGCTGGTGCTCACGACCTTCGACCTGGACGCGTACGCCTTCGACGCGCTGCGGGCCGGGGCGTCCGGCTTCCTGCTGAAGAACAGCCGGCCGCAGGAGTTGCTGGGGGCGATCCGCGACGTCGCCCGGGGGGACGCCGTGGTGTCCCCCCGGGTGACGCGGCGGCTGCTGGACCGCTTCGCACACCGGCTCCCCGTCGCCGGGCACGACGACGGGGGCCGGCCGGAGCGGCTGCGCGTACTGACCACGCGCGAGCGGGAGGTCCTGCTGGGCGTCGCCCGTGGCCTGACCAGCACGGAACTCGCCGCCGCCCTCGGTCTCGCCGAGCCCACGGTGAAGAAGCACCTCGGCCGGGTCATGGCCAAGCTGGACCTGCGGGACCGGGTACAGGCGGTGATCTTCGCGTACGAGTGCGGGCTGGTCGGACCGGGGTAGGCCCGGACGGCCGCCCCGTCGGGGCCGGCGGCCCTGCCGAACAGGGTGAACCGCCGCGCCTCAGCTGCCGATGACGGCGACGACGAGCCCGATGATCAGCAGCGTGGTGCTCGGGGACTTGTGGAATGCCTCGACCGTTCGCGGGCCCCCGGTCGGGGCTCTCCCTCCGGTGCGGCCCGGTCTCGTTCCCCGGGCGCCGTGCGGGTGGGTCAGCGCTTGCGGGCGATGCCGGACCAGTAGTAGGCGGCGCCGGGGTCGGCGGGCTCTGCGCCCTCGGGGCGCCAGCCCATGACGGGGACGACGCCCGGCTCGACGAGTTCCCAGTCGGCGAAGAACCGCGCGACCTGGTCGCGGGTCCGCGGCACCAGGGTCATCTCGCCCCTGGCCGCGGCCTTCACGATCGAGGCCATGGCGGCGGGGTCGAAGTCCAGCCCGGGGTGGGTGATGGCGACGTAGCTGCCGGGGGCCAGGGCGTCCATCAGCACGCGGGCCTTGGCCCAGGGGTCGTCCGCGTCGGCGACCAGC
>NZ_JBSFGS010000098.1:0-1325 GCF_053596675.1 Kitasatospora sp. NPDC001664
TGAACCGCCCCGTGTTCAGTGGAGACTCGATTTCGTGTAAGGATTCGAGTCATGGCACGTCCCTCCTCCTACCCGCCTGAGCTGCGCCGTCGTGCGGTGCGCATGGTCGCCGAGGTCCTCGGCGACTACCCGAACGAGTCCGCCGCGTTGCGGGCTGTCGCGGAGAAACTCGGTATCGGTTCGGCCGAGACGCTGCGCAACTGGGTCCGGCGGGACCAGGTCGACCAAGGGCAGCGGCCCGGGACGACGACGGAGGAGTCCGCGCAGATCAAGGCAATGAAGAAGGAGATCGCCGAGCTGAAGCGCGCGAACGAGATCCTCAAGGCCGCGGCGAGTTTCTTCGCGGCCGAGCTCGACCGGCCACACCTGCGCTCGTAGCGTTCATCGACGGGCACCGGGACCGCTTCGGCGGCGTCGAGCCGATCTGCCGCGTACTCTCCGAGCACGGCTGCAGCATCGCCCCCTCCACCTACTACGCCTTCAACAACCGTGCTCCCTCCGCCCGTTCGGTCCGCGACGCGGAGCTGAAGGAACTGATCACGACGACGTTCGAGGACAACTTCCGGGTCTACGGGGCCCGCAAGATCTGGCGCGAGCTGAACCGCCGCGGCCACGCGGTGGCCCGCTGCACCATCGAGCGGCTGATGCGCGACCTGGGCATCACCGGAGCCGTCCGCGGCAAGCGCGTGGTCACCACAGTCCCCGACCCGTCCGCCGAACGGGCCCCCGACCTGGTCGACCGCGACTTCGTCGCGCCGGCACCGAACCGGTGCTGGGTCGCGGACTTCACACACGTGGCAGCATTCGCCGGCGTCGTCTACGTCGCGTTCGTCGTGGACACCTTCTCCCGCCGCATCGTCGGCTGGTCCGCCGCGACCACGAAGCAGACCAGGCTCGTCCTGGACGCCCTGGAGATGGCCTTGTGGCAGCGTGACCGCGACGGATACCCGCCCAGACGGGGCGAGTTGATACATCACAGCGACGCAGGCAGTCAGTACACGTCTTTCCGCCTGGCCGAGCACCTCGACGCCGCCGGCGTCGCCGCCTCCATCGGATCCGTCGGCGACGCCTACGACAACGCCCTCATGGAGAGCACGATCGGGCTGTTCAAGACCGAGCTGATCAAACCCCGGCGGCCCTGGCGGACCCTCTCGCAAGTCGAGCTCGCCACCGCCGAGTGGGTCGATTGGTACAACCACCGCCGACTCCACGGTGAGATCGGACACGTCCCGCCCGTCGAGTACGAGAACACCTACCACCTCACAACCGCAAAACCACAGGTCACAACCACAACCTGAGATCTCTATCGAACCCGGTGCGGTTCA
>NZ_JBSFGS010000099.1:0-1325 GCF_053596675.1 Kitasatospora sp. NPDC001664
TTGCCCGCGTACAGCTTGAGGCTGTCGTTGGCGTCGATCCCGGCGATGTCGGCCTTGCCGTCACCGTTGAAGTCACCGGCCGTGATGGCCTTGAACCCGGCCCACGCACCGTTGCCACCCAGCATCGCGCTGCCGCCCGAGACGGTGCCCGCGCCGTTGCCGACATACAGCTTCAGGCTGTTGTTGGCGTCGATCCCGGCGACGTCCTGCTTGCCGTCACCGTTGAAGTCACCTGCGGCGATCAGCTTGAAGCCGCTCCAGGCACCGCCGGTGCCGAGCATCGGCGAACCACCGCCCACGTGCCCGGCACCGTCGCCGGTGTAGAGCCGGAGGTCGTTGTTGGCGTCGATCCCGGCGACGTCCTGCTTGCCGTCACCGTTGAAGTCACCGGCCGCGGTGCGGGCCGGGGTGGTGAGCGCGGTGGGCGGGCCGCCGACGATCCAGCCGTCGGAGAAGGCCTGGTCGAGCTCGGAGTAGAAGGTCCGGCCGAAGGTGTCGTACCCGTCCGCGTTCGGGTGCAGCTTGTCGGCCAACTGGTCGGCAGGGACCGTGGAGTCGACGAACCGGACGTGCCGCTTGGTCCGCTCCTGGTTGACCCAGGTCTTCAGCTGGCTGTTGTAGTCGTCGATCTTCGCGGTGATGCCCGGCTGCTCCGGGATACCCGCGGTGGACCGGATCAGACCCTGGACGATCACCGTGACATTGGGGCGGTCCGCGAAGATCTGGTTGATCAGGGCCTTGGCCCGGTCGACCGCCGTGTTCCCGTTGGCGTCGACGTCGTGCTTGTTGTTGAGGTCGTTGATGCCGATGTGCAGCAGCACCACGTCCGGCTGGGCCGCGGCGAGCCAGCCGTCGAGCTCGGCCCTGATGCCCTGGATCTCGTAGCCGCTGTGGCCCTCGCTCTCCGGATCGGCGAGGGTGCCGTTCCGCACGGACCCGACCATGTTGACGGTGTACCGGGACTGCTGGGAGACCAGCTGCTGCAGCTTCGCCCGGTAGCCGTTCTCCGGGGTGCTCATGTACCCACGGGTGATCGAGTCACCGAGCGGCATGACCTTGAGCTGGGGCGGGTTCGCCGTCGCCGCCGAAGCCGGAGACGAGGTGACGGGCAGGCAGAGCATGCCGACCAGGGTGGCGGCGGCGAGGGAGGCGAGGCGCTTCACTGAATCGCTTTCTGATGGTGAGGAATGGTCTGTGGAAGTGGTGAGCCGTCAGAAGCCGGCCCAGAGGCCGCTGCCGGCGCTGCCGATCATCACGGAGCCGCCGCTGACCTGGCCCGCGCCGTTGCCGGTGTAGAGCTTGAGGTCGTTGTTGGCGTCGATGCC
>NZ_JBSFGS010000100.1:0-1148 GCF_053596675.1 Kitasatospora sp. NPDC001664
CTAGTGTCCTGAGTCCTTGATCCGTCGGATGTATCCGGCGAGGGATTCGAGGATCTGGTCAGCGGGTTTGGTCCAGACGTAGGGCCGGGGGTCGGTGTTCCAGTCGGCGACCCAGGCGCGGATGTCGCGTTCGAGGGCCTGGACGGAGCGGTGGACGCCGCGGCGGAGCTTCTTGTTGGTGAGCTCGGCGAACCACCGCTCGACCAGGTTCAGCCAGGACGAGCCGGTCGGCGTGAAGTGCAGGTGGAAGCGTGGGTGTGTCAGCAGCCACTTCTTGACCGTCTCGGTCTTGTGGGTCGCGTAGTTGTCGCAGACCAGGTGCACCTCCAGGCCGGCCGGGACCTCCCGGTCCAGCTTGGCGAGGAACTTCCTGAACTCGGCGGCGCGGTGACGCCGGTGAAGGGAGCCGATCACCTTGCCCGTGGCCGTGTCCAGGGCGGCGAACAGTGTCGTGGTGCCCGCGCGCAGGTAGTCGTGGCTGGCCCGTTCCGGGACACCGGGCATCATCGGCAGCACCGGCTGCGAGCGGTCCAGAGCCTGGATCTGGGACTTCTCGTCAACGCAGAGCACCAACGCCCGCTCGGGCGGGTCGAGGTAGAGCCCGACGACGTCGTGGACCTTGTCGACGAAGAACGGGTCGGTGGACAGCTTGAACGACTCGGCCCGGTGGGGCTGAAGGCCGAACGCCCGCCAGACCCGCGAGACCGTGGACTGTGACAGGCCGACCCGCTCGGCCATCGAGCGGGTCGACCAGTGCGTGGCGTTCTTCGGTTTCGTCTCCAGTGTCGCGCGGACCAGCTCGGCGACCTGCTCGTCGGTGACCGTCCGGACCCGGCCTGGGCGGGGTGCGTCGCCGAGGCCGTCCAGGCGGTCCACGAGAAAGCGGCTCCGCCACTTGGAGACCGTCTCCGTGGTAACCCCGGTTGAGGCGGCCACCGAACTGGCCGAGCGGGGCAGCCCGTCAGGCTCGACCTCGGCACACGCAAGGACGATCCGGGCTCTCAACGCCAGGGCCTGCGGGGTGGACTGGCCCCGCACCCAGGTGCCGAGCACCTGCCGCTCGTGATCCGACAACACCAGCTCGGCCAGCCTCGGCCCAGGACGTCCCATGCACTGACCAACGACGGATCAAGGACTCAGGACACTAG
>NZ_JBSFGS010000101.1:0-1070 GCF_053596675.1 Kitasatospora sp. NPDC001664
GGCGA
Source organism: Kitasatospora sp. NPDC001664 (assembly GCF_053596675.1). Taxonomy (NCBI): domain Bacteria; kingdom Bacillati; phylum Actinomycetota; class Actinomycetes; order Kitasatosporales; family Streptomycetaceae; genus Kitasatospora; species Kitasatospora sp. NPDC001664. The sequence goes on from NZ_JBSFGS010000101.1 coordinate 6, forward strand.
AGCTGAGAACTTAAGCGCCAGTAAACGGCGGTGGTAACTATAACCATCCTAAGGTAGCGAAATTCCTTGTCGGGTAAGTTCCGACCTGCACGAATGGCGTAACGACTTCTCGACTGTCTCAACCATAGGCCCGGTGAAATTGCATTACGAGTAAAGATGCTCGTTTCGCGCAGCAGGACGGAAAGACCCCGGGACCTTTACTATAGCTTGATATTGGTGTTCGGTTCGGCTTGTGTAGGATAGGTGGGAGACTTTGAAACCCAAACGCCAGTTTGGGTGGAGTCGTCGTTGAAATACCACTCTGGTCGTGCTGGATGTCTAACCTGGGTCCGTGATCCGGATCAGGGACAGTGTCTGGTGGGTAGTTTAACTGGGGCGGTTGCCTCCTAAAGAGTAACGGAGGCGCCCAAAGGTTCCCTCAGCCTGGTTGGCAATCAGGTGTTGAGTGTAAGTGCACAAGGGAGCTTGACTGTGAGACCGACGGGTCGAGCAGGGACGAAAGTCGGGACTAGTGATCCGGCGGTGGCTTGTGGAAGCGCCGTCGCTCAACGGATAAAAGGTACCCCGGGGATAACAGGCTGATCTTCCCCAAGAGTCCATATCGACGGGATGGTTTGGCACCTCGATGTCGGCTCGTCGCATCCTGGGGCTGGAGTAGGTCCCAAGGGTTGGGCTGTTCGCCCATTAAAGCGGTACGCGAGCTGGGTTTAGAACGTCGTGAGACAGTTCGGTCCCTATCCGCTGTGCGCGTAGGAGTGTTGAGAAGGGCTGTCCCTAGTACGAGAGGACCGGGACGGACGAACCTCTGGTGTGCCAGTTGTCCTGCCAAGGGCATGGCTGGTTGGCTACGTTCGGGAGGGATAACCGCTGAAAGCATCTAAGCGGGAAGCCTGCTTCGAGATGAGCACTCCCACCTCCTTGAGAGGGTAAGGCTCCCAGTAGACGACTGGGTTGATAGGCCGGATGTGGAAGCCCTGTAAGGGGTGGAGCTGACCGGTACTAATAGGCCGAGGGCTTGTCCTCAGTTGCTCGCGTCCACTGTGTTGTTCTGAAACAACGACCCCA